>CAZGSC010000122.1:0-10496 GCA_964528325.1 uncultured Chloracidobacterium sp. | reverse complement strand
GCGCGTTCTATCGGCGCAGCCTCAGCCACCGAATTGCCAAATGTGGTTGTAAAATCTTCCATAATTTCCTCGGTGATTAGATGTGAATTGCGTTGCTGTGTTTGCCAGTCTTAATCGCTCTTTGATCGACTGCCCTTAAAGATGGATTCAACGCTCCAAACGCCCGAACCCCGCGACGCAATGTAAAGGAAAATAAAACAATAAAGAACAGCCGAGTCGCCGCCATTTGTCGGAGGCCATATTCCGTTTGGCTGGTGGAACATAAAATAGGCCACAGCCATCTGGCCGCTGGATATGAATGCCGCAATTCCCGAGAACAGGCCGATAAATATTAGAAAACCGCCAATCAACTCAACACCGGCTCCAACGGTCATCAAAGCATCGAGCTGCCCGCCGCCCTTCAGGTTTGGCGGATAGCCAAAGAACTTTTGCGTTCCGTGCAGCATAAAAACAAAGCCCGATACGATCCTCAGGACTGCGTAAATGTATGTCGAGTATCTGCCTAGAAAGCTTTCCATATTAGTTCTCCTATTTCGAGCGCTGACAAAGTATAGCGCACGTCAGAGCGAATCAATTACTGCGTGCAGTGCCTGAGAGAGTAAGCAGCTAGACGGTGCTTGCTGTTGCTTCCATATCTTTGCGCCAGCGAAGTACCGGTTTGCGTGCCGCCGTGGCTTCGTCGAGGCGGCCGATCCTCGTCGAGTGAGGAGCGTCAATGACAAGCTGCGGGTTTTCCTGACCTTCTTGATCGATGTTTTTCATCGCCTCGATAAAAGCATCGAGATCGGCACGGCCGACGGATTCGGTCGGCTCGATCAGCATTGCTCCTTCAACAACGAGTGGGAAGTAGACCGTCATCGGGTGAAACCCGTAATCGATCAGACGCTTTGCAATGTCGAGCGTGACGACGCCTTTCCTGGACTGGTTTTTGTGCGAGAATATCGCTTCGTGCATGCAGTCGGACTCGTAAGGAGCGTCATAGGTGTCTCTCAGCTTATGCGATACGTAACGGGCATTGAGGACGGCGGTTTCGGTGGCTTCTTTTAGTCCTTCCGCACCATGCGTTTGTATGTAGGAAAGTGCACGCACCATCATTCCGAAATTGCCGTGAAAAGCCTTTACTCTGCCGATCGAGCCCGGCTGATCGTAATTCAGGTGATAACGTTCGCCGGTCTTTTCGACACGCGGCACCGGAAGGAACTCGGAAAGCTCCGCCGTGCAGCAGCATGGGCCGCATCCAGGACCGCCGCCGCCGTGTGGTGTGGAAAATGTCTTATGCAGATTTAGGTGGATCACGTCAACACCCATATCGCCCGGTCGAGCGACACCGACCAGCGCGTTCATGTTCGCACCGTCCATATAGACGAGCCCGCCGGCGGTGTGGACGATATCGCAGATCTCTTTGATATTCTTTTCGAAAATTCCAACGGTGTTCGGATTTGTGAGCATTAAGCCGGCAACACCGCCTTCGTCACAAAGCTGGCGAAGGTGATCGAGATCTGTAAGGCCCTCAGCGGTCGAATGGATCGTCTTCACAGTAAATCCTGCGAGCGCGGCTGACGCCGGGTTGGTTCCGTGAGCAGAATCTGGAATGAGCATAACGCGGCGGTCCTTTGATGCTTCGCCGTCACGCTTGTCGAGGAACGCACGGATGAGCATTACGCCCGTCATCTCGCCCTGTGCGCCTGCGGCAGGCTGCAGCGAAACGCCCGGCAGCCCGGTGATCTCTGCGAGATCCTCCTGCAGACGGTGCATCAACTCGAGAGCTCCTTGTGTTTCTTCCTCAGGAGCAAGCGGGTGCAGACCTGCGAAACCACCTATACGCGCGACCTTTTCGTTAAGCCGCGAATTGTATTTCATCGTGCACGAACCGAGCGGATACATTCCAAGGTCGATCGAATAGTTCCACGTCGATATCCGCGTAAAATGCCGCACGACATCGACCTCAGAAACCTCGGGAACGCCATCAAGGCCGTCATCGCGACGCAGATCGTCAGACAAGAGGCCGTCGGTTTCCGGAACGTCAAGCTTCGGAAGGTGATACCCAACGCGCCCTGTCTGCGAACGTTCGAATATCAACGCCTCATTTTGTGTAGGATGTTGTGTAACTTTTTTAATGCTCATAAACTTAGGCCTTTGGTAATCCTTTTCTTGCTATTGACTCGACCGCGTCACAAAATCTGTCGAGTTCCCATAGAGTCGTATAGACATTCGGCGTAATGCGAATGCCTGTAAATTCGTCGTGAATTATCGGAGTTGTGAAGATCTTGTGTTTCGACATCAGATATGTGCCGATATCGGTGGGATCGATACCGTCGATCTTGAAATTGGCGATCGCACATGACTGTTTCGGATCGAACGATGTATTAAAGCCGACCTTCGGCACGTCTTTGAGTTTGTTCATCCAATACCGGGAGAGATAACGCAGCCGCTCTTCTTTTCGTTTGCCGCCGATGGCGTTGTGAAAGAGGATGGCTTCACCGATCGCGAGCCGCATCGCGGCTGAGTGCGTGCCTATCTCCTCATATTTGCGGATGTCATTCTTGTTTTTATCTTCGGACGCCATCAACGCCCAAACTTTCGGAATCTTGTCTTTTTTGACGTAAAGCATCCCTGTGCCTTTCGGGGCGTAGATCCATTTGTGCAGGGAAGTGCCGAAGTAATCACAGCCCAGATCGTCGCGTTTGAAATCGAATTGTGCGAAGGAATGTGCACCGTCAACGATCGTTTCGATACCGCGGGCGCGAGCCATTTCGCAGACTTTTTTTACCGGGTTGATCTGCCCCGTCAGGTTGATCTGGTGTGCCATCAAGATCAGCCTGGTTTTTGGAGTGACCGCTTTCTCAAAGGCTGTTGCAACGTCGTCGATATTAGCCGGCGCAACCGGGATCTTAATGAGATTAAGTTTCAGGCCCTCACGCATCTCCCGCTGTTTTAGCGTGGTAAGCATTCGCGGGTAATCCTGCGTCGTTGTCAATATCTCGTCACCTGATCTCAGGTCCAAACCCATCAGAAGTATTTCGAGCGATTCGCTGGAGCCTCTCGTGATCGCGATCTCCTCAGCGTCACAGCCAAAGACTTCAGCAAGGCCGGTCCGGATAGTTTCCGATTGCGGCTCGAGTATTTGCCACATCGTATAGGCGGTCGCGTCTTCCTGCTGCCACGTGTAGCGGACAAATGCTTCCGTCACGATTCGTGGGCTGGGTGATACGCCGCCGTTATTAAGGTTTACGATGCCTCGTGTGACTGAGAATGCCTGTTGGATCGTCACCCAATAGTCTTCGTCCATTGCCGCCTCGATCGGCGATAGATGGGCGATGTGTTTGCCTGCTGCCTGAATATTCGAAAGAAGCGAGCCAACAACTGATGAGGACAAAGCCATCAGGCCGAGGCCCTTTCCGGCAGATGTGAGAAATCTCCTGCGATCTATGTCGTTTTGAATTTTCACAAAAGAATTCCTCCTCACTTTTCGGCCTTACGATTTCGAACTAACAGCGTTATGCCAATGACCGCGATAACCAAAAAAACAGGCACGATGCAGATCAGGATTTCTGTCGCACCAAAGATCATTTTGTTTACGACAAACTGTCCGCTAGGGCATCGATATGCTCGCGGGTATTTGTTTCGGTCACACAGACGAGAAGGTCATTGTCATGACCGTCGTAGTATTTCGACAATGCCAAGCCGCCGATGATGCCATCTTTGGTTCGCAGTTTTTCTAAGATCTCAGCCGCAGGCCGCGGGCCGCGGACAACAAATTCATTAAATGTCGGTGCAGAAAAAGGCAGCGAATAGCCTTCGACCGCCGCGATCTGCTTCGCAGCATAGGCAGCTTTTTGTGCGTTTTGCATCGCGACTTCCTGCAGGCCTTTTTTGCCCATCGTTTCCATGTAAATGGTCGCGGCGAGGGCGATCAGGCCCTGGTTCGTGCAGATGTTTGAGGTCGCTTTTTCACGGCGTATGTGCTGCTCGCGGGTCGAAAGCGTAAGGACAAAACCGCGATTGCCATTTTTGTCATAAGCGACGCCGCAGAGGCGTCCGGGCATCTGGCGAACGAATTTTTCCTGCGTCGCAAATAAGCCAACATGCGGACCGCCAAAGCCCATCGGCACTCCCCACGACTGGCCTTCGCCAACAACGATGTCGGCTCCGCATGCTCCGGGCGTTTTCAGTAGTCCGAACGAGATCGCCTCGGTTACAACTACCACAAACAAAGCTCCGACAGCGTGAGCAGCTTCGGCCAATGCCGTCAGATCCTCGATGCAGCCAAAGAAATTTGGCGACTGGACGACCAAGGCCGCTGTTTTGTCATCGAGAGCCGAGAGGTCGGCAACTCGGCCTGTTGTCTCGTCATAGCCGATCTCGACGATCTCAGTATCACCATGTTGGGCATAGGTCGTTGCGACGGCGCGGTATTCTGCGTGAACGCTCTTGGCGACAACGATCTTGTCGCGACGTGTTACGCGCTGCGCCATAAGATAAGCCTCTGCCATGGCGGTCGAGCCGTCGTACATTGACGCATTCGCGACTTCCATTCCGGTGAGCTGACAGACGAGCGTTTGGAATTCGAAAATGTACTGCAGCGTGCCCTGTGATATCTCCGGCTGATATGGAGTGTACGATGTAAAAAATTCAGAGCGCTGGATCAGGTGATCGACTATCGTCGGCGAAAAATGCGAATACACACCGGCTCCGAGAAATGAAGGCTTTGTCGCGCCAGTGTTCTTCGCGGCCATCGTCTCCATCGCGGCGATGACCTCGCTCTCGGCAAGCGGATCAGTGACCTTTAGCTTGCGACCCAGTTGAACTTCTTTAGGTATCGAGCGAAATAGTTCGTCGGCAGAATCCAAGCCGACATTGGAGAGCATTTCTGCCCTTTCTTCGGGGGAATTTGGTATGTATCTCATCTAAATAACCAATAAAAACAATTTTTCCTGCGAAGCTAAATGATAGCAAAATCGCATATCGATTTCGAAAACAGGTGCGAGATTTAGCTGTTTTCGAGGAAAATAAGGCGGCATCAAGCGCAATGCCGATGCCGCCCTACAAAAAATGATCCCGCGCATTTATTTGGCGACGGCCAAAATCGCCGTTGCCTCCTGAGCCAGGACTCCTTGAGCGGCCATATCGGCGTCGCCGGCAATTTTCGCCGATGCTTTACTCTGCAAGACAGATTGGCTGCTTGTGAGCAACATCAGTTTGAAATCGACCTGCGCTTCGTAGTTTCGGGAGGTAGACGTGTCGGTGTTAGTCACCTTGCCAAAAATGCCGCCGATCTTGCTCGCAGTCGATTGTTTTAGTTTCGAAATGTCGCTCGACAAAATATAATCGCAGTTCAAGGCCTTGGCGTCAGCCTCGGAGCTGACCGCGACAGCCTCGACATTGCCGACAGTTAATTGCCGAATTAAATACGACTGTAAATTTGGCGGCGATATGATCTCGCTCGTGCGATTTGACGGTGCTAACACTCCGATACGTTTTACACCTGCTTTTTTAGCACCCGGAACAGGGTTCTTGTAAACCGAAGACGGATTCACAGAAGGCATGGGCATATCTTCGTCGTCGTCGTTTCCGCCGCCCTTCATCATTGCCGAAAAATCAGGCCTGCCATAAAGGTCCTGCGAAGAACTTGTCTGTGTGTAATCCGCCGGCACGTTAAAAAGAGCGTCGTCGAGCGTTGCCTTGGAAAATTCGATGGTTTCCATGGAAGTCGTAAACGCTTCATCGCGGCCTCCGGTAATGATCGTCTGAGTTAGCTGCAGCGCAAAGCCAAGCTTGCCGGTGCCGGTCGACTTGGTGATAATGCGGTCTTCGCAGCCGCGCGAATGCGGAGCTTCGGGGCCCATAGGACTTCTCGGTCCGGGCGTAAACGGGCACGAAAAAAGCGGCAGATCGACGTACCAGCCATCGGTGTCGATGCGCATATCCTGCTTTGAGCACGCATCCGGCGACGAAACCATCGTCATCGAGGTTTTGATGTGCCGGGCCGTTAGGCCGAACATTTGTTTGCGTTCACCGGTGTCGGTGATCGACGACGTGTGAGTTACAGTTCCGCCTTTTGTCGCTTTTCCGGCTGTGACCGGAGCCTTGCCGACAGGAGCGGTGATCGGTTCGCTCACGGCTGTCGGTTCGACATAATAGAGCTTTTTCTTGTCGTTGACCTGGACTGTGCGCTTTAGATCACATTGCTCGATCGTTGCGACTTCATTGGCCATGCCCATCATTCCGCCGTTCTCTGTCCGTTTTCGCGAGCCCTTTACATAAACGGTCGATCCCATGTTATGGCCGCTCATCGAAGTGCTTTGTTTGATCTTGTAATTTTGAGCGGAGGCCGCAACGGATCCAAGTCCTAAAATAAGTGCAAAAAAAATCGATCCTTTGAACATCTTCATGATCCCATTACTCCTTGTTTAGAAATCGAGAGCAAAAAAAGGCCCGGAGATGTCTCCGAACCTCTTAATAAAAAAGCGTGACATAAATATCTGATCAAGAGCCTCGGTGTCTATCACGCACTTGCGGCGAGATATTCTTCATATTCTATGGATGACAACATCGCATCGGCCTCGAGCGGATTGTCCATTTTGACCTTGACCATCCAACCTGAAGTGTAAGGTTCGTTGTTGACGTTTTCCGGAGCGTCGTTGAGGCCGTTGTTGACCTCGACGATCTCACCCGCGACCGGCATAAAGATCTCGGACACGGCCTTGACCGATTCGACCGAGCCGAAGGCCTCGTGAGTCGAAAACTTATCACCGACACGCGGCATATCGATATAAACAACGTCGCCCAGCGCGTGTTGAGCATAATCGGTGATGCCGACGGCAGCCGTGTCACCGTCTACCTCGACCCATTCGTGGTCTTTGCTATAGCGTAAATTCTCTGGAATATTTGACATAAATTATCGAATAGTAAAGTTCAAACTGCGTAAAGTTCAAGATAGCCGCACCTGACGCATCGCAGGCCGCGAACAGTACGACGCTCAGCGTCGCGAATATTAACATTATCACCTTTGATGCCAAGCAGCGAAGCGTGCTGCGGTTCACCGTCGATCCAGGTGAGCTTCACAAAATAAAGCTCCGATTTATCGGCCGCAAACCCCTTGACCATTGAATTCCCGCATTTTATACAGGTAAAGCTTGCTTCGCTCATTTCTGACGCTTATAGAAGGGAGTCGGCACGATCTGTGCTCTAAGATGCTTGCCTCTGACATCGATTTTAATTTCTTGTCCGGCATTTGTAAATTCCGGCGGTAAGAACGTGAGGCCAATGTTCTTTTTTAGAAAAGGCGCCGGGCTGCCTGACGTGACCTGGCCGACCTTTTCATCGCCAACGTAAACGTCGTAACCGTCACGTGCGATGCCGGGTTCGATCATCTCAAAACCGGCGAGCTTTCGTGTCAAACCACCTTCTTTTTGTTTCGCCAAAGCATCCGAACCGATAAATGTGCCCTTTTGGAGTTTGGTGATCCAGCCGAGGTTTGCTTCGAGCGGTGTGATGTCGTCGCCGAGTTCGTGACCGTAGAGCGACATCGCTGATTCAAGCCTCAAAGTATTCCTAGCTGCAAGTCCGCAGGGAAGTATGCCGTCCGCCGAACCATAATTGCCAGTTTCCAAAAGTTTGTTCCAAAGCTGCTCGGCGTAATGCGGTGCGGCATAAACTTCAAAACCGTCCTCGCCCGTGTAGCCTGTGCGCGAGATGATCGATTCGACGCCGTCAACCCGGCCTTCGGTAAAGTGATAATAGCCGATAGACGAAAGGTCGGTTTCGGTAAGTTTTTGCAAGATACCGACTGCGGCCGGCCCCTGAACAGCGATCTGGCAATATTCCGCCGACGCGTTTCGCATTCCCAGGTCGTCATGCTCTGAATGATGTGACTTTATCCAATGCCAGTCTTTGTCGGTCGTTCCGGCATTTACGACGAGCAGCAGCTTTTCCTCGCCAAAGCGATACACCAGCAGGTCGTCCACGACGCCGCCGTTTTCGTTCGTCAAGGCGGAATAGTGCGCCTGTCCGTCAACCAGCTTTGTAACATCATTTGTGGTGAGGCGGTTTACAAAAGCGATCGCGTCCGGGCCTTCGACCCAGATCTCGCCCATGTGCGACACGTCGAAAAGCCCGGCTCGAGTGCGGCAACGCATATGCTCTTCGATAACGCCGGCCGGATATTGGACAGGCATATCCCAGCCGCCAAAATCGACCATTCGCCCGCCAAGTTCACGATGTGCCGCATTGAGCGGAGTTTTCTTTAATGAAGTTTCAGACATAAAGAGAAGTGTAATTTAGAGGTATTGCGCGGGCAAGTTGGGAAAGCAATTGTCAGTTAGAGGCTATTTGGGGTGGCGTTGCTATCGGTTTAGGAAGCCCTATTTCAAAAATTATATTGTCGCTATGTAGCCAGCCCGTATATTTCTTGATCTTTACGAGATACCAAGCTCCCGACCGGCTAATGATTTCGAGGTGCTGATGACGGTAAACCTTTGCTGCGAACTTGCCTTTGTTTGAGGGAGTGGTTCGAAGATAAGTGGTTTTAAAAACTACGCCCCGATCCTGTAAAACTAAGCGCCCATCCTGTGCGGGAACAGTAGTCGCAAGAAAAAGAAATAGAACGATGAAAAGAAAAAATGCCTTCATGAGTGGTTCTTACTCTATACGAGCCTCAAGATATATCCGATCGCCGCATAATATCACGATTTTGAAAACGCATTGGTTTGACGGGCGGAGCGGCAATGGATTTTCCCGAATTCCAAGGAAAATAAGCATTACTTTCATCGTTTTGGAGTGTTGTGGTGGTAATTCACGGTGAGTGTTACGCCCTTACTAACGTGCGGGCTTCTGCAGCTTTTCGACGGAGGCGATGATGTCGGTGCACATATCTATCGAATCCATGAGGATGCCTTTTTCGCGTTCGTCTTTTGTGGTTTCGAGTGCGGCGGTCAGCGGGCCCTTATAGCGTTCGGCGGCGGCGGCGAGCTTGCGGACGGCTTTGGGAAACAGGTCTGAAAAGCCTTTTGGTTTCTTATCTTTTGCGTCCGGGTCGATCACCATCGAATCCGGCCGGGCAGAGAGATTATCAATATCATCGATCGCTTTTTGCAGGATATGGTTGATGTCAGCCAGCAATTCTGTCCGCGTTCCTGTCGGCAAAGCTCCCCAATCCTTGCCTTGCATTTTTGAACCGCTGACATTTATATTCAGCACGGCAAAGCGGCGGTCGATGGCCTTTGTCAGGATCTCAACGCGCTGGTCGATCTGCTGCGCGTCGCGGATAAGTTCGATCTCTTCGGCGGTGAAATAGTCACGAGACTGCGCAGACACGGTTAATAATGAACAACTAACAGTGAATAGTGAAAAACTAAATATTAACAGCGCATAAAAACAAACCGCGCGACAAAAACGCTCAAAGAGCACCACACTGTTCACTGTTAGTTTTTTACTTTTCACTACTTCTTTACTCCAGCCGGAAGCACGGTGTCGTCGAACATCGGTTCGATGGCCTTGTTGCGGGCTTCGCGAATGTAGGTGATAAGGTCCCGGACATATTCTTCGTATCGCAAGGGAAGCTCGCGGCGTATCGTTTCGATCCGCGGCAGCACGGCACGAAGGCTCAACTCGAGACGTTTGTAATTGTCGAGTGACTTATTCTCGTTCAGGTCCTGCTTCGCCAAAAAAGCGAGCGAGTAATCTAAAACCGCACGAAAATAACCCAATTCGCGAAAGATGCCGTCAAAGTCGTTTGCCGTATTTCGCCTTTCCGCGGCGTCGATCCGCGAACGCATCATATCGACTGCCAATTTGGTGCGTTCCTTGAGATCGGGTACGCTGTCAAGCCGCTTCCGATCTTCTTTTGCTATCAACTTGAGCGGCGGTGGTGCAAGATCATCATCCTGAGCCGAAACTGATATTAGTGAACAACTAATAGTGAACAGTGAAAAGTAGATGAGCATCACGGCATAACGAACCATATCGCCGAGTTTCCCATAACTTTTAATTTTTAATCTTGAATTGTTCACTGATCGTGTTTCACTGTTCACTTTTTTATCTTCTTAAGCAAAGCCGGAAGCCGCAGGTTTACTTTTTCAATATCCAATTTGTTCGCTGCCGGATCTGCAATGCGCAAATACTGTTGATAATTTGCCGCCGCGTCGGCGTATTCGTCCAATCGGTCGTGCGTGATCGCCAGAAAGAAATAAGCCGCGACCAGGTTGGGCTGTTTCGTCGTTAGCCAAAGGTACTCAGCCTTGGCTTCGCGATACCGCTTCATTTCAAACAATGCCGTAGCAAGATTAGCATGAGCGGTCGCATTATCGGGAGCAGTTTCTATGATCTTGCGCAGAACATTTATGGCAGCGTCAAACTGTTTCGCCCGCACGAGCGCCGCACCGAATCCGATGGCGTGATTTACATTCGACGGCTCAGATAGTGACGCCTCGCGACAGTAACCAAGAGCTTTTACCGGATCGGGAATGCGGTAAAGCGAGCAAAGGCGACCGAGGACA
>CAZGSC010000121.1:0-10734 GCA_964528325.1 uncultured Chloracidobacterium sp. | reverse complement strand
CTTAGCACGGCCTTCCTCTATTTGTTTCTTCGCTTCTTCATTATCTCTGATCATCGACATCTCAAGTGTCTTATCGATCGCAAAGTTTGCCACACGGTCGGCCCCTAATCGAACGAGAAAGAGATTGGTGTATGTTACTGAAAGTATGGACATTATGAGAGCTGCGACCAGCCATCGAGGATGGCGGCGGAGATTCTTAAAAACATCCGCGGGAGCAAAAAATATATTTCCGAGTGTACCTGCCGTGGACATTTTTTCGGTGCCTTCATCGTCAGGCTTATCAACAAAGCTGAGGCCTATCACAAGGCCACCAAAAAGGATGAGTATCACCCCTGTTGAGGTAAGGCCCGGAACGATCTTTGTTATGCTCAAGATACAAATTACGAAACCTACTGCCGCGACAATAATTCCAGCTAAACGATTCATATTTTCCTCTCAGAGATCGGTATTAGAAATAGAATGAAATTACGGCGAACATCATATCATTTTTTGATGATCGTTATGTGTTTTGATCATAGCCGTCCACGCGAATGCACGCGGCGAAATGCCCCGGTGTGATCTCACGCAATTCAGGTTCTGTTTTTGCACATTCCCCGATCGCTATCGGACAACGAGTGCGAAAGCGACAGCCGGACGGCGGATCGATCGGAGTTGGAACATCGCCTTTTAGAACGATCCTTTCACGCTTTTGTTTCGGATCCGGGATCGGGATAGCAGACAATAGTGCTTTTGTATATGGATGAAGCGGCATCTCGTACAATTCGTCGGAGCCACATATCTCGACTATCTTGCCCAAATACATCACGGCCACACGGTTGGAAATATGTTCGACGACGGCTAAGCCGTGTGAAATAAACAAATATGTCAGGCCAAATTCATCCTGCAGTTCCTGAAGCAAATTCACTACTTGAGCCTGCACAGAAACATCCAAAGCAGAGACCGGCTCGTCGCAAATGATAAGTTTAGGATTGAGAGCCAAGGCTCGGGCGATGCCGATTCTCTGGCGTTGGCCGCCTGAGAATTCATGTGGGTAACGGTCGGCGTATTTAGGGTCGAGGCCAACTTTTTGTAATAGGTCCGCGACACGTTCATACTGTTCGGCCTTGTCGCCGATATGATGTATTTTGAGCGGTTCAGCGACGATACTACGAATGCTCAGACGCGGATTTAGGCTCGCATACGGATCCTGAAAAATGATCTGCATCTCGCGACGGAGCCTTTGCATTTTATTATTAGGCACGCCGATGATATTCTCACCCTCAAATAAGACTTCCCCGCTCGTCGGCTCATGTAAACGCAGTAAACATCGTCCAACAGTGGATTTGCCGCAGCCGGATTCACCAACGAGGCCAAGCGTTTCACCTTGTGTGAGATGAAATGAAACATCATCGACCGCCTGCACAAGGTCATCGCTGTTATCAACAGGAAAATGTTTAACGAGGTGCCGAACCTCAAGTAGAGCTGTTTGCTGAGTTTTAACTGCGGAGTTTTCCATCAAATCTAAATCACTCTGTTCCTGTGCTTAGCTTGCTGCCAGCGTCCGTTCTTTATCGATCTCGAATTTCTTTGTCTCATCGTACATCACGCATCGCACCTTAACATTGATTGACAATTCAGTCAGCGGTATTTCGCCTTCGGTACAAATCTCCATTCTATTTTCGCAACGCGGAGCAAAATGACAGCCAAACGGAAGATCTGTTGGGCTTGGTACCATGCCCTCGATCGTTTGCAGCCTAATAGCTTTTGCCGCACCGGCATCGGTAAGTTTTGGGACCGAACGGAGCAAGCCGCGCGTGTATGGATGTTTCGGATCGGCGAATAATTCGTCAACGCCCGATTCCTCAACGATCTTGCCCGTGTACATCACGCAAACGCGATCGGCCACCTCGGCAACTACGCCGAGGTCGTGTGTAATGAGCAAAACAGCTAGTTTTCGGGTTCGCCGAAGTTTATCTAATAGTTCAAGTATCTGTGCCTGAATTGTTACATCTAAAGCAGTTGTGGGTTCGTCGGCGATGAGTAATTCAGGATCGCAGGCCAGAGCCATTGCAATCATCACTCGCTGGCGCATACCGCCCGAAAGCTGATGAGGATAATCGGAAACACGGCGTTCCGGGGAAGGTATCGAGACCTCTTTCATCGCTTCGATCGCTGCTTGCCAAGCCTGCTTCTTGTCTAGCTTTCGATGCAGACGCAATGCCTCAGCGATCTGCTCGCCAACAGTAAAAACAGGATTGAGCGACGTCATCGGATCTTGAAAGATCATCGCGATGTCGTTGCCGCGAATTTCGCGAAGACGTTCAGCGGATGCCGTAGTCAATTCCTCGTTTTTGAATTTTATGGAACCGCTTGTTATCTTCCCCGGCGGCGAGATCAGGCGCATTATCGATAGCGCTGTGATCGATTTGCCGCACCCTGATTCGCCGACCAGACTGAGCAGTTCGCCTTCGGCAATACTAAAACTTACACCGTCAACAGACTTAACAAGGCCGGCCCTTGTCGGAAATTGGGTTCGAAGATTTGTAACCTCAAGCAAATCAACCATGCGTTCAGACTATCAAAGTACAGCTATTTATTCTTATTCGATTCAGCCGGACGTTATTGCAGTTTGACCGGATTTGCATTTTACCTTTGTCAATTACTCGGAAAGGGAGCGTTCAAGTTGAGGATCGCCGCCGCCGATCACGGATCTGGGTCGTTAACGACTTCAATGTCGGGCTAGGCCCCATAACTTTCAATGATATATTCACCTTTTGTTTTGAGCAATGAACAAAATGGTACGCTGACAGAACCGCCATTGTCGTTGAAAGTCTAACGCAATCTTTTACATTAGAAAAGGTAACGGTTTCATTCTCTTACGGCTTGGTTTCTTCATAAACAGGTGCAACTAATTTCGTCGCTTTTTCTTCAAATGGATGTTATTCTTTTTCGAGGGCAGCGATGTCCGTGTCGTAGTAAATTCAGGAGAATCTAGTTGTGAAACATACCTTTAGCTTGTCATTGACTCTGCTAGCCATGATGTTTTTTTCCGTTGCCGTTTTTTCTCAGACGCCTTCCGCAGCGTTAAGAGTCGAACCAAGTCGAGATGGAACACGTTCAAACAGTGTCAAAAAGAGCATTCCGGTAAAGCCCGAAGAGATCAGCACCGACATTGCCGAGGCACTTTCTGCTATCGAAAACAACCATGTTGACGGAAAGGCTTTGAATTACAATGAATTGTTCAAAACTACGATAGATACTATGCTTCATACGCTCGACCCGCATTCGAATTATTTTGATGCAAAAGACAACGAGCAGTTTCGAACAGATCAAAACTCAGAATATTATGGCATTGGTGCCACGATAGGAGATCTTAGTGACCCGAACGGCAAAGTAATTGCTACCTATATCAAGGCTACATTTCCCGGAGCTCCGGCTAATCTGGCCGGTCTTAAATACGGCGACAAGATCATTGAGGTTAATGGCAAGTCAATGCTCGGAAAGCCGTTTAACGAAGTCCGCACTTACCTTCGAGGCCCAAAGGGATCATCCGCAAAGATAGTTGTTGAACATGCAGCAACCGGTAAACAGACCACCGTCGATATCATCCGTGGAGCCGTTTCGCAGCCATCGATAAGTGAAACATATATGATTCGGCCTGGCGTTGGCTATATGGCTATGCGTGGCGGGTTTAACAAGACAACCTACCGAGAATTCGTAACCGGGATGACTTCGCTTAGGGCACAGGGGATGCGACAGCTCGTTCTGGACCTTCGTGATAATGGAGGAGGCCTTGTCCAGCAAGCATACAATGTGGCTCGAGTATTTCTTTCTTCGGGACAGACGGTATTTACACAAAAGGGCCGAATCGAAGGGGTGACCGAAACGTTCCGCTCTGACAATCCGTCGCCGGACAGGTCTCCGATCGTGATGCTCGTGAATCGAGGCACGGCCTCCGCTTCCGAGATACTTGCTGGAGCGTTACAGGATCATGACAGGGCATTGATTGTTGGCGAAAACACCTTTGGCAAGGGTTTGGTGCAGAATCCTTTTCAAGACATTGGTTATGATTCGATGCTGCTTCTCACTATCGCCAAATATCAAACCCCGTCCGGACGATTGATACAGCGCGATTATTCAAACGGTGATCTTTACAATTACTATACAGACGGTGGAAGCTTTCGTGATGAAATGGCTGATGCTTCGCCAAGGGGCACTGCAAGTAAAACAGATACCGGCCGTGAGGTTTACAGCGGCGGCGGCATCAGCCCTGACGTAGTGATCAAGCCAAAAACGATCACTTTTGAAAGAAGCCGAGTCGAACAAAAGATTGCAAATCCTATTTTTGCGTTCGCCCTCGATCTTGTCAATGGACGTGTTAAAGGATTTGAAGGCTACAAGATCGAAAAGCCGGTTGATTACGATTATGATATTAAGGCATCCGATTTTCCCGTAAATGCGGGAGTTTTCCAAGCTTTCAGGCAGTATGCTGCTGACAAATATAAAATTCCCGCGTCGCAGATCGATGCGGAACGCGAATTCACTGAACGTTCGTTGCGGTCAGAGTTGATCACCGCAGCCTATGGTTCACAAACTTCATTTCAGGTGATAAACGAATATGATGATCAACTCTTAAAGGCCATCGATCTACTTCCGCAGGCGAAACAACTTGCTATTCAAAGTGAAAAAGTGCGATCAACTGTTTCCGCTTCAAAGCAAGGCAGTCCAGCAAATTAATAAGTTTAGATAATTCGGGCATGCATCGCTCACAGGTAAAAAGGCAGCAAATTCCCTGTTGAATTTGCTGCCTTTATCTATATTCTACTTCTTCAATTTATTGCACGAACCAGCGGATAAGATAGTAGATCGCAAAACCAGTACCTGTGAGAATCAGAAGCAGCCCAACGATCAATCCAGCGATGACAAGTTTGAACTTTGCGTAACGCTTTTCGTCTGGAGGCGAAAGCTGGTTTTGCGGAAAATATGGCGGCGGACGATTTAACATAGTCCAAAGTCTATTATCTAAATCCACAAGTTTCAACTTCAGGAACTAACGCGGCAGCGGCTGCTCGATATTTGCAAGCCCGTAAGCCAAAACCGTCACGACCGAACTAACCTCTGCGATCTCACTCGGAACGATCTTATCGAATGTGTCAGCAGCTGTATGGTGATAATTAAAATAGGTCCGTTGATCGAACCAGGGAGCGAATGAGGGAATTCCCTTTTGTGTAAGAGGGCCGATATCCGAGCCTACATTCGCTTGAGATCGCGATAGTCCGCTTCCTTGAACTCCGAGCACATTTGAGATCGGGCGAATAAATGCCAACACTTCAGGCCTGCCTGCAACTTCGAAACCCAGCGGATGCGATGCTCCGAGATCGGATTCAATTGCGGCAAAATGATTGACTATGTTAGTCTCCTGCTCGCTTGCGTAAGCTTGCGAACCTCGACCGCCGTTCTCCTCATTCATCCACGCGATAAAGCGGATAGTCCGTTTCGGTTTGAGGCCTTGCAATTTGATGAGGTAAGGAACGGCCATAGAAACCGCTATACCGGCGCCATCGTCGATCGCACCTTGCCCGAGGTCCCATGAATCAAGATGCCCCGACACTATTACCACCTCATTTGGTTTTTCGCTGCCTTTTAGGTCGGCAATTACGTTATAACTTACAGCATCAGGCAGCGTCTGGGGTGTAAGCGTCAAATGAACCCTGACTTTGCCCATTTTTGTAAGATAAGCGATCATTTCGGCATCTTCGTAGGAAATTGCTGCTCCCGGTATTTTCGTAACGCCATCCTTGTAGCCCATCGAACCCGTGTGTGCAAGACGGTTCTGCGAACCACCCGCCGAGCGAACAAGAACGGCCACCGCACCCAATGGGGCCGCCGCCATTGCGCCTCCAAAGCGATATGCGACTGCCGCTCCGTAAGCCTGTCCGCCAAACCCTGATGCCTGCATCTCGCGGTCAAACTTGTAGTTGAACAGAACGATCTTCCCTTCGATTTTGGCACGA
Source organism: uncultured Chloracidobacterium sp. (assembly GCA_964528325.1). Taxonomy (GTDB): domain Bacteria; phylum Acidobacteriota; class Blastocatellia; order Pyrinomonadales; family Pyrinomonadaceae; genus OLB17. Next base: position 4,741 of record CAZGSC010000121.1, on the reverse strand, counting down.
CCCAAGGCATTGAGTTCGGCAAAACTATTGACCACAACAACCTCAGCTGTAATGCCTTCAACGGGTGTAGCGATACTGCCGCCGAGTGCAGTAAGAACAACCTTTTGTGTTGTTCCCGCCGCCATACCGGCAAATTCAACAAGTTCGCCGCGTTCATCGCCGCGAACCCAATGAGGCACCATGACTTTCTGAAGTCGGACATCTAGGCCGAGTTTGCGCATTTGATCAGCGACATATTGAACCGCTTGTTCAGCTTGAGCAGAGCCAGACAGACGCGGGCCAATGCTATTCGAAAGATACCCAACCTGTCTGTATGCATAATCACTGGAAATCGCTGCCTTTTGCAGTTTAGTCAGTTCATCCAAAGTCGTTGAAGAATAGAGTTCCGGCGTGGGCGAAGGGCTTTGTCCAACAACGGAAACAGTCATAACAATGCAAACAAAAAGGAAAATATACGATTTCATAGTTTCATCCTATCCGAGACAATTCCTGTCTTCCAATATTCTATGTAATAATATTCCTGTTTTTAGCAAATTACATTTACAGGAATAGCTTATGAAACGCTTATTTTTGATATTTGGTTTCGTTGTGTTAGCCGCTGTTACAGTTTCTGCTCAGCTAACGTTTAACGTAAATGATCTTCTTAATGTAAAACGCATTGGTGATCCGCAGCTTTCACCAGATGGTAAAACTGTCGCTTACACAGTTGGCGTACTTAATAAAGAGACTAACAAAATTGTCAATCATATCTGGACGATGAACAGCGACGGTACAAAGCAGAAACAGATAACTAGTGGCACTTCGTCCAACGCTTCACCTCGGTGGTCGCCCGATGGCAAATGGCTTGCCTTTGCCTACAATGGACAGATATGGACGATGAAACCGGATGGCGACGAAAGGAAGCAAATCACGACGATCTCAACCGGTGCTGGCGGTCCTGTTTGGTCACCAGACAGTAAATGGATCGCATTTGGCTCCGATGTTTATCCCGAATGTAAAACGGATGAATGTAACAAGGCGGAAGATGAAAAGGCAGAAAAAAGCAAAGTCAAGGCACATGTGACCGAGCGCTTGCTCTTCAAACATTGGACCGAATGGCGCGAACGTAAACGAGCACATGTGTTTATCGTTTCGAATAAAGGCGGGACTGCCCGCGATGTGACGCCCGGTGATTTTGATGCGCCTCCATATGTCTCGAGCAGCGGTGTCGATTACGTGTTTTCACCCGACGGTTCAAGCATTGCATACCTTAGAAATCCTGACAAAGTCGAGGCGACATCAACTAATCACGACATTTACATTCTGCCGCTTGCCGGTGGTGAAGCGAAAAATATCACGGCTGGGATGAAGGGCTATGACTCCTCGCCGGTTTACACGGCGGATGGCAAGTATCTGCTATTTCGTTCCCAGGCGACGGCGACATTTGAGTCTGACCGCTGGCGCCTTATGCGCTACAATCCGCAGAACGGAGAGATCGTTGAACTCACAAAAGGCTTCGATCAGTATGTCGATGAAATGGTGGTTTCATCTGACGGCAAAACGGTCTATTTTACTGGGGGCGAAAACGGCAAATCACCCATATTCAGCGTTCCGGTCGAGCCGGATTTCCGTCTGCGCATCGCTACTCATGTTAAAAAAGTCGTAGACGGTGTTTTTGCGGGCAGCCTTAATATTTCGCCCGACGGACTATCCCTTGTCTTTGCGGCGAGTTCAATGGCTGCACCAGCAGAGATTATGAGGGTTAATACGGATGGCAGCGGCTTAGTGCCCCTCACGACGGCAAACGTTTCTGGCCTTTCTGCTTTTGCGTTGCAAAAACCCGAGGAAATGAATTGGAAAGGAGCGTTGGGCCAGAATATCCACGGCTTCTTACTGAAACCGTCCAAGTTTGATCCCGCAAAAAAATATCCATTGATCGTTCTAATTCACGGAGGGCCGCAAGGTGCCTGGGGCGATAGTTGGGGCTACCGCTGGAATCCGCAGGTTTTTGCGAATCAGGGTTATGTTGTTTTTATGCCGAATCCGCGTGGTTCGACCGGCTACGGCCAAAAATTTGTAGATGATATCTCGGGCGACTGGGGAGGTAAGGCATACACCGACATAATGAACGGTGTTGCCGAGGTCACGCGAAAACCATTTATTGACAAGACACGTATCGGTGCGGCAGGTGCAAGTTATGGCGGATACATGGTCGATTGGCTGCTTGGGCATAACAATGACCCAAGATTCAAATTTAAGACGTTTGTTTCGCATGCGGGCGTTTACAATCTTGAAAGCATGGCCACCGCGACCGAAGAATTGTGGTTTGTGAACTGGGAATTTAAAGGATTCCCATGGCAAAACAGATCGCAATATGAAAAATGGTCACCGAATAGATACGCTGCAAATTTTGCGACCCCGACGCTTGTGATATGCGGTGAACTGGATTTCCGCGTGCCCTACGATCAAAGTTTGCAGCTTTATACGACGCTGCAGTTAAAAGGTGTCGACTCAAAACTCATTGTTTTTCCGGATGAAGGGCACTGGATATTAAAGCCTCACAACTCTGAGTTTTGGTATAACAATGTAATGGACTGGTTTGGAAAACATTTAAAACCCTAGTCTCTAAATTATGAAATTCTCAAAGTATATTTCATTCATAGCCGCGGTCTTGATGATCGCGGCTTTTTCGGCATTCGGACAAAGACCGAGAATCAATTTTAATCGACCGCAAACCTTTGACGCGCAAAATTACACGATCCGGGCGAGATTTGATCGTGTAAATAAAAAAGTCTTCGGTGACACAACCGTTTCTCTAAAACCATTGGCCGCTGATTTTCGAGTGATCGAGCTCGATGCTGTCGGCCTCGTGTTCGAGTCGGTAAAACTTGAGGCCACCGGTATCGATCTTCAGTACAAGACCGCTCCGGGCAAGCTTTTGATAACCCTCGATAAGAATTACGGTCCTGATGACTTGATCTCGGTCCGGCTCAAATATACTGCCACGCCAAAGAAAGGAGTATATTTCGTTACCGGGGACGAAAATCATTCATCGCAGATATGGTCACAGGGCGAGGCGGAAGAGGCTCGGTATTGGTTTCCGTCGTTCGACTTTCCCAGCGACAAAGCAACGACTGAGGAATACATTACTGCGGAAAAAGGAGAAACAGTTGTCGGCAACGGTGAATTTCAGGGAAAGATCGAAAATACTGACGGGACTATAACCTGGCATTACAAAATGCCGGTTCCACATTCGACCTATCTGGTCTCATTTGTAGTCGGGAAATATACAAAGGTTGAGGATAGATACAAAGAAACACCACTTGGCTTCTATGTATATCCCGGAAAAGAAGCTACGGCTCTGAAAGCGTTTGGCGACACAAAAAAGATGATTGCCGTTTATGAAGTACTGACCGGCGTGTCGTTTCCCTACAATAAATATGACCAAACTGTCGTTGCTCAATTCAAATTTGGCGGAATGGAAAATATCACCGCAACGACCATGGCAGATGCGGACATATTCATCGCTGATTTTGACTTTGGACAAGACGTCGTCATCGACCTTGTGTCGCACGAGCTTGCTCACTCCTGGTTCGGCGATCTTGTCACGTGCCGCAATTGGGCCGAACTGTGGCTGAACGAGGGGTTTGCGACCTATATGGAGGCCGCATATCGAGAAAAGATCTACGGACGCGACAGTTATCTCGAAAAGATCCGCGGCGATGCTGCAGAGTTTCTGATCGATGATGTGATCAATAGGAAGCGTCATGCTCTCTACAACTTGCGGGCCGGCGATGTCGATGCTCTCTTCGACAATTCTGCCGTGACCTATCACAAAGGCGGCGTTGTGCTCCATACACTACGGGAACAGGTAGGAGCTGAAATTTTTTGGCGTGCGATCAATATCTATCTCAACCGTCATAAATTTGCCAATGTCGAATCAACCGACCTTCAAAAGGTGATGGAAGAAGTTTCAGGCCAGGATCTGAAATGGTTTTTCGACCAATGGGTTTATGGTGCGGGCGCCCCGCGATTGAAGGTAGGGCGAAGCTACAATGTGCGGACGAAAACTCTAACTGTTACGATCGCTCAAACCCAAAAGATCGATGGGATCACGCCTGCTGTTTTTCACCTTCCACTCGACGTCAACATAAAAAGCGCGGCGGGAGAAACGACGGAAAAGATCGATGTCACAAAACGAGTTCAGACGTTTGTCTTCAAGACAGTCAAACCGACTGAGATCATGATTGACAAAGACGAAAAAGTGCCCCTAAAGCGTGTGACGACGAGCCCTATGATAACAGTTAGATAAGCTCAACCCGTTTTCTTATACGTTTTCATCTCCCATACTTGCCTGCATCTCCCAAGTGTTTCAGCGGTTTTTTCCGATCTGGCCGTTTCAAGCCGTTCCACTTGGCAAGTGAAACGCGCAACCTGTGGTTTTTATTAGATTTGCGACGTTTTCTGCACTCCGTTTCGCGTTTTTTGAGAAAAAATAAGTCATTGCCTTACACATTTTGTAAGTGTTGTACATAATGCACTTACTGCGTTTAACTTGTTCAAGGTACAGCGATCTTCGTTGGGACAAGCTTTACAGCAAAAACATAGAACCCAGTCGCTGCCGTTCCCGGTTCTGACGCTTTCCATTTTCAACTTTCCAATATTCACTACATTCGTCCCGCATCAAACTAACGCACTTTATAACAAATTGGAATACCAACTTTCCCGAAATGACCTAACATTCTCGAAATGACCCAACTTT
>CAZGSC010000120.1:0-10999 GCA_964528325.1 uncultured Chloracidobacterium sp. | reverse complement strand
ATTTTTCCTAAACGCGGCATTCAACCGCTGACGGATAGCTAATATGTGCGGAATCGCAGGCTTTATTTCCAAAACTAACGACCGCATAGCGGAACGTGCATCTCTGCTCGATGCGATGTGTCGCGTGATCACCTATCGCGGGCCGGATGAGCAGGGAACTGCCGTCGTAGGCCGGGCGGCAATGGGCATGCGTCGGTTATCCATCATCGATTTTGTCACGGGCCAGCAGCCGATCTACAACGGTGAACGCACAAAGCTTATCGTTTTCAACGGAGAGATCTACAATTATCGCGAGCTGAAGAAAGACCTTGAATCTCGCGGTTATAAATTCAAGACCAACTCTGACACAGAGACGATCATTCATGCGTACGAAGAATTTGGTGAAGATTGCGTAATGCATTTGCGCGGAATGTTTGCCTTTGCGATATGGGATGCCGAGGAGCAAAGTTTGTTTTTGGCTCGTGATCGCGTTGGCAAGAAGCCGCTATTTTACACATTGACGGCCAACGGTGAATTTGTTTTCGGATCGGAGATGAAGGTCCTGTTGGAGCACGGTGGCGTCACACGTGAGATCGATCACGGAGCGCTGGATTCATATTTGTCATTCGGCTACGTGCCGGAAGAATTGTGCATCTTTAAGGGCGTAAACAAACTTGAGCCGGGACATTATCTTACTTTCAAGAACGGCGAGATACGAACAGAGAAATATTGGGATTTCGATTTTGCGGGCGAATTGCTTGCTACGAGCGAAGATGAGATCGCCGCCGACCTTTACAGTAAATTGCACGATGCGGTCGGTGTCCGGTTGGTCTCTGAGGTTCCGATCGGTGCGTTTCTTTCCGGTGGTGTCGATTCAAGCGCGGTTGTTGGCTTGATGTCGCAGATAATGGACCAACCGGTCAAGACATTTTCCATCGGTTTCAATGAAGACAGTTTTGACGAATTGAAATATGCGCGCCTCGCCGCAGGACATTTTAAGACCGATCATCATGAATTTACCTTGACGCCGAACTTTGTCAATGTCGTAGATGACCTCGTATGGCATTTTGACGAACCGTTTGCTGATTCATCTGCGTTGCCGACGTACATGGTCTCGAAATTGGCTCGCGAGCATGTCACGGTTGTTTTATCCGGTGACGGCGGCGATGAGCTTTTTGGCGGCTATACACGATACGTCACCGATCGTGATCGCAGCGGCCTTGAAAGCCTGCCGCGTGCTGTTAGGGAAAAGCTGCTTCGTCCGCTGAGCGAGGCATTGCCTCATGGTGCCTTTGGCAAGAATTATCTTTTCAACATCTCTCTCGACGCGGCGGGACGTTATATAGACAGCATTTCGCACTTTAACGGGCCTCGAAAACGCAAACTATATTCAAACGAGATCAGGACGAAAATGAATGGCAGCTTCCTGCGCGGAGAGAAGCTGTTTCGTCAGATCGCAGGCAGTGTGACAACAGATGAGCAGATCGAAAATCTGCTGTACTTGGACAGTAAGACCTATCTGCCAAGCGATATTTTGACAAAGGTCGATCGAATGAGCATGGCGTCGTCGCTGGAAACGCGGAGTCCGCTGCTCGATCACAAACTGATCGAGTATGTGACGCGAATTCCATCCTCGATGAAGCTTAAAGGAAGGGAAACGAAGTATATCTTCAAAAAAGCGATCCGTGATCTTGTGCCGAGTGAAATACTTCATCGCGAAAAGCAAGGCTTCGGCGTGCCGATCAGCGAATGGATAAATTTACAGTTAAAGGATCGAATAACGAGTGACTTGTCAGACAGCCGCTTTATGTCGCGCGGTTATTTTGAGCCTAAATATGTCAGCATGCTTCTTGACGAACATCGACGCAGCCGACGCGATCATTCACATGCGTTGTGGACGCTTTGGATGTTGGAGCTTTGGCATAGACGGTATATCGATCGATGACATATGAGCTTCGGAATAAATGATAAGTGACAACTTGGAATGACGGACAACAACTATTCATTTGCAACGAAACTAAAGTGGAATCTGCCGTGGCTCGCGCGGTATCCATTATCGCGCGCAGCATCGTTTCTTGAGCAGACGGCATTCGAGAAAAAGCACATTATCATAACGGTTGCCAATCACTTTGAGCCCGGCTGGAGTGTGAATGGAGTGCTCGATCATAAGTCGCAGATGACGCGGCTGAAGGCTTACCACAAGATTGCGAGCGAAACGGGCAAAGCCGTTCGCGATGTTGATGGGACGAAGTTTCGACACACGAATTTTTATCCGGCAGAACAGTACCATCCCGAAATTCTCGACATTATGTCCGAAATGCAAGCCGAGGGCCTGGGAGAGGTGGAAGTGCATCTGCATCACGGTGTCGAGCGGCCCGACACAGCTGGAAATCTGCGGGAAACGCTTGTCAATTTCCGCGATACTCTTGCCGAAAAGCATAAATGTCTCTCGCACGTGGCGGGCAGCAGCAAACCGATGTACGCATTCGTTCACGGCAATCTTGCTCTCGCAAATTCATGCGGCGGGCGCTTTTGCGGCGTCGATAATGAAATGGAGATCCTTCGAGATACAGGCTGTTATGCCGATATGACACTGCCGTCTGCTCCGGATCAATCGCAGGTAGCAGTTATCAATCAAATTTATGAATGTACATTGCCGATGAATGAACCGGCGCCGCACAGGTTAGGCATGCGAGCCGCAGCAAATAGAAAACACGCTCAATTACCGCTGATATTTACAGGGCCGCTCGTATTTAACTGGACGCGGCGAATCAAAGGTTTGCCCGTTCCGAGGATCGACGACGGTGCTCTTACTGCCAATCAGCCTCTGAATACTGCGCGATTCAACAGATGGAGATCGGCAAACGTGACCGTTGAAGGCAAATCTGATTGGGTGTTCGTTAAATTGTATTGCCACGGGTTTTTCGATCAAGATCAATCGGTTTGCATTGGTGAAGATGCAAAACGTTTTTTTGGCGGCATCGTGGAAGAAGCGGAAAAGTCAGCAGCATTTCAGGTGCATTTCGCGACGGCACGAGAAGCTTTTAACATAGCCCTCGCAGCGATCGATGGCAAAAGCGGCGATCCAAATGATCATCGAAATTATCGGCTAAGATCGGTAATGCAAAACGGCCCGCAATAGGAAGCAGACGACAGGTGTAATATGGCAGTTGAGATAATGGGAAAACCGCTCAAAAAAATGAAGCGGATACGCAGTCTAGATGAGATGATAACACGTGGCGGACAGGCATTTTCCGTGTATCGTGAGCAAGTGCTTGGCGGAAATGATATTCCGTCAGACGAGGAATTTGTGAGGCTGATCGACGCCGAGCAATTTGGAAAAGCTCCGATCATTGCAGAAAGTCTTTGGCAAAAATTTTATAAGAATGGCGAAAAACATTTCTTTGCGCCGTTTCTTGATGTTGGATCATCAGCTGCTTCATTCAGGGAAGTTTTTGGCGAAAAATCGGCGAAACATATTATTGATAAGGCTGAAAGACTTGTTGATGGTAGGATCGAGCTGCTTGGCCTAAAGGACCTTAATATTGGAATAGACGTTAACTGGCATCGAGAACCGCTATCGGGGAAACAATCACCGCTGAAGCACTGGAAGGAGTTCGATGATCTCGATTCAACCGAAACCGGCAATAAAAAGATCATCTGGGAACTCAATCGTCACCAGCATTTCTTTACCCTCGGCGTTGCCTATTGCCTGACGAATGACGAGCGTTTTGGTGCTACTTTTTCCGATCATCTGGAATCGTGGATGGACCAAAACCCTCCGGGAATAGGTGTTAACTGGTCGAGCAGTCTTGAGATAGCGTTCAGAGCGATGTCATGGATATGGGCGTTTCACCTGTTTAGAAATTCAGATCACTTTACACCGGAGCTGTTCAAAAAGGCACTCAAATATTTATATCTGCAAGGCCGGCACATTGAGCAATACCTGTCGAAGTATTACAGCCCAAACACGCACCTTACAGGTGAAGGCCTTGGACTTTACTACCTCGGCACGCAGTTGCCGTTCTTTGCCCAGGCAAAAAAATGGCGAAAACTCGGCGAAGAAATTCTGCTCGCCGAGATAGAGAAACAGATACTGCCGGACGGCGTTTATTTCGAACAGAGCACTTGGTATCAGCGCTACACAGTTGATTTCTTTTCGCATTTCTCCATATTGAGATCGCTTTCTGAGGAGGCACAAGGCGAGTCCAAGTTGGATAATAGGCTACAGAAGGCATTTGAATTCTTGGCTCACATAATGCTGCCTAACGGACGGACGCCGCTTATCGGAGACGACGATGGCGGAAGAACGTTGCCCCTTACCGACGCCGAGCCGGATGATTTTTCTGGTTCGATCGCAGTAGGTGCAGCGTTGTTTGATTGCGGCGAGCTAAAGTACATTGCGGGCAAAGCCAGCCAGGAACTATTTTGGTTGATGGGGTCTGAAGGAACGCGAAAATACGGATCGATCAACGAAGCAGAAGTGAATGAAGGGTCGAAACACTTTGCTGAGGGCGGCTATTGTGTGATGCGTGACGGCTATGATGAGACTGACAATTATCTGATCATCGATTGCGGTGAAGTCGGTTCGCTCTCGGCTGGCCACGGTCACGCTGACGCACTTTCGATCGAGGTTGCAATTCAAGGTAAGAGCCTCTTTGTCGATCCCGGCACCTATACATATCATGAATCGAGTGAACTCCGCGATCATTTCAGATCGAGCATGGCACACAATACGATCTCGGTTGACGGACGTTCGTCGTCAGAACCCGGCAATACGTTTGGATGGAAAACACGTGCTGACTGTCGAAGAAAGGAGTGGGTATCAGAAGAGCGTTTTGATTTTTTTGAAGGTTCCCACAACGGTTATGAGCGGCTCGTTAATGGTGCGACGCATTCCAGAAGCATACTGTTTCTAAAAGGCGATTACTGGATAATGCGCGACCTTGTCGAAATAACAGGAGAGCATGACTTTTCGCTGAACTTTCATTACAGTCCCGACCGCAAACCTAAGATCGCCGAAAATGGAAGCTGGGTAGGTGATGATGAGCATCGAATGTTTACATTTGGCGACAGCGGAACATGGCGGCAAACAGGTAGCTTCGTCTCGAAGAATCATGGCGACAAAGTGGACACGACATCTATGAAATTCCTGTCGAGAGGCAATGGGACTCAAGAATTTTTTACGTTCATTTTACCTGTGGTAAAAGGTGTCGAAACTCCGGAAGTATTTGAAGTATCTATACAAACGGGACGAGCCTTTGTTATAAAATACAGCGGGTATACCGACGCTTTTGTCTTTAACGAAGACAGCGATAAGTGCATCGAAACAGGTGTGTTTGATTCCAATTTCAGATATTCTTGGGCACGCCTGCGGCAGAATGAAACTGTACCCGACGAGTTTGTTTTGATCAATGGCAGCCAGTTGCGAATCGGCGAGCATGAGGTCTTTGGTGCGTCCGACGTCCCATTCGCTTCGGCTAGACGGCTCGGAAACGAGCTTTACATCAAGACGGACAAAACACGCCGAACGGCGTCGATCGGCCCCGCCGAAAGGCGACAAGGCGACCGACGGCAGCCGTCATCAGAACGCCGCGTCTCTTAAGTGAACAAAAGAGTTCTACAACTTATCGGCAGCTTTCATCAGGGCGGCTCGGAACGTCAGGCTGTTAACCTTGTGAGGCTTTTGAATAATGAAGGCTCATTCGACGTTTATGCGGCTACGCTAAATAACGAGGGCGTTCTACGTGCCGAGATCGATGAAGTTGGCTTTTCTGACATTCCTGAATTTCCGCTTACTTCCTTTTATAATGCTAACTTTGTCCTTCAGTTGCGAAGCTGCGTTAAGTATCTGCGCGACAATAAGATAGATATTGTTCACACGCACGATTTCTACACGAATATCTTTGGAGTGGCCGCTGCGAGGATCGCCGACGTGCCGGTTCGTATCGCGTCAAAACGCGAGACCGGCGGAATGCGGTCGGGTGTTCAGACGCTAGCTGAGAAGAAGATCGGGTTTGGACAAGCAAGTGCGATCATTGCTAATTCGGTTGCCGTTCGCGACTATCTGATAGAGTCCTCGATCAATCGGGAAAAGATCCATATTATTTACAATGGCATCGATGTTGACCGGTTTGATACTGTCTCCAAAGATCACGCGTCTATCTGCAAAAACCTTGGCGTTCCGGCAGACAAAACTTTACGTTACATTACAGTGGTTGCGAATCTGCGCCATGATGTGAAAAATGTTCCGATGCTGATTCGTGCAGCAAAGCGAATATTGGAACAACAGCGTGATGTTCATTTTATCGTTGCAGGCGAAGGTGAACTTGAGACGCGATTGAAAGAGTCAGCAAGACTGTCCGGTATTGCCGAGAATTTTCATTTCATCGGTCGCTGCGATGATGTTCCCGCGTTGCTTAACATCTCTTATGCGTGCGTGCTTACATCAACTGCAGAAGGTTTTTCCAACTCGATCCTCGAGTACATGTCGGCAGGAAAACCGGTAGTTGCAACGAATGTTGGCGGAGCGTCCGAAGCGGTCATTGATGGCGAGACCGGATTTTTGGTCGCATCGGACGACGACAAAACAATGGCGGCTTATCTTTGTGAGCTGCTGGACAATGAAGCCAAAGCGTCTGCTTTTGGTGCGAAAGGCAAGCTCACTGTGGAAAGGAACTTTTCACAGGAAACTCAGCTGCGGACGACTGTTGAATTGTACAATTCTCTTTTACATTAAAAATTATCAATGTCGCTGCGCATTTTACAACTGGGTCCCTATCCGCCGCCGGAAGGTGGAATAAGCCGAAACATGCTTGCGATTCGGGAAGAGTTGTACGCTTGCGGCCACAGCTGCTCGATCATTGCTACGTCACGAAGCAGCCGCGTTATCGAGGAACCGGATGTATATCACCCGCGTTCGTCATTTGAACTGTTGCGACTGCTTTCGTCGCTGAATTATGACATTTTACATCTCCATATTGGAGGTGACATAGGGCGACGTGTTTTGGCACTTGCAGCGGCTTGTGTGTTCTTTGGTCGAAATAGGTCTGTTCTAACTTTACACTCCGGTGCATATCCATTGACTGTTGAGGCACGAGAGGCGTCACCAAACTCGATCCGTGGAACGATCTTTCAAAGATTTTCGCAGCTCATAGCAGTCAATGAAGCCATTGGTGATGTTTTTCGACGATATGGCGTTAAACCTGAGCGGATAAAGGTGATCCTGCCCTTTGATCTGCGTCTGCCTGACGAACGGATTGAGGTTCCAAAAGAGTTAGTGGATTTCTGCGAACGACACTCACCACTGCTGCTGTCTGTCGGCGGCCTTGAAGGGGATTATGATCCGCTATTTCAGATCAACGCGATGAAAGACATTCGGTCTGAATTTCCCAATGCCGGATTGCTGATCGTCGGTGATGGATCGATGCGAGGTGAAGTGAAATCTGTTATAACTGCGAGCGGATATGATGAGTCTGTTTTTATAGCTGGCAATATCGAGCACGGTATAACACTTCACTTGATCAATGATGCTGACATTGTCTTGCGGACCACATTGTTTGATGGCGATGCCATCTCGATTCGAGAGGCAATGTTTCTTGGCACGCCTGTGATCGCAACCGAAACGAAGTCCCGGCCCGAGGGGGTTCATTTGATCGGGATCGGTGACAAAGATGCACTTGTCAAAAAGATCAGGCAGATCGTATCGACGCCAAAACAGGAACGTCCAGACTCATTGCCGGACAATACAAATATCAAAGAAATTGTAGAAATATATAAAGGATTGCCTTGATCATCGAGCCCCAACATTTTGCGTTGACAGATCACAACCTACATTCTTTCCGTTCCTGCCCTTGCCTCTAAGCTTGCTGTTTGGTCCTAGCCGAAAATCCTTTGCTGAAGGATCAGTGAATCCAACCTCCGCGATGCCGGATATTAGGTCATTTCCGGACGGAAAGGCGTAATCACCGGACGAGACGCCATTGAGATTCATAAAGACATTGTTTTGGAACATTGCTCGCGCGCTATCTGACCTCAGATCAACAGGACCGTGAATTCCGTAATTGCCATGACCGGTGATATTGTCGCGAAAGACGAAATTACGCGGCAATGTGCCGTAAAACGTCGTGATGTTGCCGCTGTTAAAGACCGTGTTGTTCTCAACAGCGATATCTTCGCCACCCGCGATCTGAATAAAATAACCAGAGCCTTCAAAGCCGTTTCCCCCGGCGAGATTTAGAAAGAGGTTGTTCGCGATGGTCAGACGCTTTAACGTTTGACTCGGATAGGTGTCGTCCTTGCCCAAAATATTTATTCCCTCACCGGCACTGTCGATGATGTTGTCCTTGATGACAACATCCTCGATCGTCGAAAATGGAGCACCGTTATCCTGATTGCGAACAGTTATGCGAAACGCCGAGCCTTTCCAATTATTTGTAAGCAGATTGCCGATAAACTGCACACGCTTTGCATTTTTCAGCTCGAAAAGTGTTTTGACGGTTGCTTTTCCGTTCCACTCGGCGGGCTTGTTAAGGTGATTGCCGCGAATTTCGATATCAATAGGAATGAGGTCGGTGGAATCCGGATCGGCACCGCCAAACATAATGTTCTCGGCGCCACCTTCGATGTAGTTGTTGATAACATGTACGTTACGCGTGCCTGTCCAACCACAAATTCCCTGAGTTTCTTCGCCGGGAAAGGCGAAACCCTCAAAGTAGCTATTTTTGATGGTGGTATTTGCGCTGTTTAATGCAAGCCCGCGACGAGCAGTGCCGGTCTTATGAGGATGGAAATACGAACGGTCGATCTCGATGTCATGCGGCAGCTTGGCAGCCTGCGTTTCGCCGGAACCAAGTGTGACGAGGCCGTAGTTGTAAAACGAACTCGCCGCCGTGAATTCGATACCAACGAATCGATAATGATGTGCTCCGTTTGCGGCAGAGACCGCGGGACGACCTAAAATACCTGCAACGATCGTTGCCATCGACGATCTTTGGGTAGGGCTTACACGCTTATCGACGGGCAGATCTCTTGCGGCAGATGACTGAATTGTGACGAAATCAGTTAGCGGTTTATTTGGAAGGGTGACTGTGCCTGAATACACTGCGCCGGCCTGGAGTTCAACAATGTCGCCGCTTTCCGCTTGTTCTATAGCGGCTTGAACATTGCCGCCCGGCGGGACCTTGATGATCTTCTTTCCACCGTTCTCGGCGATCACCGGCTGCGGACCTATAATGCCGAGCCTTCCGGAATACATGTCATATCCGAGGATCGAAGCCGCGAGTATGAGAATTGTAGCGGTCGCCCACCCCCATGGCCGCACCGTTATTCGATGCCCGCGACGGATGGTTTTATTTCTAACACTTACCGTATTTGCCGCCATTACATTTACCATAAAAGCCAACATGGCTATAAACGACTAAAGATAGTTGAAATCCACTCTTAGAACACGTAGAAAAATCTGCAAAAAGAGGCCGATTCCCACTTTCTTAAGTCGGTATGTGCGGTATCAACGGCATAGCATTTTCCCCACGATCCGGCAGGCAAGTAGAGAAAGCAAAACTCGTGCAGATGCGCGATATTTTGAAACATCGCGGGCCTGATGACGGAGGTGTATTTGTCGACGGCAACATTGGATTGGCTCACCGGAGATTGAGCATTGTAGATGTCTCTAACGGAGCACAGCCGATGTTCAACAGGGGCCGTTCCTGTGTGATCGTATACAACGGTGAGGTTTACAATCACGCGGAATATCGCGATGAACTTGTTGCAAAAGGCTACGAATTTCAAAACTGCAGTGATACCGAAACGATACTCCATCTCTACGAAGAATATGGACACGATTGTGTCGACCATTTGCGGGGTATGTTCGCTTTTGCGATATGGGACAAACGAAAGCAAGAGTTATTTATCGCCCGCGACCGCTTTGGCGTAAAGCCGCTGTATTACGTCCACGACAATGACGGCAATCTCTATTTTGCGTCTGAGATAAAGGCGTTGGCTGAGATCGGGGCCGTTAAGCCTGAGATCAATTTCAATGCGCTGCCCGACCAATTTGCAAACCACGGCACAAGTGGTGACGAAACTCTCTTTCGCGGCGTCAAACGCCTTCTACCGGGTCACGCTCTGACGTGGTGCGATGGCCGGATAGACATCCGCGCATTTTGGGACTTGAGTTTTGAACCGAAACACGAATTGCGGAACGATGCCGACTATATCGAGGAGTGGCGCGATCTATTTCGGAAGTCGGTCGAATTGCGGTTAATGGCAGATGTGCCACTTGGAATGTTCTTGTCCGGCGGTATTGATTCAAGCGCCATAGCCGCGATGATGTCGACGATGGTTAAAGAGCCGATCAAGACGTTTTCGGTCGGTTTTAGAGAACGCGAAGCGAACGAGCTTGAGTATGCACGACTGGTCGCAAAAAAATTTGGCACAGACCATCACGAAATAACGATCACGCCTGCACAGTTTTTCGATGCTTTACCAAATCTCGTGTGGCACGAGGACGAGCCGATCGGATTTGTAGCGTCGGTACCCCTTTATTTTGTTTCTAAGCTCGCCCAGCAGCATGTAAAAGTCGTGCTGACTGGGGAAGGCAGTGATGAAACACTCGCCGGGTATGGCCGCTATCAGAAGGCATTGACGCTTCTTAACTACGGCGAGAAATACGAGAGCATGACGCCTTCGTTCCTGCGTGACGCAGTCCGCGGCGGTGTGGCAACGCTGCCCGGAGTTTTACACCGTAAGCTCAATCGTACTTTTCTATCCAGAGAAACGGATATTGAAAACCTGTTTTTTGACAATTTCTCTGTGTTTCCGCGGACGATGCAGAGTCAGCTTTTTAACCGCAAAACACGTGAAAGATTTGAGCACGAAAATCCATTTGTTCAACAAAATCAACTGCTGGAAAAATGCGATGCGTACGATGTTCTAGATAAATTGCTTTACGCCGATACAAAAACTTATCTTCACGAGCTACTGATGAAGCAGGATCAGATGTCGATGGCGGCGTCGATCG
>CAZGSC010000119.1:0-11049 GCA_964528325.1 uncultured Chloracidobacterium sp. | reverse complement strand
CGATGATCGAAGGCCCGGGCCATGTGCCGATGCACCTTATCAAAGAGAACATGGACAAGCAGATCGAGATCTGCGGCGAGGCTCCTTTTTACACGCTTGGGCCGCTGACGACCGATATTGCACCGGGTTACGACCACATCACAAGTGGCATCGGAGCAGCAATGATCGGATGGTTCGGCACGGCGATGCTTTGCTATGTAACGCCTAAGGAACATCTCGGTTTGCCAAACAAACAGGATGTAAAAGAAGGTGTCATCACATATAAACTCGCCGCCCACGCTGCGGACCTTGCAAAAGGCCATCCCGGAGCGCAGTATCGCGACAATGCATTAAGCAAAGCGCGGTTTGAGTTTCGCTGGGAAGACCAATTCAATCTTGGCCTCGACCCTGAAAAAGCAAAGGAGTTTCACGACGAAACCTTGCCCGCCGAAGGCGCAAAACTCGCCCATTTCTGCTCAATGTGCGGCCCGCATTTTTGCTCGATGAAGATCACACAGGACGTGCGTGATTATGCCAACGCCCAGAACATTGAGGCCGAAAAGGCTCTTGCCGTCGGTATGAGTGAAAAGGCAAAAGAATTTGTGGCGACCGGGAGTGAGATCTATCACGGCAGCATACCTGATGGAGCAAAACACGACCATTGATGCTTTCGTTCTATTTGTTCCACTGTTTGCGGAACGGAACATGAAATATGTCTGAACTAATTGAACTGCCTGCAAACCCGGTCACTGGCAAAAATAATGTTCGTATCGTAGAAACCTATGCGGTTGACGACATTATCAAATGTTACCGAGAGCAGGAAAGTGTAGATGTGGAGCGATACTTCACGCACGGCGACACCATCTATTTGTTGGAATGCCCTGATATTGGCTACCGCTTTTATTATCCTTTCGAAACGGCGGGAGGCGCCGAATTTTATCAGGATCTCGACAGGGCAGCTCTGGAACGTGGCCTCGGATACGATCGCGAAGTTGGCGAGGATCATCAGTTTGCGTTGACCCAGATCTCGCCAACCGATAGTGTTTTGGAGATCGGCTGCAATACCGGAATGTTTCTGGAGCGGGTCTCAGGAATTACGAAAAAAGTGGTCGGCATTGATTTCAATCCGTCAGCGGTTGAAAAGGCCGCATCTAAAGGAGTTACCGCTTTAAATGAATCGATTGAAGAACACGCTGATCGACACGCAGGCGAGTATGATGTCGTCTGTGCATTTCAGGTCTTTGAGCATCTCGCTCAAATTGGGCCGATGCTTTCCGCTATGTTAAAAGCGCTAAAACCGAACGGAAAGATCCTCTTGAGTGTGCCGAATAACGAGCCATTCTTCCAGCGCTTTAACAAATACGATACATTGAATATGCCACCGCATCACGCCGGACTGTGGAATCTTGAGGCGTTCAAAAGGCTGGCCGAGGTCTTTAATTTGGCCGTAATTCGACACGAATACTACGGAACTCGCGGCCTGCTTCCGGACGTTTATCTCAGATCGAAATTATTGGCCGATGTGAGGTCTCTTCCGACGCATCACACTGTTTCTGATAAGATCAAGATGCTCATCGCTGCCCCGATCGCATTGTGGCTGAGTTCGTTTGACTTTGCGGTTAAGGGCGTCAGAAATCACGCAAATCTATCGGTCGTTTTTCAGAAAAAGTAAATCAGAATGCACGTCTGTCATTTTTGCGACACTTCAGTTGAAAGCGGCTACTTCAGAGATATCGCGGCAGGCTTAACGCGAAATGGTCTACGCGTTTCGCTCGTCGAGCTCAGCCCTGGATCGCCGCCGAGGTGGCTTGCGGAAATGCCAAATGTCTCGTACCTAAATTTGAACTCCGCAAGCAAGCTGCAATATCCGCGGGCAGTTAGGCGACTGTCCCGGTATCTGGCGGACGAGGACGTTGACATTTTACATACGCATCTTTTTTATGCAGGAATGATCGGCATTTTTGCGAAAAGACGACATCCAAAAACGATCGTTGCTTTGATGCGGCATCACACGAGTGTCGTGCGAATGCTCGGCTCGCGATTGCACATCGCGGCTGATAAATGGATGGCAGAAAATGCGGATCACGTGATGACCGTGTCGAAAGCGGCTCGAGATTATATGATCAATGTCGATGGTATAAAACGAAATGACATCGAGGTCATTTATCTCGGTTTTGATTTTGAAAAAATGTCGCCAAATGCTGAGGACCGAGCGCGAGTCCGACGTGAATTTGGTTTTGCCGCAGATGATCTTGTGATCGGCTATGTCGCGCATTTTGCAAAAGGCAAAGGCCATATACAGCTCACGAAGGCTTTTGCCAAGATCACTGAAAAGATACCAAACGCAAAACTCTTCTTCATTGGACGCGGAATGCTCGATGAAGTAAAGGCGGCTGCAGCTAAATTTTCGAGCGAGAAAATTATTTTTGCCGGCTGGCGCGATGACGTTTCTGCGTGTCTCAATGCAATGGATGTTTTCGTCCAGCCGTCCCTGTCCGAGGCTTTTAGTCAGGTCCTGATCGAGGCTGTGGGCGTCGGCCTTCCGGTGATCGCGACCGAAGTTGGAGGTGCCGCCGAAGTTATCGAAGATCGAGTGAACGGCATTTTGATAAAGCCAAATGACACTGAGGCGATCGCTGACAATATCGTTGAGATCTATAAAAACATCGATATGCGGACAAAGCTTGCATCGACCGGACGAAAAAGTGTAGCCGAGCGCTTCACGGTCGAGAAAGTAGTTGATCGCCATCTCGAACTCTACCGTCGTTGGATGACCGAAAGGGAAGTCGCTCTTTAACAAACACATGGCAGAGCCGAATTCGATAAATCTAAAAACGAGACTGTTGAATAAGCTTCGATTGATAGGAATGCTGCGGCCAGTCGAGAATGTATTGGTTGATCTCGCACTAAATAAAACTGTTGGCAATGTGTTTACTAAGATCGCTCCAAACAATTATCAGTATTCAAAAAACACGATGCGATCTTGCGAACGTGAGGGAATAAAATATTCGCTCGACATCAGCGACTATATGCAATACTGCATATATTACGGAGTCGAGATCGAACCGCGCAACATGCTGTATAGTTTGGTAAAAAACGGCACGACGGTAATCGATGTCGGTACAAATATAGGCGAAACTCTTCTAAATTTTGCAAAGATGAACCCCGATGGTAGAAACATCGGTTTTGAACCAGTCCCATTTCTATATGAAAAGGCAAAAACCAATATCGAGTTAAATAAATTTTCTAATATAGAATTGGTCAACAAGGGACTTTCGAGCTCTGAAGAGACTCTCTCATTTAACGAAACAAATGAAAATAACTCCGGCGGAACATTCTTAACGCGAGAAGATAGTAACGCCTCTCGTTCGGTTCAGGCCGTTCGCTTGGATGATTTTATTCTGCAAAATCGAGTGGAAAACATTTCGCTCATCAAGATCGATGTCGAAGGTTTCGAAATGGAGGTGCTTAAGGGAGCTTCCGAGGTTCTTCGAAAGTTCAGGCCGACATTATTTGTCGAAATTGACGACGCTTTTTTGGCAAGGCAGCAAAGTAGTGCGGCCGATGTATTCGACCTTCTAGTGTCACACGGATATGAGATCAAAAATGCGAACGCCGGTGAATATATTAGTTCGGGATCTGCGATCTCAGGACAGCATCTTGATATCGTGGCGGAGTCGATAGCGTAAAAAATGCAAAAGGTCAGCGTTGTTATCCCGAATTATAATTACGGACGCTTTCTGCGGCAGGCGGTCCAGAGCGTTTTGGATCAGTCAATTAAGGCACACGAAATAATAGTTGTTGATGACGGGTCCACTGACGACAGCAAGGCGATCATACGTTCCTTTGGCAATTCAATAATTGCGATCGAGCAGAACAATGCTGGCGTGGCTGCCGCACGGAATAAGGGAAGTGAAATTGCAACCGGCGATCTTCTTTCATTTCTCGACGCCGACGATTATTGGCACACCGAGAAACTCGAAAGACAATTGCAGAAGTTTTCGTCCGATCCTGAGATTGGGTTTGTTCACTGCGGCAGCACCTATGTGGACGAGGCAGGTGCTACCCTCAAGGATTATGTTGAGGGTGAGGAGGGATGGGTCGCCGAGGCGTTTTTAAAATTCGAGCCGGTTGTTATTGCAAATACGCCTGTTATCAAACGTGAGTTGTTCACTAAGATCGGCGGTTTCGATACAAATCGCGAATTGCATCCTTCGGAAGACTGGGATCTTTGCTACAGACTTTCACGAGTCTGTAAGTTGGGATTTGTTCGAGAACCGCTGCTGTATTATCGTCAGCACGGCACGGGCGGCCATACGAATATCACGCGAATGGAGCGGGCGATGCTGATCGCATTTGAAAAAGCATTTCAAGATTCCGCGAGCGAGATACAAAGTTTAAAACGCGAGGCATACGCCAATTTATATCTGGTCCTAGCCGGCTCTTATTATCATGCAGGCGATGTAGTGAAAAGTACTGTCAGCTCTATTAAAGCTGTTGTTCAAAACCCGATGATCGCCCCGAAGCTTTTTACTTTTCCATTTCGCAAAACTAAAAGACTTCTTGCAAAGTAGATTCATGCACGCCCGATCGATTCGTAAACTAATATACAAGTGGGCATGGGATACGCGATGTCGCAACGTCGATGTCGCGAATGTATTGCGGCAATTTGTAAATAATGAAACGAAGATCTTAGATGCCGGATGCGGTGAATATGGATTGTCGGCATTTGTTCCATCAAAAAATATTGTCGGTGTTGATGTCATCCCGTCGGATGTGCAGGTAGATGGTTTGCGTTTTGTTCACGGGAGTATCATCTCGTTGCCTTTTGCCGAACGTTCGTTTTCGGTCGCGGCTTCCGTCGATGTCCTTGAACATTTACCTGAAAGTGTCCGCGGAGATGCTGTAAAGCAACTTGTAAAAATAGCCGACAAAGTTATACTCATTGCCTTTCCAAGCGGAAAAATTGGGCGAATGATGGATGAGGCGTTCAATAAGGAATTAATAGATGCAGGCCAACCGGTTCCGGACTGGCTCGCCGAGCACCTTGAAAACGAATATCCCGAGACAGATACAATTGTCGGAGCGCTCGAGAATGAAGCCGCAGGAATTGGCCGCAAAGTACGAACTAGGGTCTTCTATTCTGAAAACCTTTCCGTGGGAAAGTGCCTGCGATGGATCGCAGTGAGGTCAAAGTACTTGTATCTCATCGGAAATCTCACGGCCGGTTTTTTGCTTCCTGTTCTACCGAAAGCAAAAAAGGATAACGCGTACAGGTCGATCATCCTTGCCGAATTTGAAAATGACTGATACGGCAAAACACACACTTTATATTTGTTATTTCGGACTGCGACAGCCACTGGTTCAGACGCAGGTGATCCCGTATTTAGAGGAGATAGCCAAAGCCGGGATCAAAGTGAGTTTGGTTACTTTTGAACCTGACTTAAAAGGTGCGTGGACAGCCGAACAAACAGCAGCAGCCCGGGAGGAGTTAACTGCAAAAAATATTGCATGGAATAGTTTGGCTTATCACAAACGGCCGTCAGCAATTGCGACGGCCTACGACATTTTTGCAGGAACACGATTTATTCGTCGAAAGATCAGAGACGAGAACATTGACGTCCTTCATGGACGTGTCCATGTGGCGACGCTGATGGGGGCCTTAGCTCGAAAATTTTCAAAACGTAAGCCAAAGTTGATCTTCGACATTCGCGGCTTTTTTCCTGAGGAATACACTGACGCCGGGGTCTGGCCGGAGAACGGTTGGCTTTATCGTGTTGCGAAGCACGTTGAGCGATGGTTGCTGGGTGAAGCTGATGGTTTCGTGGTCTTAACTGAAAAAGCGAAGAACATCTTGTTCGCCGATGAATCCAGGCCGATTGAGGTCATACCTTGCTGTGTCGATTTCGACAAAAGGTTTTCAACGTATAATGAAATTGCGGAAGACGATATCGAAACAAAACTTGGAATAAAGAATCGCTTTATCATCGCCCATGTCGGAGCGTTAGGCGGGTTGTATCTTACTGGAGAGATAGTTGATTTTCTCGCCGCCGCCCGATCTGTTGAACCTGCTGCATTTGCACTTTTTCTAACACAAACTGATCCAGCAAACCTTATTACTTTGCTGCAAAAAAAAGGCTTTACCGAGCATGATTATTTCGTCGGTCAGGTCGATCCTGTCGACATTCCGAAATATTTGAGCTTTGCCGATGTTGGCCTGTCATTTGTAAAAGCAACCTACGCGACGCAGTCGCGTTCGCCGACTAAGATCCCGGAATATCTCGCCGCCGGATTGCCGATAATTGCCAATGCCGGTGTCGGCGATGTTGACCAACTGATCATGGATGAAGGTGTCGGTGTTCTGCTCGACAGGTTTGATCACGATGCGTACCTTGATGCGCTCAAACGATTAAATGAGCTTGGTGACATCGGCGACAAATGCCGGGAGGTCGCCCAAAAGCGATTCGATCTGGAAACAGTTGGCGGCGTTCGTTATAGACGTCTGTACGAGAAACTTTTTGCAAAGTGACTGATCAGTTGCTAACATCACAACCTTGGTTATGCGCGTATTAGCGGTAGTTCCTTCCATTTACGATACCTCGCCCGGGCAGCGTTTCAGAATAGAACAGTGGGAACCGATCCTGGGTGAAAGTGGCGTCGAGATCACATACGCCCCGTTCGAGACAGATGAATTGCGCTCTGTCCTCTACAGCGGCGGGAAGATATTTGAAAAGATCAGCGGTGTCACTCGAAGTATGAAACGCCGTACTGATGAACTCAGCCGACTTTCGAATTTTGATCTTGTGTATGTGTTTCGTGAAGCTGCTCTGCTGGGTCCGCCGTGGTTCGAGCGAAAGATCAGCCGATCCGGCGTGCCGATGATCTTCGATTTTGACGATGCCATTTTTGTTTCGTACAAAAGTCCCTCTAATGGGTATCTCAGCTATCTCAAATTCGCCGGAAAGACCGCAGAGATCTGCCGGCTCTCGACTCATGTCATGGCCGGAAATGAGTTTCTAGCTGATTATGCACGCGAAACCAACAAAAATGTAACGATCATCCCGACCACGATCGACACCAATAAATACGAACTTGTTGAGCGAGCCTCAGCACTAGAGAACGTGACTATCGGATGGAGCGGCAGCTTTAGCACGGTTCAGCATCTCGATACGATTCGAGATCTTTTGCAAGAGCTGGCTAAAACCGAGCAGTTTCACCTGCGCGTAATCGGGACTGCTGCTTATGATCTACCCGGAGTGAAGGTTGAAGCAATTCAATGGCGGTCCGAGACCGAGCTCGACGATCTACGCCGGATTGATATCGGCTTGATGCCCCTGCCCGACGATAATTGGAGTAAAGGAAAATGCGGCCTCAAGGCCCTACAGTACATGGCGCTCGGTATACCAACCATTTGCTCGCCGGTTGGTGTAAATTCTACAATCATCAAGGATGGCGAGAACGGATTTTTAGCCGAAAGCCGCGAAGAATGGATCGAAAAGATCAAACGATTGATACACTCGGCGGAATTGAGAAAAAAACTCGGACGCGCTGGACGCGAAACCGTCGAGCGTGAATATTCGGCAAAGGTCGTGGCTCCTAAGGTCCTGGAAGTTTTCCGCTCGGCAGTAAAAAGATCCCAACAGGTTTAGAATGGAAAAAATGAAAATATTGGTCACGGGCGGCGCTGGTTTTATCGGGTCGCATTTGGTTGATGCACTTGTTGAGCGTGGGCATAACGTACGGATCCTTGATTCGCTTGTTGAGCAGGTCCACGGAGCATCCGCGCCGTCCCATCTTAATAAAGCTGCCGAGTTCATGCGTGGTGACGTCTGTGATGCAGAAGCCGTTGCCGCAGCTCTTGACGGCATTGATGTTGTTTACCATGAGGCGGCCGAGGTCGGCGTCGGCCAATCGATGTACGAAATTGTTCGCTATGTTAAGGCGAACGACTTTGGCACGGCGGTCCTTCTCGAAGAGATGATAAAGCGTCCTTCGCAGTTTCGAAAGTTGATAGTTGCGTCGTCAATGTCGATTTATGGTGAAGGTGCTTACCGCTGCAACACCTGCAAATCTAACATTTATCCCCAACTTCGATCCGATGAACAACTTGCGGCACACGCTTGGGAGTTCAAATGCGAAACTTGCGGCGGCGTTCTTGATACTGTCGGCACGCCGGAAGAAAAGCCGCTTTTTCCGACATCGGTCTATGCCGTGAGCAAACAGGATCAGGAACAGTATTGTCTTGCCGTTGGCCGTGCTTATAAAATTCCGACGGTGGCGTTTCGCTATTTTAATGTTTACGGAACACGGCAAGCGCTGTCTAATCCTTATACAGGAGTTTGCGCGATCTTTTCTTCGCGGCTTCTCAATGATCAGGCGCCGACGATATTCGAGGACGGCGAACAGTCGCGCGACTTTGTTCATGTAAATGATATCGTTCAGGCAAACCTGCTTGCGCTTGAAACCAACAAAGGTGATTATCACGCAATGAACGTCGGCACGGGACGAGCAACGTCGGTTAAACAGATAGCGCAATTATTGGCTAAAGGCCTCGGCAAGAACATCGACCCGGAAATTGTCGGCAAATACCGCGAAGGAGATATTCGCCACTGCATTGCCGACATTACTAAGGCAAGAGATCTGCTCGGCTACGAACCAAAAGTTACCCTCGAAGCAGGCCTGACGGAACTTCTTGCCTGGCTTGGCGAACAGGACGCGGAAGACCGTGTCGAAAGTGCAACCGCCGAGCTCGCCGAACGCAGCCTCGTAAAATAGCTGATGTCTCGAAAATTCAGAATCGTTAGTTCGATCATCGTCGGTCTATTGCCGATGCCGATGGCTCGTCTCTGTTATCGCTGGTTTTTTGGCTACAGGATCGGCAAGCGAGTTAAGATCGGACTCTCGATAATAGATGTCGGCAAATGCGAAATTGGTGACGATGTAACGATCGGACATTTTAATGTATTTTCGGGCACGCAGAATTTGTCAGTCGGTGAGTACACGCGGATCGGAGTTCTGAATATATTTCGCGGCGGCAAGGTGATCGATATCGGCAGATATTGCGAAATACTGCGGCTGAACGAGATAAACTCGATCCCTGAGGCAGAGACGGTGAATGTTGCTGACCCGACATTTATCTTGGGCGATGGCTGCATGATCGGAGCCTCGCATAAGATCGATTTTACCGACAGGGTGGAATTTGGGAAAAGTGTGATCTTGGGCGGGCGTAATTCGTCGGTCTGGACGCACAATCGGCAAATCACGATGCCGGTGAGCGTTGGTGATCATAGCTATCTTGGATCAGAAATACGAATTGCTCCGGGCGGCACTGTTGCCGCCAATTGCATTGTGGGCATCGGCGCCGTGATCACCAAGCAACTAACGAACGAGAATCAATTGGTTGCCGGCGTTCCGGCGCGCGAGGTAAAAGAACTCGATGAGGAAGGGCGTTTCTTGGTCCAGCAAAAAACTAGAAAGGACCTTCCGGACGATCTATGAGTTGTTCGATTTGTCATGCTGAATAAGTTTCTGCTCTTAGCGTGTTGTCTGATAGTTGCTCTCGGACTGTTCGCTGTTCCTTTCCCCGATGGCCCCGTTGCTCTTATCGCGGCTGTCATTCTTTCGACCGGTGTCCTGCTCACATTTCGTCGTTTTACCGAAGAAAAGGAGTTTATTACTACCGTTTTTTTGGTTGGCCTTGCACTTAGATTGAGTTTTGGTTTGTTGGTCCATATCTTTGATCTGAGGGAATTCTTTGGTGGTGATGCATTGCAGTACGACGCAAATGGTATTCACTTGGTTGATATCTGGCTGGGGCACGCAAGCCAGGCCGACCTACAAGCAATTGCCTATGATCCGGCGGGCGGCACTGGTTGGGGGATGAACTATTTTACCGGAGCCATCTATTTGGTCTTCGGTAGGAATATCCTTGCGGCTCAATCATTTTGCGCCGTCGCCGGTGCCGCGACAGCACCGATGGTATTTTTTTGTGCAGGAAAGATCTTTAATAATCTTCGGGTGGCTAAGTTCGCGGCTATTTCGATAGCAGTTTTTCCTTCGTTCGTGATCTGGTCAAGCCAATTGCTGAAGGACGGTCTGATCATCTTTCTTCTGGTCCTGGCTATGACGATGGTGCTGGAGCTTCAGAAGAAATTCAACTACACAGCATTATCGCTGCTGATCGTTTCGCTGCTGGGAATTTTTTCGCTGCGTTTCTACATTTTTTACATGGTCCTCGTTGCCGTGGTCGGGAGTTTTTTGATCGGAACGTCGACGTCGAATAAGTCGATGTTCCGACGCATTGCTGTGATAGTTCTGATGGGAGGTTCGCTTCTTTATCTCGGCGTTCGGCAGAAGGCTGACATTGAACTGTCGAAATTTGCAAATCTTGAACGCATACAGATCAGCCGCTCGCATCTGGTCAGGTCTTCAGAATCAGGATTTGGCCAAGATGTGGATGTTTCGACGACCGAGGGAGCTCTGTCGGCTTTGCCAACGGGATTTGCTTACCTGATGTTTGCACCGTTTCCCTGGCAGGCGTCTAATTTAAGGCAGGCCATTACGATACCGGAAGTGCTTTTATGGTGGGCAATGTTTCCGTTCCTGATCGCAGGCCTTGTCTACTCAATAAGGAATAGACTTCGCAATGCGTTCCCGATATTGATCTTTAGTCTTCTTTTAACTTTGTCTTATTCGCTTCTTCAGGGTAATGTCGGAACCGCATATCGCCAGCGAACGCAGATCCAAGTATTTCTTTTCATTTTTGTAGGCGTGGGTTGGACCGTATATCAGGAGCAGCGTGAAAACAAACGGTTACTTCGTGCAGCAGCTCAGAGGCAGATCGAAAACAATCTGAGAGCAGGACTGCAAATGTCAAAATAAGATCTAAATGTGCGGAATTACCGGTTTTGTAAATGCCAATGGCGATGCAGTTAAGCGCTCGATTCTCGAAGCGATGAATCAAGCGATAATTCATCGCGGCCCTGATGAAGACGGTTTCTACATAAGTGAGAATGTCGGCCTTGCGATGCGGCGTCTATCGATCATCGACGTTGCCGGCGGACAACAGCC
>CAZGSC010000118.1:0-11323 GCA_964528325.1 uncultured Chloracidobacterium sp. | reverse complement strand
CGTTTTTGTTTTCGGCTTGTGAGCAGCTAATGACGAGCGCCGCCGTGAGCATCAATACAATGACTGAGAAAAAAGTCGAATTCCTCATACCTTATTTGACCCAAGCTGGCACCGAGCAACTTTCGCCGAGCGTTTCGAAGACGCCGTCGCCGTCGTTGTCACTATAAGAGAGGTAAGTCGTCGTGCCTGAATATACGGGCGTGTCGCCTTCGGCGAAGAATTGATAACAGTATGGCTTCTTATTCTGATCGGACATCTCGAGGATCTGCGTGACCTTGTACTCGATGTCTCCATCTCCCGTCCACTTCGGGAATTTCATTAAAAGCTTTTCCGGTGGAAAGAATGGCCGGTTAAGGACCTTGACGCCTCCACGCCCTTCGAGTTGGACGGTCGTGGCGTGATACTTCTTCTCTTCACCTTTCTGGGAGGTCGGCATCGGGATCGGCAGTTCCCAGCCCGATTCTTTTATGATCGTCCGGTTCTGCGGTGTTTCAGTAACCGCAGGGCTCGCGGCGGCAGACGTTTTTGAGGCGGTTGGCGGAACGTCCTTGTGTTCCGCTTGCCGACATCCAAGACCGACAGAGCCGAGCAATGCAACCAGTAATACGGGCACGCCTTTCAAGTATCCGAAATGTTGTTTCATCCTAATTTCATTTTCGCCAAAAACACGATGAAATGTCGAAGGCTAACTGGCGAAATGCTAGAATGCGTTGTGGTGAAATTGCGGTTCATATTATTTGTTGTGGTCACGGTTATCTTTGTGGGCGTGGCGATGGGGCAGGACGCGATGACGGGGATTGTCACGAATGATCACCCCGTAGTGACGGGTACAGTTACGGATGCCCACGGCGACGCGGTTGTCGGTGCAGTCGTGCGTTGCGAAGGCGGTGAGACGGTGACGGATAGTTCGGGCAATTTCATCCTTAAAGGCTGCATCGCACAGAAAGGTATCGTACGGAGAATTGTTGTGACTGCCGACGGCTTCGAGCCAGTATTATTCGCGGATGGCCACCTCATTATAACGGACAAAGGGGTTGAAGTGGTCATGGGGCCGGCGAACAGGATCGTGCTTCCCGCATCGTCTGTCTGGGCGACGGTGAGCGTCAGCGGCGTTGAAACAACGCTTTCCAATTCACCGGCGAGCGTGGCGGTTGTGGATCGGCGGACGCTGAGCACTTCGGGAGCGTTGACGCTTGACGACCGGCTGCGGCGGGTGCCGGGCTTTTCGTTGTTTCGCCGTTCGGGCAGCCGGACCGCTAATCCGACGACGCAGGGCGTGAGCCTGCGCGGCGTAGGAGCGTCAGGAGCAAGCCGCGCAATTGTCCTCAAGGATGGCGCGCCTTTGAATGATCCATTCGGCAGTTGGGTTTACTGGGGACGTGTCCCGGCCGAGTCGATCGCCGAGGTTGAGATAGTTCGCGGGCCGGCGAGCGATCTTTACGGCACCGCCGCGGTCGGCGGCGTGGTTTCTGTAAGAACGCGTGAGGTCGCCGACTCGCCGCTCGCGTCATTTGACCTTGCTTACGGTTCTGAGCAGACACCGTTCGGGTCGATGTTCGCTTCGGACAAGTGGCGCGGATGGGGCGGCTCGATCGCGGGCGAATACTTTAAGACCGACGGCTACATTCCGACTGCACCCGAACAGCGCGGAGCGGTCGATACTCTCGCTAATGTTCGCCGCACTTCCGTCGTGCCGTTTATCGAGCGGCGGATCAGCGACAGTCGGGTGTTCTTCGGCGGCGAGTTTTACCGCGAGAAACGCGCGAACGGCACACCACTACAACGTAACGATACGAGCGTCAACAACTTTTCAGCAGGCGCGGATGTTTCGCTTCGGTCAGCGGGTGAGCTAACTTTGCGGAGTTTCGGCGGAACTGAAGATTATCACCAGTCGTTCTCGACCATCGCTGCTAACCGTCAGACCGAGTCGCTTAACCGGCTGCAGGCGGTGCCGTCACAAAACTTCGGAGCGAGTGGGCGTTGGACTAGGAACTTTGGAACATCGACGACCATTTTCGCAGGCGGCGAATACCGCAACATCCGAGGCCGCAGCGATGAGAGAGGCTTTGCCAACGGCAACGCGACTGTCGCGACAAGCGCCGGCGGCCGTGAATCATCGGGCGGCGTTTACCTCGGCGTGCTCACGCATTTGCGGCGGCTGACATTGAATGCGGGTGCACGGTATGACTCGTGGAATGAGACGCACGGGTTTTCAGCGTCGCGAAATCTCACTACGAATGTTTTGACGCTCACGAACTTCGCAGATCGCGACGCATCGGCTTTTAGTCCGCGAGTTTCCGCGATGTTTCGGTTGGGCGATCACATCGCGCTGGCCGGCAGCGTTGCACGGGGCTTTCGCCAGCCGACGCTGAACGAGCTTTATCGTTCGTTTCGCGTCGGCAATGTCTTGACGCTGTCGAATGAGAACCTTCGCCCCGAAAAGGCGACCAGCGGCGAGGCAGCGGTGGTCGTCAACGCCTTTGACGAACGTTTATACGTGCGTGCCGGCCCGTACTGCACACGGCTGTCCGAGACGGTCTCAAACGTGACGCTCACTATCACGCCCCAGCTGATAACCAGGCAGAGGCAAAACCTCGGCTCCACGCGAAGCTGCGGATTTGAAGCGGATGCGAGCGTGAGAGCGACACGGGACCTCACCTTTAGCGGTAGCTATCTACATGTTCAGGCAAAGGTGCGAGAAGGTATTCCGGCACTCATAGGCTTGCGTTTGCCTCAGGTGCCAAAGGATCAGGCGACTCTTGAAGCTCGATACAGCAGGCAGAAGATAGGCGTTTTCTCCATGCAAATGCGCTCATCAAGCGGACAATTTGACGACGACCTGAACCAACTCTACCTCCGTCGCTTTGTTGCCTTCTACGCCTTCGCTTCGCATGACATTTCGAGCCGCGCCTCGATCTATGCGGCGGGCGAGAATATCTTTAATACTCGCATCGAAGCCGGACTGACACCCGTCCTGACCCTCGCCCAGCCCCGAACCATCCGCTTCGGCATTCGACTCAGGTTTGGCCGCGGAGAATAACGGTTGAATAACGTTGACCGGCGCCTCTTTAGTGTGAAAAAATCTTTGCTATATGAAATACGTTCTCGCCAGATATCCGTTTTCGATCTTCGCGGTCGTGCTAGTTGGTTTTTTAGTGGCTGTGTCTGCTTTCGTGCTTGCACCGCCGTCATTTTCTCAATCTGAGTCGGCAGTGACCGATACTGCGTCGGCACCAGATATTGCGGCACGGGATCGATCCGATCGTCCCGAAGGCTCGGTCAACGTTACTCAGCATCACAATGACGATTCGCGCGACGGGCTGTTTATCGATCCGGCGTTCACATTGGCAAATGCTGCGAACCTGACACGCGATATGAACTTCAGCGGCGTCATTACCGGCAACGTTTATGCTCAGCCGCTTTATATCGAGAACGGGCCTGGTGGCGCTGCGATGGTCATCGTCGTGACCGAGTCGAACAACGTCTATGCGCTCGACGCGACCACGGGCACCATTATCTGGCAGCGCAATGTCGGTGCGCCGTCAACGGCGGGACAGCCCTGCGGCAACATTAATCCGCTCGGCATCACGGGCACGCCTGTTGTCGACCTTGCTTCCCGGTCCCTCTTTTTTGACGCGATGACCACGCCTGACGGCAACGTGACAAAGCGGCACCTGATCTTCTCTTTGAACGTCGACACGGGTGCGACCAATGCCGGTTGGCCGGTGAGTGTTGAGGGAATTGCTTCCGGGGGCGTTCTGTTTTCTTCGATCGTGCAGAACGAGCGAGGAGCACTCGGGATCGTTGGCGACCGTGTTTATGTTCCATATGGTGGGCATTTTGGCGATTGCGGTTCATATCACGGCTGGCTCGTCGGCGTGAATATAAGTAATCCGGTTGATGTGGTCGGCTGGGCCACCCGAGCGGCGAACGGCGGCACCGCAACAGCGGGCGGATCGTGGGCTGTTGGCGGAGTTGCGAGCGACGGGGTAAATCCTTTCATCGCGACGGGCAACACCTTCAGCACCGGAGGTATTTGGAGGGGCGGCGAAGCGATCATCAAACTTCAACCGGGGCCGACGTTCAGCGGAGCGACAACGGACTATTGGGCTCCGACCAATTGGGCGACGCTGGACAGTGGCGACACCGATCTTGGCGGCACCGGCGCATTGATGGTCGATGTGCCGGGCGCGACTCCTTCCCAGTTGGTGGTTGCATTCGGCAAAGACCGAAACGCATACGTTCTCAACCGTAGTAATCTTGGCGGCATCGTTGCTCCCGTTGCGCAGGCCAATGCGGTTTCGGCTTCAGCCATCATTCAGGCCCCTGCCACCTATCGGACTAGTCTGGGCACATACGTGGCCTTTCGCGGCAGCAGCTCTATCGGTGCTCTTCGCATAAATCCAACGAATCCGCCGACGATCACCAGCGTGTGGAGCGTCACCCAAACCGGCCGCGGCTCGCCCTTCGTTACTACGACCGACGGCACGAACAATGCTATCGTATGGTCCGTCGGTGCTGAAGGCAGCCAGCGATTGATGGGTTATAACGGAGATACCGGCGCGGTCGTTTACAATGGCGGCGGTGCAAATGAATTGATGACCGCCACGCGCCGCTTCAATACAGGCATCGCGGCACGCGGGCGTATCTATTTCGCGGCCGACAACCGTGTCTATGCTTTCATGTTGCCGGGCGGTGGCACTCCTACACCAACAGCGACGAATACGCCGACTCCGACAGAGACAAATACTTCTACCCCAACGTCAACTTCAACCGATACTCCGACTTCTACACCGACGTCAACTCCGGCTGATTCGATATCAGGAACTGTCACGTACGTGAACGCGTCAGCGACGCCGAGATTTGTCTCAAACGTTTTGATCAGCGGTGAAGGCTCGCCAAATGTTTCGACGACAACGGCAGCCCCCGGACCTATTGCAGGTACATATTCTCTGAGCGGTTTTGGAGCCGGTGCGTACACCGTAACGCCTTCCAAGACGGGCGGAGCAAATGGTATCACGTCCTTTGACTCCGCGAGGATCGCACAGCATGTTGCAGGAGTGCAGCCTGCGTTGAATGCCAATCAACTTCTTGCCGCTGATGCGAGCGGGAATGGCATCGTTTCATCGTTTGATGCCGCACAGATCGCCCAATACGTCGTAAATGGCACCGGCGGCCATACGACCGAATGGAAATTCCTGCCGGCCAACAGACTCTATCCGTCGATAACAACGTCGATCACCGGAGAAGACTACTCGGCGATCCTCATCGGCGAAGTCACCGGCAACTGGACCAATACAGGCGCCCGCGCGGTCTCGGATGATTCCGTCGAGGCCACCGTTGAATTACCGATGCTCCACACCGAGCTTGAAAAGGAGATCGTTGTTCCCGTAACCGTTAGCGGAGTCGCGAACAAGGGCGTGATCTCGTATGAGTTTGACCTCAGATACGATCCGAGCGTGCTGCAGCCTGCAAACGAACCGCTAGATACCAAAGCTACTTCCAGTCGTGGACTCATTTACGTTATAAACTCACAAGAACCCGGCCTGCTTCGAGTGGTAATGTATGGCCCCATGCCGATCGAAGAGGATGGCCTGCTGGTGAACTTGAAATTCACGGCTGTCGGTACGCCCGGTTCCGTTTCGCCGCTGACTTTCGAACGGATCATGTTCAATGAAGGCTCCCCAAGCGTGATGGTAACGAACGGTCAAATTGTGAGCGCTGATTAGGAGATACGTCTTTGTGCAACTTGTGGTCTTTTTCGGCTGCGTAGGATCATAGGTCAATACCGAAACCGAGATCTCGAGGACATTTCGTGAACAAATGAAAAGAGCCGCCAACTTGGCGGCTCTAAACTTTTGATCCTATTGGAGGCGGCGATCGGAATCGAACCGATGAATAAAGGTTTTGCAGACCTCTGCCTTACCACTTGGCTACGCCGCCTAAACTAAAGGTTAAAGGCTAAAGGAGAAAGGCAAAAATTTTATCCTTTATCCCTTAGCCTTTAACCTTGAACTTGGAGCGGGAGACGAGACTTGAACTCGCGACTTCGACCTTGGCAAGGTCGCGCTCTACCACTGAGCTACTCCCGCTTGTGGCAAACCATAATTTTACCGACTGCCAAAAAATTGTCAAGTATATTAGTGCGACAATCCGCAGATCATTGTGCGGTAATGTCCTTTAGGAACACCCAATCGCCGCTGCCGCTCATCTTGATATTGCCGATGCGTTTATTGGAAACAACTATATTAGCAGGGTACCAGAGCGGGAACATCGGCAGATCACCGCTGACGATCTCCCATGTTTTTGCATAAAGCGGTTTAGCGGCAGCTTTGTCAGCTGCGTTTACTGCGTCATCAACGGTCTTGTCCAATTCAGGATTTGAGTATCTGCTTCGATTACAGCAAGGAACGGTGTCGCTTGGGATCTTTGTCGAGCTAAAGAGATCACGCAAAAAGATCGGATCTGTATTTCCGCCGATCCAAACTCCGGTGCCCATTTGAAACTGCCCCTGAGCCTGCTGCTGCCGCGAAACGTTTGGTTCAAGAGTTTCTATTCTGATCGTAAATCCGACTTCGTTCAGCGAAGCCTGAATCGCCTGCGCATACTGATTTACCATTGCATTTCCAGCAGCATATTTGAAAACGATCGCCTCGCCTGTATATCCAGCTTCGGCAAGAAGCTGTTTTGCCTTTGCAGGGTCATATTTATACTCTTGCCCAGGAGTGTATGCCCACGATTCGGCAGGCAATACAGAACTTGCTAATTTTGCCTGTCCTTGCAAAAGATCCGTTACAATTTTCTGCCGGTCAACTGCATAACCGATGGCCTGCCTGACCTTTGAGTTATTTAGAGGCGCAGACTGTGTATTAAAGACAATGTACTGAATGTTCGAGCCGTCAAACTTGTCGATCTTGAGGTTGCCGCTGCCCAAGGCCTTGATCATATCCGGCGGCATATTCGATGGATTCGGAGCAATATCGACGCCGCCGGACTGAAGTTCGGCCTGCAGCGACGTAGCGTCTGGAACGGTTTTTAATCTGAGTTTCGGCAATTTTGGAGCGCCATCCCAGTACTCTGTGTTCGCAGCAAGTTCGAGGATGTTCTGAGAAGCATCAAAGCTAACGAACTTAAATGGTCCGGATCCGAGCGGGCTGTCTTTTTGCTGACCGATCGAACCTTCCGGAATGATAGGAATTGCCACAAGATTTGAAAGCAGCGTGCTTCTAAGCGATGGACGCGACAGTTTAAAAACAACTGTTCGTGTGTCGGGTGTTTCAATTGGTCCATCAAGATGGGGAACACGCTTAGTTTTGACAACGGGCTTCGCCGCTACGTTGGCGTTCGCCGAATTTGGTTCAGCCGTTTTAGGAGTAACTACGCTCACGGCTGCTGACGGACCTTTAGTATCGGTATCCGGAACCGTGTCAAAAAAAGCACCTGCCTTGTAGCCATTTGCCTGAAAGAGCTGATCAATAGTGTATTTAACATCCGCAGACGAAAAGGCCTTGCCGTTGTGAAACTTCACACCGTCGCGGAGAGTAAATGTTATCGTCTTGCCGTCATCAGACGTTTTGATATCGCTTGCAAGTTCACCCACGTAATCAAAGTTTGCATCTTTTCGAACCAGCGCATTGAACATCAGCGTTTTTACACGTTCAGCCGCTGCATCGGATTTAGCAGTTGTCAGCGTATCCAATGTAGAAAAAGGCTCCGGCAGGGCAACTGTCACGGCATCGCTGTTACGACGGCGGCAGTTTGAACCGAGGGCAAAAAACGACAGGACAATTACGATCAGGATCAATTTACGCATAAGTTCGATTTTCCTTTAGCGGCTGAGGTGGTTGTTGAGGGCCGCGACATCGCCGGAAAGCTGGACGAGTCGGTGAGTGTCAAAAGCATGAGGCGATGAAAGTTTGGCCTTTAATGAGGCAATGCGCGCAAGAGATTCGTCAATGCGGCTCATGTTCAATTCTTCTGACTCGACAGCTTTTAAGACTGCGTGATATCCTTCACGGATCGCATTTGGA
This sequence comes from uncultured Chloracidobacterium sp., assembly GCA_964528325.1. GTDB lineage: Bacteria > Acidobacteriota > Blastocatellia > Pyrinomonadales > Pyrinomonadaceae > OLB17. The sequence goes on along the minus strand of CAZGSC010000118.1, from coordinate 3,293 downwards.
TCAGCGCAGATAGCAAGCATGTCCGCACCGGCCGCTATTGCCATTATACACGCGTCGCCAATACCGTAATTCTTTACAATTGCTCCCATTTCAAGATCGTCCGTTATACAGAGGCCGTCGAATCCAAGTTCGCCGCGAAGCAGAGTAGTTACAAAATTGTAACTCAATGAAGATGGTAAAAGTTTGCCATTTTCGTCCACTTCCTGCAAGCGATGCTTCGGAAACGCAGCATGTGCCACCATGACTGAATGAACATTTCCGCCAGCGATAAGTTCATGGTATGGAAACAGATCGACGTGCGATAGCAACTCTTCATCGACATTTACGACAGGTAACTCTTCGTGCGAATCGACCTGGGAAGCTCCCAAACCCGGAAAATGTTTTAGACAGCCAAAAACGCCATTCGCTTGCAACGTTTGTAAAAATTCCCCAGCGAGAGCGACAACTTCTTCTTTGGATTTACCAAACGTCCTGGAAAACAATCCGTTGGTGTGTTTGGATCGCTCTTCGTCCATCGCATCGACGACAGGTGCAAAATCCATGTTGAAGCCGAGAATGCGAAGAGTTTCAGCAATGATCCTGGCGAATTCGGCGGCGTCCTCTTTGATGGTGATCTTGCTCGCCGCAGGCATTGGCGTCATTATGCGTCTGAGTCGGTCAACAAGGCCGCCTTCCTGATCGATACTCAAAAAAGGAGTCACTGGCAGCGTTTCACGTAGCTCGTCAAGCAAGTTTCTCGTCTGCTGTGCTTCTTTAATATTGCGTGCAAACAAACACACTCCACCGGGCGATACCTCATCGAGCAGCTCTCGCGTTGCATCATCAACCTCGGCACCGGCGATGCTGATAAAAAATAGCTGGCCGGTCTTTTGTTCAAGTGAAAGGGAATTGAGGTGTTCGATCATTTTTGAGGTGTCGGCCCTACAGTATTTTGTTTTTTATCTTCGCCAAAAGCTCTTTTGATTCGTCCGCCGACAGCTCGTCTATTTTAACATCGCGTAGGTCGTCAATGGCGCTTTCATTCGCTATCGCAAACAATGAAACCTGCGATACGGCATGGCCGCCGGCAGCTTTTGCAAGGCCGGTTTTCATTTCGTCGGCAAAGACGGCGAGCTCGTATTTTTCGAGTTTTTCGAGAACGCCTTTCGCACGCTCGATGACCGTTTGCGGCAGGCCTGCGAGTTTGGCTACGGCGATGCCGTAAGATTTTGATGCCTTGCCAGGCTCAAGTTTGTGTAGGAACACAACATTTCCGTCCTTTTCGGCCGCCGTTATCTGATAATTTTTTGCTCCGGGCAGGTTTTCGGCAAGCTCGGTCAATTCGTGATAGTGCGTGGCGAATAGGGTCTTGGCAGAGTGCTCCTGCGAATTATGAAGATACTCGGCAACGGACCAGGCGATAGATAATCCGTCAAAGGTCGAAGTGCCGCGTCCGATCTCGTCTAGCAGGACGAGGCTTCGCGGCGTGGCGTTGTGGAGGATGGCGGCGGTTTCGGTCATCTCGACCATAAAGGTCGAGCGGCCCGACGCAAGATCGTCCGACGCACCGACGCGTGTCCAGATGCGGTCGAGCACCGGTAGCTTGGCTGAGGAGGCCGGGACGAACGAACCGATCTGTCCGAGGATCTGAATGATCGCGACTTGGCGCAAGACGGTCGATTTGCCGCCCATGTTTGCTCCGGTGATAACGAGCAAGCGGTCGGTAGAGTTGTTCATCACGAGGTCGTTTGGGATGAACGAAATCCCAAGCGAGGCTTCGACAACAGGATGACGGCCGCTCTTGATCTCTATCTCATCGCCGTCGTGCAAGACAGGGCAAACGTAATTTCTTTTTGCCGCGACTTCTGCGAGAGAGCAGAGCGCGTCTAACGTCGCAAAAGCCCTTGCGGTGGATTGCAGTTTGCGTGTTTCTTCACAAACCTTAGAACGCACTTGTTGGAACAAGGCAGTTTCGATCTCTGCGATGCTGCCTTCGGCGCCAAGTATCTTCTGCTCCCATTCTTTGAGCTGCGGCGTTGAGTAGCGTTCGGCATTGGCGAGCGTCTGGCGGCGTTCGTAATCATCGGGAACACGAGAAACGTTGCCTTTTGAGATCTCTATGTAATAACCAAAGACGTTATTGAAACGGATCTTGAGATTTCCAATACCGGTGCGTGTCCGTTCTTTTTCTTCAAACGCGGCGATGGTCTGTTTGGCCGATGTCGAGATGCCGCGAAGCTCGTCGAGCTCGGCATCGTATCCATCACGTATCACGCCGCCGTCACTCAGGTTTAAAGGCGGCTCGTCACTGATCGCACGGTCGATGAGGTCGCGAACTTCAGGCAATTCAAAAATGTTTTCGGACAAAACCTGCAGCAGCAGGGAAGTCGCGTCAGACAAAGTCTCATTCACGAGCGGAGCCTGGCCGATCGAGCGACGCAACGCTATCAGATCGCGAGGGCTTGCAGTTCCGTAATTTAAGCGACCGATCAGACGTTCGAGGTCGCTCACATCCTTCATTAGGAAACGCAGCTTGTCACGGAGGATCAGATCGGACAGTTCGGCCACAGCCGATAGACGCGTCTGAATTTCGCTGCGCTTGACCGATGGCCGTCCAAGCCATTGTTTCAAAAGGCGCGAGCCCATGCCGGTAACGCATTCATCGATCACGCCGAAAAGAGTATTTTTGCTTTTTTCGCCACGGGATTCGAATATTTCAAGATTTCTGAGCGTCACGGCATCGAGAACCATGAAATCGTTCGACTCAAAATAATTTATCTCCGAAATGTGGCCGGCGCTTGCACGCTGAGTTTCCTGTGCATATTTCAAACATGCTCCTGCCGCGCTGATCGCAGCGTTTTTGCCGCTGAGGCCAAATCCCGAAAGCTCACTCACCTCCATCTGACGTTTGAGAAGGCTTTCCGCATCTCGCAGGTCAAAATCTGCGTCATCCACCGGCGTCAAAGTTATCGACGCATCCGTCGATCTCGTTTGACCGTTATCTTCAAAAAGAGTTTGCGATTGTTCATTGCTTGATGCCCCAAACACTTGCCGGATCAACTTTTCTAACGATCTCGGATACAAAAGCTCGCGTGGGGCATATGATTCGATCTCGCCGCATATCTTTTGCAACGAATCAGTACCAACTATCTCAGTTGTTGAGAATTGTCCCGACGAAGTTTCAAGGAACGCGGAACCGAAGGTCTCGCCGCTGCCAAAGATCGCCGCCAAATAGACCGATTCTTTTGATTCAACAAGCTGAGGATCGATGGCAGTGCCCGGCGTAATGACCCTAACGACCTCGCGTCTTACTA
>CAZGSC010000117.1:0-11340 GCA_964528325.1 uncultured Chloracidobacterium sp. | reverse complement strand
TCTTTCGAGAACGCAAAATGTGGATCCGCGAGCGCACGACCGAACTCGGCGCCGAGCGTGCCGAGTATTGGGGCTGGACGAACATCTACACGTATTCCAAATCGCTCGCCGAGCAGATAATTGCGTCGCAGGACGACATCGTAAAGGTGCTTGTGCGCCCCAGCATTGTCGAATCATCGAACGAATATCCTTTCCCAGGTTGGAACGAAGGCTTTACGACAACCGCTCCGCTGATCTTGATAGCGCTGCGCGGACAGCCGGTCATTCCAGTTAATGAAAAACTTATCCTCGACATAATTCCTGTCGATATGGTCGCAGGAGCGATACTTGCTGCAACAATGAATGCACTTGTCGATCCCAAACCGCCACTTGTTTTCCAGGCGTCATCGGGCGACTCAAATCCGAACGACATGAAGCGTATCGTCGGTCTTGTTGGTCTATACAAACGACAGCATTTCGAGGACAAAGAGACGGGCAGCAAGATCGTCAACAAACTCGCCGGCATGGTCGAGGCTTCGTCGGTCACGCAGCGGACTTATGAACTGACCAGCGCTCCTATGCTCAATCGCATAGCAAAACAAGCTGACAACCTTATGGATCGTGTGACGCCGCGTTGGGGCGGCGGGCGGATCGGCAACATCGTCGCCGATCTAAAGAAATCGACCGAGACTTTTAAGGAAACGACTCAGGCGACTATGGATGCGTTTGCGATGTTCAAGCCGTTCATGATCGACAACGAATATCTGTATCGTTCGGACAATGTTCGCGCACTACAACTGCTCATTAAAGAAAAAGAAAAGGCGCTGTTGCCGTGGTATCCCGAACGGCTCGACTGGTACGATTATTGGCTCAATGTTCATTTTCCAGGAATGCGAAAATGGGTGCTGCCGCAGCTTGAGGAAGATCTGAAGGCTGTTGAAAAGCGGTCGTACACCTACAAAGACCTGCTCGATCTTTTCGACACGTCGGTCAAACGTTTTCCGACCCGCGTCGCAATGCGTATCGAGCGCGACGGTAGAAAAGAGCAATATACATTTGAAGATGTCCGCGAATTGACATTGCGTGCGGCTGGTTTTCTGGCAAAAAAAGGCATCAAGCACAGCGATCGCGTCATTTTGTTTTCAAACAATATGCCCGAATGGGGAATGACGTATTTTGGCATTCTAAAAGCAGGTGCTACTGCAATTCCGATCGATCCGGCGAGCACGGTCGATGAAATTATTGCGTTTGCAAAATCCGGTGAGGCCTCCGCGATCATTCTTAGCCCAAAACTCGCTGGTGAGAATCCTGAATTAAAAAAGAAACTGAAGGAAGCGAAACTAGAGATAGATGTTTGGACATTCGACGGCGTTTTTGAGATCCAGTCCGAGACCGAAGAAGCAAAACGCAACGCACTTTTACCAGAGAAAGTGCACTCAACATCGGTTGCGTCGCTGATATTTACTTCGGGTACGACCGGCACGCCAAAAGCGGTAATGCTGTCGCATAAAAATTTTGTCAACATGATCTCGATGCTCTCGTCAGTACTCGAGATGGACATAACGGACGGAGTTTTATCAGTGCTGCCGATGCATCACACGTTTGAGTTTTCGGCGGGATTTCTGACGCCGTTCTCAAACGGAACACAGATCACGTACTTAAATGAGTTAACCGCAGAAGATCTTTCTCGCACCATCGAAAATGGCCACGTTACAGGTATGGTCGGCGTTCCGGCTTTGTGGGAGATGCTTCATCGACGGATCAAGACACGTTTGCGCGAACGCGGCGATTGGATCGCTGATCTGGCTGACAATGTGATCGAATTCAATGCATGGATACGCGACAACACGCCGTTCAATCTTGGCCCGATCGTTTTCTTGCCGATCCACCAAGGCATGGGCGGCAAGATGCGGTATCTCATTTCGGGCGGCTCGGCGTTGAGCGAAAAAGTTCAAAAAGACCTGCACGGTCTTGGCTTTACGGTGCTTGAAGGCTATGGTTTGACCGAATCTTCGCCGGTGTTGACGGTGGCTCGTCCGGGCAATAAATTATTGCGTGGAAGCGTTGGGAAACCGTTGCCCGGTGTCGAGGTAAAGATAGATTCGCCGGATGACAATGGCGTTGGCGAAGTGCTGGCTCGCGGACAGAATGTAATGCTCGGTTATTACAACAATGAAGAAGCAACCGAAGCAGTTTTGAATGACCGCTGGCTCAAAACCGGCGATCTCGGAAGACTCGACGAGGAGGGAAATCTCTTTATTGTTGGCCGCTCAAAGGATGTGATCATCGATTCGAACGGAAAGAACATTTATCCAGACGAGATCGAAGACCTTTACGGTAAATCTCCGCTTATCAAGGAGATGAGTGTTGTCGGATTGCCTGATGATGACGGTGGTGAAAAGATCGCCGCTCTTGTTGTTCCCGATTACGAACGCGACATCTCGCTTTCGAGAACCGATGTCAACAAGCGGATCGAATTACATTTCCGGGAGGTTTCAGCCGGACTGGCGTTTTTCAAGCGGGTCAAAGTCCTTCATATGACGCCTTTCGAACTGCCGCGAACCGCAACTCGAAAAGTGAAACGCCCCGAGGTTGTCGAGATGCTGCACGCACTTGAAAACCGCTCTAAAACGAAAACAAAAACTATTTCGGAATCAAAGGGCGATGACAATATGCTTTGGATCCGCAAGGTCGTTGCGAGTGTATCGAACAGGCCACTGTCTGACATTGCTATCGAGGACAAGCTTGCCGATCTCGGTTTTGATTCGCTGATGTTTGTTGAGCTGCAAGCGGCGGTTGAGGACGCGGGCGGACGGATTCCGTCGCCCGATACCCTTAACGAGGTTCAGTCGGTTCGTGAATTATTAACTGTTGTTCAACGCGTCGATAAATCCAAGAAACTTGCTGATGAGCCACGTGTTGAGGAGAAGAAAGAAGAGAACGAGATCTACATTCCCTCGGTCGTGCAGCGTGCGGGCAACGCGGTTGTCAGCCTGGCAACTGATGTTCTTTACGATTCTGTGCTGCACACGCATATCGAGGGCGAATCGAACGTACCTCAGCATGTCAACTTCATCGTCGCGCCAAATCACACGTCACATCTAGATACCGGGCTGGTCAAAAAAGCCTTGGGCAAAGACATGGCTGAGCAGACCGTAGCTGTCGCGGCCGCGGACTATTGGTTCGATACAAAATATAAGCGTGCGTATATGAACAATTTCACTACGCTTGTGCCGATCGAACGCACTGGCTCATTGAGACAGTCGCTCCGTCATGTTACGCAGATCTTGAATGACGGTTACAACGCTCTGATATTTCCCGAAGGCGGCCGTCAAGAATCAGGCGAGATCGCCGAGTTCAAACCGATAATCGGCTATCTTGCTCTGAATCAAAAGATAGGCATCCTGCCTATCTACATTTGGGGGACTTACGAGGCGTTTCCAAAAGGAACGATAATTCCAAAAGGAAGCAGTGTTGGGGCGAAGATCGGAGCGAAGGTCGGTAGATTTTTGGAATACGACGAGCTTAGAAAAATGACAGAAGGCGTACCGAACACCGAGGCGTACCGTCTCGTAGCCACGCGCGTTCAATACGAGGTCGAAAGCATGCGCGACGGAAAGCATGAGAAATTTGACGTCGAAGCGATTCGAAAACAATGGAAAGCCGAACGGCGGCGTTCCCGAAAAACTGAACCTGTGATCGAAGACTAAGTAGAATTAGCCACAGAGAACGCAGTAAAAATGAGAAAGTAGCTCCTCGGTGTTCTCTGTGGCAAAAATAAAATGGCAAAGGCATTAACAAAGATCGAAAAGAAAATACTCATCACGGGTGGAACGGGATTTTTGGGCTCGCATATTGTTCGGCAGTTTTTGGAAGCTGGCGAGAAGAACTTGAAGGTCATGGCGTCGCATGTTCCCGAATGGATGAAGGACACCGGTGTCGAAGCTGTCGAAGGTTCAGTTACCAATACAGACGATCTGGTGACGGCATGTAAAAACACTATTGCGATCTTTCATCTTGCGGGTAAGGTCTCGCGTGACAACGACGATGCGGCGGCGATGAATAAGATCCATCTCGAGGGCACGCGGTTGCTTTGCGAGGCAGCAAAAGAAGCCGCTGTTCATTCGATGATACTCGCCTCGTCGAGCGGGACGATCGCCGTTAGCGAAGATGAGCAGATATTTGATGAGACTTACCCACAGCCGGTCGAAGTGTTTTCGCGTTGGGCGTATTACGGTTCGAAATATTATCAGGAACGCACAGCCGTGGAGAATTTCAATGGGAAAGGCCAGCGGCTTGTGATCCTTAATCCGTCGCTTCTGCTTGGCCCTGACGACGAACGTCTAAGCTCGACAAAGGTGGTGCTCGATTTTCTCGCGAGAAAAATACCTTACAGTCCGAGCGGAGGACTTAACTTTGTCGATGCACGTGACGCGGCTGCGGCTTTCATTTCCGCTTTGGAAAAAGGGAAACACCAGGAGAAGTATCTGCTCGGTGCTGCGAATATGACTTTTCCGGAGTTTTTTGGACGGCTCGAAAGACTAAGCGGCGTTTCAGCACCGATGCTCAAAGTTCCGAAAAAGCTTGCGATGGCAGGTTCGAGTTTTATCAACTCGGTTTACAAGAATTGGGGAAAAACATCACCCGTTGCTCCGACCGAAGTCGAGCAGGCCGAGTATTTTTGGTACTTCGATTCGTCAAAAGCCGTGAACGAACTCGGCTTCGCCCCACGCGACCCACAAGAAACACTTCAAGACACGATCCATTACCTCCGCGAGAGTTTTCTCGGCGAAGGCGTCTTTTCGTAATCCAAATACTGAGTCAGCGAGTCATCCAAGCTTAGGTGAGTAAGGCTCGGGTGCGTGTAGTTTCAGGTTACTGTATGTCTGTGACTTCGATGATGGGCGTCGTGCTGCGGTATTCGAGGAGCGGATTATTGGCAAAGACATTTGCGCCGTCTTCCAGAAATCTTTCAGCTCCTTCACGGTCGATGGGCCGTGAGAAGAGATAGCCTTGTCCTGCTTTGCAGCCGAGGAGGCGAAGCTTTTCAAGATGAGAAACTGTTTCGATGCCTTCTGCAACGACCTCGATGTTGAGGTTTTCGCCAAGCATAAGTATCGTCTTAACGATAGCTCCGCTTTTTTCGCTTTCGTCCATAATGTTGATGAATGACCGGTCGATCTTCAGTCGGTCGAATGGAAAACGCTGCAAATAACTCAAGCTGGAATAGCCGGTGCCGAAATCATCAGTCGATAGCGATACGCCCAGAACATCAAGCTCCGACAGGATGTTCATTGATTTTTCGCTGTGCTCCATGACGGTACTTTCTGTCACCTCTAGCTTTAGCTGGCTCGGTTCGAGACCGGTTTTTGACAATATCTCCTGTACCTGTGCGGTGAGGGTTGGATGCATCAACTGCTTGGCGGAAAGGTTTACGCTGATCGAGAGCGGCAGGTTATATCGACGCTGCCACTCAGCGATCTGGCGGCATGATTCCTCAAGTATCCATTTTCCGATCTGGATGATAAGGCCTGTCTCTTCGGCAACGTGCACGAATTCATTAGGAGCCACAAGGCCATGAACAGGATGCTGCCAGCGGATCAATGCCTCAAATTCATGAGCTTGTCCGGTTGCTAGGTTTACGATCGGCTGGTAGAGGACCTCAAACTCGTTGCGTTCGACAGCGTGACGAAGATCGGTCTCGACCTGAAGCAGATTCATATTCTGAACGTGCATCTTCCGGTCGAATATCTCGTAACGTGCCTTGCCTGATTCTTTTGCACGGTACATCGCGGCATCGGCGTCACGCAGAAAGTCTTCGGCTTTTCGCGATACGCTGCCGGAAACAATAATGCCGATGCTGGCAGTCGTAAAGACCTCGTAATTGTCGATCTTAAATGGCTCAGAGATCTTCGACTGTAATCTCTCTGCGACATTTACGACTTCGGGCGTATCTCCGCTGCGGTTCAGCAAGATGACAAATTCATCACCGCCAAGCCTCGCGACAACATCGCCCGGACGGACACAGGCTGTCAGACGTTCAGCGATGGCCAGGAGCAGTTTGTCGCCGACCGCATGGCCGAGACTGTCGTTGATCACCTTGAAGCGGTCGAGATCGAGGAACAGCACCGCGAATTTGGCGTAACTGTTGCCCTCAGATCTCTCAACGGCCTGACGGAGATGATTCATGAACTGAACGCGATTCGGCAGATCAGTCAGTGTGTCGTGGAGTGCGTAATAGCGGAGCTTTTCTTCGGCAAGGTTGCGTTCGGTAATGTCACGGAAGCAGCAAACACGGCCAACAGGAACGCCTTCCATGAACTGAGGCTGCGAATATCGTTCATAGAGTCGTCCGTCCTTTAATTCAATTACCTCGGTCGATGTGGCCATCGGATCGGAGTACAACTTATCGAGATTTTCCAGAAACTGCTCCGGGTCCTTCAACTTAGGCACTACCTGTTCGACCATTGCAACACCGTCTTTGCTCTCGATCGTTTTCGGATCGATCTGCCACATCTTGGCAAATTTGCTGTTGCAGGTAACGATCTGACGATCAAGGCTCATCACGACAATGCCGTCGGCTGTCGATTCGAATGTCGAAGAAAAAAGTGAGACGGCGCTGTGCAATGAGATCTCGGCTTGGCGTCTTTCGGTGATATCGCGGGCGATGCCCTGAACACCGACAGGTAATCCGTCAGAGACAATTAGGCGAGTGCTTAGCTCAAGCGTAACGCGTTTACCAGCCTTTGAAATGATCTCTAATTCATAAGTGGTTGACCCGTCGCCGGAAAGCTTTTTCGCGGTCATGGTTTGTGCGGCTTCGAGAAACTCAGGTGCGACAACATCGGCGAGATTCATATTCAACGCTTCATCGCGTGAGTAACCGGTTATGAGTTCACCCGCACGGTTAAGCGAGGTGAAGTTGCCGTCCATATCATGCGTGTAGATGAGGTCGTTGGCATTTTCGAAGAGATCTCGATACCGTTCTTCGTTCTTACGGCTGATGTCCTCTGCGATCTTGCGTTCGGTAATGTCGCGGGCGATGCCCTGGACGGCGATCGGAGTGCCATCCTTCATTATTACGCTGCTGTTGACCTCAAGTGATATGCGCTTTCCGCTCTTCGTTATGCAATCGACTTCATAGACGGTCTGGCCGGCGGTGCCTTTGATCTTTTTGGCAAGCTTTTGCTGAACGACCTTTAGATGTTCGGGTGTTGTGATGTCCTTCATATTCAGCGACATCGCCTCTTCGTGGGTGTATCCGAAGATCCTCTCGGCTGCCTGGTTGATCGAAATATAGTTTCCGTCGAGATCGTGGACGTAGATTATGTCATTCGCATTTTCAAATAACTGTCTGAAACGTGACTCGCTGACCTTTAGGGCTTCGTTTGTTTCTTTGCGGTCGGTTATGTCAAAAATAACGCCCTGCCAGCAAAGCAGGCTGCCCTTCTTGTCCTTGATAAAACAGCTTCGATCACGGACCCAGACCGAGCGGCCGTCATTACAGATAATGCGGTATTCGAAATCGATACCTTCACCCCGTGCCATTGCATCGCGGGTGCCGTTTAATATGGTTTCCCGGTCATCCGGATGAATGATACGATCCCAAATGTCAGGGTCGTCCAGCCATTCGCTGATAGGATAACCGAATGCTTCAAAGGTCGGGCTTATGTATATCGGGGTATAAGGCGGGGTTGGTTCTACCGCGTAAAACATGACCGGTAGATTTTCGATGAAGCTCTGGAATGTAGTATCGTTCGGCATCTGAACGGACGACGTCTCAATAGCCGAGCGATCAGCTGCTCGACGCTTGTTGACGGGTTTTTTTGGATCAGAAGTCGATCTATTTGCCATGGCAGCCAGTCTGCGAGCGATATGTGCGGGATGAAGGTTGAGTGGCGGAATTTGAACAGAACGCCGATAGTATAAGTATAATTCTGCGTTGTAAACTTAGAATTAGGAGGCGTTGCGGCGGTGGTACTTCGAGGAGAATAGAATTCTCCTAGGGTGATATTAACATTTATCGGGCATTGTTGACTATCTTTTTTTGAGAAATGGACTAAACTACCCGCATACAGATCCTATGTCAGTTATGAAAAAAATATCCGCAATATTTGTGTTTTCTTTGTATGTTACTCAGGTCTTTGGTCAAACAATGCCCAAGGATGCCGATCCGAAGCTCTGGGCAAAAGCTTTGGCTATTCACCGAAAAGCGATCATCGTGGATGGACACAACGATATACCGACGCCAATGGCGGAGCAGGATTATGATCTCGGCACTCGGTCTGTAGGGATGTTTCACGATGACGGTGACCCATTTCATTCAGATCTATGGCGGTTTAAGGCGAGCGGCATTACGGGCGAGTTTTTCTCGATCTATGTGTCGGGCAGCACGCTCAAAACCGGCGGAGCAATGCGTCGGGCAATGGACCTGATCGATGTCACCTATCGTGCAACCGAAAAATATCCTGACAAACTGTCGCAATGCACCACGGCGGCTGACATTAGACAGGCAAAGCGTCAAGGCAAAATGTGCGTACTGATGGGCATCGAAGGCGGTTATGCGATAGAGAATTCGCTCTCGGCATTGCGGGAATTTTACCGTCTTGGCGTTAGGTATTTGACGCTGACGCACAATGTTACCCACGATTGGGCCGATGCTCATCATGACGATCCGAAGAACAACGGCCTGTCGGATTTCGGCAAGGAAGTCGTTCGTGAGATGAATCGTTTGGGTATGTTCATCGACATTTCGCACGTTTCGACAAAGGTAATGAATGACGTGCTTGATATTTCGACGGCTCCGATCATAGCGTCGCATTCGTCCGCACGGGCACTTAACGATCACACTAGAAACGTTTCCGATGATGTCCTCAAACGCGTTGCCAAAAACGGCGGAGTGGTAATGGTCAACTTTTATCCCGGCTTTCTTGACGCACGGACGAATACAGAAGAGAAGGAGCGCGACGAAAGGCTAAAGCCGCAGATCGAAGCACTTAAAATGCAGGCCAAGGGCGATGCAAAATTCCTAAACGCACTCATTCGCCAGTTGAACGACGCAAATCCGTTTTATGTCGTGTCTTATACTCGGATCGTCGATCATATTGACCATATCAAGGCTGTTGCAGGCATCGACCACGTTGGAATTGGATCGGACTTCGATGGAATTCCTTATCTGCCCACAGGGATGAACGGTGCAGAAGATCTGGTTCTGGTCACATATGAGATGCTTCGGCGCGGTTATACAGAGCAGGAGATACGGAAAGTGCTGGGCGAGAATCTACTCCGGGCAATGTCTCAAATGGAAGCGGTCGCAAAGATCGGCACTCGTAAGATCAGCGGTGAAGGTAGTTTGAAGAGGTTCAATTAGGTGGTTGACTACAAGGGTCAATTGACGTATAAATAACTGCGTAATTCCAAGTTTTTTTTAGTAAATAGACACATAGAGAACGGCTGTTTTTTTGGATGCGGCTGCCGTTTGATCTTCTTGCAATTCCGCATCTATCTTTGAGGAGATAAAGAATATGAAAAAGATATTTTTAATGGTGATGACTATGGCCGTTGCGTCATTCTTTACCGCATGTAATGATTCCGGAGCAAACACAGCCAGCAAACCGGCGAATGCTGCAAGCAATGCCAACTCGGCTGCGGCTGCACCGGCAGATCCGAAGGCCGCCGAGGCCGAGGTCAGAAAGGTTATGGAGGCGGTCAAGAATGGGCTCAGCAAAAATGATGCCGATGCGATGGATAAGGTGTATGCCGACAACTATATGATTGTGAATAACGACGGTTCGGTCATGAATAAGGCCGAACGCCTGGCGGCCATTCGTTCGGGCGATTTGAAATATACATCGTTTGCCTATACCGAGGAGAGCATTCGTGTCGGTGCTGATGGCAACAGCGCGGTTGGTATTTTTAAGATCACGGCGACTGGCACCAATAAGGGCAAGCCGATGGCAGGTGATTCTCGAACAACTGGCGTATTTGCCAAGACCAAAGACGGCTGGAGACTGATGAGTGCGTCAAACGTCAAGATAGAAGGCGGTGCCGCAAAGACCGACGACAAAGCAAAGTCAGTTGATGGCACGGCCCAACCGAAAAAGGCCGTAGGTGATCCAAAGGTAGATGCACTAGCGGCTGACGACGTGCCGGAACCCAAGAAGAAATAAGATAGAGTTCGCATTTTTTGCAGGGGAAGGTAATGCTTCCCCTGTTTTGTTTTCCGGACGATGCCCCTTTTATGCTCGAAATTCCGTTTATGAAGGTATGGGGCAAACTTTATTGGAGCACTCGATAGAACAATTGAGACGGCGGTAAAGACAACCCTTTTTAGCTTTTCCACTAAATCGAAGAATAAGGAGAAATGACAATGAAACACATTTTTGTATCGTTAATATTGATCGCGGGGATGTTTGGTGCCGCGTTTGGACAGTGCAGTGATGCGGACAAGAAAGCTCTTGAGGCTTTTGACCGCGCTTGGGGAGTTGCCGGAGAAAGCGGCGACAAGGCCGCGTTGATGAACATACTCGCGGATGATTTTATTGCTTTGCCTGGAAATGTAACTAAAACCGCGTCGATAGAAGGTACGATGAAGGCATTTGAGGCGAACAAGAAAAATCCTAACCCCGACAAAGTGACGCATGAGCACTATTACATCACATGCACACCGAACTCCGCGACGATCACGCATCGCAACACGGTCTGGACGGCAGATGGCGAAGGCGGAAAACCTGAGACATTTTACACGCGCAGTGTTCATTTTCTTGAGAAACGCGGCGGCAAATGGCAGGTCGTCAGCAACGCAGGCGGCGGCAGCCTTGATGATTACGGCGTACTTTGGTATCTGGAGCAGGACTGGAACGATGCAGCTCCAAAACGCGATTCAGCGTGGTTTGAGAGGAACTGGGCTCCCGAATTTGTTAGTGTCAGCTCGGCGAACGGAAAATTGACAAATAAGAAAGAAGAGCTCGCAGACATGATGAGCGACAAAGGTACTCTTGAATTAACCGAGACAACGAACATGAATATTACCATTGCCGGAGATACTGCCGTTATCACAGGCGTCTACCGGATGAAGGGTAAAGACGAAAAGGGTGCCGCCTACGATCGCAAAATCCGATATATCGACACGTGGGTCAAACGTGACGGCCGCTGGTTGGCCATCGCAAGCGCCGGAGCGAATATCAAGGAATAAGATTTTTATTATTCAGCATGAGAAGGCGGTCATTCTCGGCCGCCTTTTTTGCGTCCCTGAGAATTTTTCACTACAAAGCCACTGAGAACACAAAGAAACAAAACCGTTCGATGCGTCCCTGAGAAAAAAGCATAAGGTTGGCGATGCTTGCAAGAGTTACGCGTTTA
>CAZGSC010000116.1:0-11368 GCA_964528325.1 uncultured Chloracidobacterium sp. | reverse complement strand
TTCAGACGTCCGAACAAGAAAGGACTAGCGACGATTATTTTCTCGATTCCGGAGATAAAATATCTTTCTTTTTTGAAAAAGACGCTTTTGACGCCGACGGCAAACTGAGGACCGATCTTTTTTATTCACTCAATAAGATAGGCCACGCCTTGCATGATCTTGACTCGGTATTCAGTGCATTTTCCCGCTCGCCGCAAATGAAACAGCTGGCATCCGATCTGGAATTGACTGACTCGCTGCTGATCCAGAGTATGTACATTTTCAAACACGCCGAGATCGGAGGCGTCGTCGATGTGCATCAGGATTCAAGTTTTTTGTACACAGAGCCGGCTTCCTGCGTTGGATTTTGGTTCGCTCTTGAGGACGCGACTGTCGAGAACGGCTGCTTGTGGGCAAAGCCCGGTGGTCATAAAACATCTCTGCGATCATGGTTTCATAGAAAGAAAGGCTGTGGCGGAACCGAGTTTCAAACATTAGACAGTAGTCCTTATGATGTGAAGGACGCGGTCCCGTTCGAAGTAGGAAAAGGTGCATGTATCGTTCTCGACGGGATGCTGCCGCATTACAGCCTTCCAAACAAGAGCAATAGATCGCGACAAGCGTATACCGTTCATACGATCAGCGGAAACGCATATTATCCTGAGCAAAACTGGCTGCGAAGAAAACGTGAGGATCTCACTGGGATTTGATTATTGTTAAGCCTGATCTGTTGGTATCGCACGGTCTGTTGCATAGATAAAATATCTTTCAATTTGCACAAAAATATTCTAGTATCATCGTCAAATAAAATTGTTTTGCGAAACAGTTTCTATCCGGAAACTTTAAAATGACGACTGAACGGGACAAATTGAATAAATCATGCTTACGCAATAAGTTACATGTGACTAACTCGTTTCATGGTAGGAAAAAGTAGGAAATATTCCTATCCAAGTGGTAACAAGTGTGATTTGTCCCAGCGTTGAATGGCAATTGAGGACACGCTCTAATAGACACTTGAACGCACGGCGACTAAACTTTTTAGATCAAACGTCGTATTGTAAAAAAGTAATAACGAAAATGAACTACATGCCAAAGCTGATACAGATTCTTTCTTGCCGTTCCGCTCTACCCTTATTTGCGGCCGGCTGCTTGTTCGTGATTCCAATTTGCGCTCAGCAATCGCCAGTTGTGGTCCAGCCCGGAGCGCCGGGACAACCGACACAAGCACTGCCGTCTTCGACGCGGGCTAAATTACCGCCAAGCTCGAAGAAGGATATTGAATTCATGCAAGGGATGATCATGCATCATGCTCAGGCAGTAGAGATGGTGGCGCTGATGGATTCACGAACTGAGAACAAAGAGCTTCGGCTCCTTGGTGCGCGCATCAGTCATTCGCAGGCAGAGGAAATGAGATTTATGGAACGTTGGCTCACTGCTCGCGGCGAGCCGACTTCAATGCAGATGGAAATGTCAGACATGCATCATCATATGCCCGGCATGGATATGTCGAGCCATCATCAAATGCTGATGCCCGGAATGCTTACGAAGGAGCAGATGGAAGCTCTCAAAAACGCAAAGGGCAAGGATTTTGACCGCCTCTTTTTGACTGGAATGATACAGCATCATGGCGGTGCCCTTACGATGGTAAAGGAACTGTATGATAATGCCGGAACCGGACAGGATGCCGAACTTTTTAGCTTTACGACCGATGTGGACAGCGGCCAACGGGCCGAGATCCGTATCATGCAAAATATGCTTGGTAAAAACCCCCAATAGGAGAAACGATGATTCGATTACAAACACTTGCCGCTTTAGTATTTTTGTTTTCTGTTTTTGCACTAGCAACTTTTGCTCAGGACGGAGACAATCCGTTCGCTCCGAAGCCTGCACCGCCTTTGCCCGCCGGAATGACGGGAGCGGACGCAAAAGATCCGCGAGCAAAACTCGCTCCCGGAATGTACGATGCCGGCGAGGCGTCAATGGGATTAAAACACGTTCGGTTGCTAAAAAAACCTGAAGCATTTCAGCTTTCTAACGACCCGGCTGACGCCAAGGTCGATAAAGGTGTTAGCATCATCACCGGCGGAGACCCCAAAAATATACCTGCTTCGATGAAACTCGTTTTAGCCGGACTCGCCTTTGCAAATTCAGACATAGCATTTCAGGGCAATCATTTGTTCCAGGGCAATTTTTACGGAATGAGCATCTATGACATTGCCGATCCGGCAAATGCCCTTTTGTTGACCAGTATCGTTTGCCCCGGCGGCCAGGGCGATGTCTCTGTGTACAACAACCTCATGTTCATGTCGGTTGAAATGGCGAATGGCCGTCTCGATTGTAGTGCTGCAGGATTTCCGATCCAGACGGCACCCGGTTTGCCTGCTGCGTCGAAAGATCGTTTTCGCGGCGTAAGGATATTTGATATTTCGGACATCAAAAACCCCAAACAGGTTGGAGCTGTACAAACCTGCCGCGGATCGCATACACATACGCTCGTGACCGACCCCAATGACCCGAACAACGTGTACATCTATGTTTCGGGAACTTCCTTTGTCCGCCAAAACGAAGAGCTGGAAGGCTGCTCGGGCGGGAAACCCGATAAGGATCCGAACACAGCACTGTTTCGCATCGAGGTGATCAAAGTGCCGGTAAAGGCTCCACAGGATGCGAAGATCGTTTCAAGCCCAAGGGTCTTTATGGACGCACGAACAGGTGTCATCAACAGCCTTTCGAGCGGTGTTACGCACGATTCAAAAGATCCGAACGTCACAGATCAGTGTCATGACATTACCGTTTATTCGCAGCTTGGCCTGGCAGCGGGTGCATGTTCGGGTAACGGCATACTGTTGGACATAAAAGATCCTGCCAACCCAAAACGCATTGATGCGGTCAATGACCCTAATTACTCGTATTGGCACTCCGCAGCGTTCTCGAATGACGGTAAGAAGGTAGTCTTTACCGATGAATGGGGCGGCGGCTTAGGTGCAAGATGTCGGGAAAATGACCCAAATGTGTGGGGAGCCGATTCGATCTTTAATCTTGAGAACAACAAGCTGAAATTTGCCGGCTACTATAAAATGCCTTCGGCTCAGGGCGACACCGAGAATTGCGTCGCTCACAACGGTTCACTCGTACCTGTTCCCGGTCGCGACATTAAGATACAAGCCTGGTATCAAGGTGGTATTTCCATGATGGATTTCACCGACGCGTCACACCCGATGGAGATCGCTTATTTCGATCGTGGGCCGATCGATCCTAAGATGCTCGTGCTTGGTGGTTCGTGGTCAGCCTACTGGTACAACGGTCACATCTATTCGTCCGAGATCTCTCGCGGCCTCGACATCTTTGAAATGACACCGACAAAATTCATGACACAGAATGAGATCGACGCTGCTAACTTGGTGCATTTTGATCGGTTTAATGTACAGAGCCAGGCAAGACTCGAATGGCCTCGTAAGCTGGTGGTAGCAAAAGCGTACCTCGATCAATTGGAACGCTCTCAGGCCATGAGTGCCGACAAGATCGCTGATCTTCGTCAGGCGATCCAAAAGGCAGAAAGTGCAAAGAAGGCCGGAAGTCTCAAAGGCTATGCAAAGTCGATAGAAAAAGGCGCCGCTGCTGCAAAGAATGCAGCTGATGCATCGAGAATGCTAGGTTTGGCTGACATATTTAAGAAGCCGAGCCTTTAATTGTTCAGATAGGATTTTAGCCACGAATGAGCGAATGAAGAAACAATTCTTATTCGCACATTTGTGGCTAAATTTTTTACCGCAGAGAAGAGTTAAGTTTTGCTAATGCTTCTGCGCCGGGACAGAGCGAGTCTTTTGTAAGCTCATTCAGCGGTGTTTCGCTCGAATTGAGAATATCGTGCAGGTCGTTTGAACTCTCGTCGATGTAGAGCAGGCCAGTGAGGATCTCGCCTTTTTGTTTGGCACGCTGCATCGCGTTGATCGCTGAGAAACGGTTTATTGGCTCCCAATCTTTTTGCAGTTTGTGAAGCCGTATCTCAGAACCGTCGTGCATCGTGATATCGGAAATGTCGCCGGCCTCATAAGAAGCAGTGATCTCTTTCATCAGTGGTACAAAATCCATGGTCGCCGTTGCTTCAACGTGCTCACGCACGTAATCGTACGACTTGGTCGAGCCGGAATTATTGTTGAACGTAACACAAGG
This sequence comes from uncultured Chloracidobacterium sp., assembly GCA_964528325.1. Classification (GTDB taxonomy): domain Bacteria; phylum Acidobacteriota; class Blastocatellia; order Pyrinomonadales; family Pyrinomonadaceae; genus OLB17. The sequence continues at coordinate 7,216 of CAZGSC010000116.1, read as the reverse complement.
CGAAATAACGTTGAGAAAAGCAAAGCCATTGTGCTTCATCGCGGCTTTGAGAAGCGGAGTGAGTTGTTCCTTGTCACCCGAGAAGCTCTGACCAACAAACGTCGCTCCCAGTTCGATCGCGAGGCTCGCAAGGTCTATAGCCTCAAAGAGGTTCACACTTCCCGCTTTGCTCTTTGAGCCCGCATCGGCAGTCGCCGAATCTTGCCCTTTGGTCAGGCCGTAGCAGCCGTTGTTCATCACGAGATAGACCATGTTCAGGTTTCGTCTGACGACGTGGACGAACTGACCCATTCCGATCGAAGCCGTGTCGCCGTCGCCCGAAACGCCAAAATAGATCAGATCGCGGTTAGCAAGATTGGCACCAGTCGCCACCGAAGGCATCCGTCCGTGGACCGAATTGAACCCGTGCGAGTTCGACAAAAAGTAAGCAGGCGATTTCGAAGAGCAGCCGATGCCTGAGAGTTTTGCAACCTTATGCGGCTCGATGTTCATCTCCCAGCACGCTTGCACGATCGCAGCGTTGATCGAATCATGCCCGCACCCCGCACACAGCGTCGAAAGCGAGCCCTCATAATAATCCACCGTGTACCCAAGGTCGTTCTTCGGCAATGCCGGATGTCGAAATGTTGATCTAACGTATGTCATTTCTTATCAATGTTATCTTTTATCTGCCTATAAATATTATCCGCCGTGATCGGCATGCCGTCGTAGTTCAGAACCGAGATCAGTTTCGATGCATCGGTGCCGAGTTCGATCATCATGAGGCTGCGGAATTGTGCGTCGCGGTTTTGCTCTATGATGAAGAGGCGTTCGTGTGAGTCTATGAAATCACGGAACGATCTGCTGAACGGGAATGCACGCGGACGCATCGCGTCAAGCTCGATTCCTTCTTCCTTAAGCTGTTCGATGGCCTCTTCTGCGGAAAAGATCGACGTACCGAAAAAGATAACGCCATCCTTAGACGCATTTTTATCCTGATAAAAATGGGGTTGTGGAACGAGCTCTTTTGCTGTGTCCCATTTTCGCGCCAAACGATCAACGTTGCGGCGGTAGACCTCGCCGTCCTCGGTATAGACTGCGTATTCGTCGCGGGAAGAGCCACGCGTCACGAAAGCTCCATAAGTCGTATGCGTGCCGGGAATTGTGCGATACGGAATACCGTCGTCGTCTATATCAAGATAGCGGCCGAATTTGCCGCGAAACTGCTGCAGCGGTTCACCGGCCGTCTCGTTGCTGCCGTCATGGCCCGGAAGGTCAGGGTTCTTTTTGCCGCTGCCGTTAGCCGGAAGGTCACCATTATGTAAGCTTGTCGCCCGCGTACCCGCGTGAGATGCCGCAGAGATACGATCAAGCTGTTCAGTGGTCAAGACCTTACCGCGGTCAAATTGGCGGGCATTGTCCCAGACGAGCGGCTCGGTGACGTGGTCGTTCATGCCGAGGTCAAGATCGGTCATCACGATAACAGGCGTCTGGAGCCGTTCGGTCAGGTCAAATGCGTCAGCGGTCATTTCAAAACACTCTTTCGGCGTCGCCGGGAAAAGCAGCGGGTGCTTCGTATCGCCATGGGAAGCGTAAGCCGCGAGGAGAATATCCGATTGCTGAGTCCTCGTCGGCATGCCGGTCGATGGACCAGTGCGTTGGACGTCGATCAGCACCGTAGGAACTTCTGCAAAATAGCCTAAACCCAGAAACTCATTCATCAGCGAGACGCCTGGGCCACTAGTTGCTGTAAATGCGCGCGCTCCGTTCCACGACGCTCCCATCACCATGCCGATCGCTGCAAGCTCGTCTTCGGCCTGCACGATCGCGTAGTTGTTCCTGCCGGTATCGGGATCGACACGGTATTTCGAGCAATATTTCGAAAACGCATCGACGACCGATGTCGATGGCGTGATCGGGTACCACGCGGCCACCGTCGCTCCGGCATATATAGCCCCAAGCCCGCATGCCGAGTTGCCGCTGAAAAGTATCTTGTCGCCGAGCAGGTCACGAGTCTCGAGTTTAAGATCGAATGGCTCGTCAAAATTCTCACGCACCCAATTGATACCCAACTGCAAAGCTTTGTAATTCGGTTCGATCAGCTTTTCTTTTCCCTTGAACTGGTCCTGAATAAGCCCCTCGAGCACCTTGAAGTCCATCCCGAAAAGAACAGCCAGAGCGCCGATGTAAACGATATTTTTGAAAAGCATTCGCTGACGCGGATCACCGAATGCTTCATTTACGAGGTTCATCAGCGGAATGCCGATATGTGTAATGTCGGTGCGCACCATACTGGGCGGCAGCGGCTTTGAGCTGTCGTAAAGGAAATATCCGCCCTCGTGTACGTCGGCATAATCCTTTTTCATCGACTGCGGATTAACGGCGATCATCAGATCGACACCTTCGCGGCGGCCAAGATGTCCCTTTTCCGAGACACGCACCTCATACCACGTCGGCAGGCCCTGAATGTTCGACGGAAAGATGTTTTTCGGCGTAACAGGCACGCCCATGCGAAACACAGCCTTGGTAAACAAAGCATTAGCCGACGCCGAACCGGTGCCGTTAACATTGGCAAATCTAACTACAAAATCGTTGATCTTGGTTTCAGACATTATTTTAAATTTCCGTTTCCATTACACCCATACTTGACCTCGCCGGCTTTGGTCACGTTGTACCAGAACTTTTGCATGTCCCAGGCGGCGGTCGGGCATCGTTCCGCGCAGAGGCCGCAGTGGAGGCAGACGTCCTCGTCCTTTGCCATAATGCGGCCTGTCTTGAGGCCGTCGGCGACGTAAAGGTCTTGTTTTAAATTCAATGCCGGAACCTTTAAGTTCTGCCGTAGATCAGTCTCTTCCTCATTGGCCGTGAACGTGATGCAGCTAGTCGGGCAGATATCGACGCAGGCGTCACACTCAATGCATTTCGGAGCGTCAAAGACGGTCTGCACATCGCAGTTGAGGCAGCGCTCGGCTTCTTTGTAACCGGCGAGCGGATCAAAACCCATCTCGACTTCCTGCTTGCGGTTGACGAGTGTCTTTGTTTTCGGCGCCTGCGGCACGACGAGGCGGTCGTATTCGTCGATCTCGCTGTCGTACGCCCATTCGTGAATACCCATCTTTTGCGAGACGAGATTCACCATCGGATGAAGCCGTTCATTAAGCAGATCTTTGCCGCTGCAAAGCAGGTCGATCGAGACTGCAGCCTGATGGCCGTGAGCGACTGCGGTAATTACATTCTCAGGGCCAAACGCCGCGTCGCCGCCGAAGAAAACTTTCGGATGAGTCGATTGGTATGTCGTTTTATCGACAACCGGCATTTCCCATTTATCAAATTCTAAGCCAATGTCACGTTCGATCCACGGGAAAGAGTTTTCCTGACCGACGGCAATAAGAACATCATCCGCCGGAAAAAATACATCATCTTCGCCGGTAGGCACAAGAGATCGCTTCCCGTTTTCGTCATACTTCGCTTCGACCTTTTCAAACGTCATTCCGACAAGCTTGCCGTCTTCTATAACAAAAGATTTTGGGACGTGATTATCGATGATCGGTATGTCCTCGTGCTGTGCGTCTTCCTTTTCCCAAGGCGAGGCCTTCATCGATGCGAACGGCGAACGCACAATTACCTTCACGTCTTCGCCGCCCAAACGACGAGCCGTGCGGCAGCAATCCATCGCAGTGTTTCCGCCGCCGAGAACGATCACTCGTTTGCCGATCTTGTCTGTATGTTCAAACGCAACGCTGCCGAGCCAGTTGATGCCGATGTGGATGTTCGCAGCGCCTTCCTGGCGTCCCGGCAGATCGGGCAGATCGCGTCCTCGGGGAGCACCAGTTCCGACAAACACCGCATCGTAATCCTGTTGAAGCACCCCTTTAAGCGAATCTACATAATGTTTGAAATGTGTGTGAATTCCCAGATCAAGAATGTAATCAACCTCTTCCTCGAGCACTCTTTCAGGCAGGCGAAATGCCGGGATCTGCGAACGCATAAAACCGCCGCCTTTGATCTGTTCGTCAAACAGATGCATCTCGTAGCCAAGCGGAGCCAGATCGCGAGCGACAGTCAGCGAAGCCGGACCTGCACCTATCAGCGCAACCTTTTTGCCGTTAGCCTTAAACGGAGCTTGCGGCATCAGATGTTTTACTTCGTCCTTATTGTCAGCGGCGACACGTTTTAGGCGGCAGATCGCGACCGGCTCTTCGTCGATGCGTCCGCGTCGGCATGCGGGCTCACACGGACGATCGCACGTTCGGCCCAGGATGCCGGGAAACACATTCGAATCCCAGTTGATCATATACGCCTCGGTATATTTGCCTTCGGCGATCAGGCGAATATACTCCGGCACAGGCGTGTGTGCGGGACAGGCGTACTGGCAGTCAACGACTTTGTGAAAATATTCCGGATCTTTTATATCGGTTGGTTTCAAAGCTCACTTTATCCTATCGAACAGAAGTCTTTGCAATATTTATGATAAATGAAGTCGGAAGTCTTTGCCAAACACCACCACGGTTGAATCTTGTTTCGCCAGTTCTCTATCGTGTGCCAGGTCACATCGCGGCGCCTTTTTTAAGCGTATAATCTTTTAAGCGTATAATCATTCAAAGGTCTATGGTTTATGCGGCACCAACGGTCATTGCAGCTTTAAGGACGAAAGAGGTCGTCATCGCAATCGTTTCATTTGCGGCGATATTGGTGCATCTGGTTTTGAGGTTTGGGGTAGCGGGAAATAGCCAATATTTTGGCCTTCCGGCTCAGGATATTCCGCTCATAATTGGTCTTGCTTCAGGAGTGCCACTGATATTGCGGCTTTTCGTGAAGTTATTCAAACTTGTCCCGACGACCGACCTGCTCGCTGTGGTATCGATCATTACGGCAGTTCTCCTCGGCGAATACCTCGCCGGAACTATCGTCGTGCTGATGCTTGCAAGCGGCCAGGCTCTTGAGTCTTATGCCGTTAGGCGGGCATCGTTCGCATTGGAAGCTCTTGCCAAGCGGCTGCCGTCATCTGCACATCGAAAGGATGGGGCCGATCTGATCGACGTTGCATTGGAAGAGATCAACGTTGGTGATGTGGTCGTTGTTTTTCCTCATGAAACCTGTCCGGTTGACGGTATTGTGGTCGAAGGGCGAAGCACAATGAACGAATCGTACTTAACGGGCGAGCCGTATTTACTGCCCAAGGCCGTCGGAGCAGCTGTCCTCTCAGGTGCTATCAACGGCGAAGGAGCCTTAACGATCAAAGCGGAACAGACTGCCGTTGATTCACGATATACAAAGATCATGCAGGTGATGCGGGACTCTGAGGTGCGGCGTCCTGAGTTGAGGCGTTTGGGAGACCAGGTCGGAGCGATATACACGCCGATAGTTTTTGTCATTGCGATCGCTGCATGGGTTTTTGCCGGAGAGGCAGGCCGTTTTCTTGCGGTTCTGGTGGTCGCGACGCCTTGCCCTCTGATAATCGGTATTCCTGTCGCAATTATAGGGTCGGTTTCGCTGGCGGCGCGCCATGGGATCATAATCAAAGATCCGGCCGTGCTTGAAAAGATCGACACCTGTCGAATAGCGATATTCGACAAAACGGGAACGCTGACATATGGCGAACCAAAACTGACCGAGGTCATACCCGCTGACGGCTTTACCGCTGACGAGGCTCTTGCCGCCGTAGCGAGTTTGGAGCGCTATTCCCGGCACCCGCTCGCGTCGGCTATCTTAAATGCCGCAGAAACGGCCGGTCTGGACCTGTACGAAGCGGTCGAGGTAAGCGAAAGTCCCGGAACCGGTTTACACGGGTTGATCGAGGGGCGGACGATACTTGTGACCAGCCGAAAGAAGTTGGGAGAGCACTCGCCGGTAGATGTTGAATTACTGCCAGAACTTTCCGGCGGCCTCGAGTGCATTGTGCTTGTTGACGGGCGTTATGCAGCCACGTTTCGATTCCGCGATGAGCCGCGGGCTGAGGGCCGGTCGTTTGTCCGTCACCTTGGGCCAAAGCACGACTTTGAGCGTGTGATGCTTGTGTCCGGAGATCGCGAAAGCGAAGTAGGTTATCTCGCAAAGAAAGTCGGGATCACCGAAGTACATGCCGGCCAAAGCCCCGAGCAAAAACTTGAGTTAGTACGTAAAGAAACGGCTCGTGCGAATACTGTTTTCATGGGCGACGGCATCAACGATGCTCCGGCCCTGACCGCTGCGACGGTCGGCATCGCCTTTGGCCAGGGCAGCGATGTGACAGCCGAAGCCGCGGGAGCCGTTATTATGGACAGTTCCCTGCAGCGTGTCGACGAACTGCTGCACATCGGCCGTCGAATGCGTTCGATCGCTCTGCAGACCGCCATTGGTGGAATGGGGTTGAGCCTGATAGGCATCGGCCTTGCGGCATTGGGCTATCTGCCGCCCGTAACGGGTGCGATAATGCAGGAAGCGATCGATGTTTTGGCGGTACTGAATGCCCTAAGGACCTCGTTCACGCCAAAAGTTTTGTCGGACCACCATCCAATAGATCTGCCGATAGAGGCTCAGCAAAAATAGAATTGATGTCGAGGCCGAACTTAATGGATCTGACTGCGCGCGGCGTTGGACAAGTTTCGAGCCTATCGTGAATAATAAGTGACAATTCTAAAAAGTATGAAAAAACTGATCGAATGCGTTCCCAATTTTAGCGAAGGCCGCGATATGACGGTCATCAAACAGATCACCGACGAGGTTGAAAAGGTCGATGGCGTAAAGCTGCTCGATGTCGATCCGGGCTACTCTACCAACAGAACCGTCGTGACTTTTGTCGGAACGCCTGACGAGGTTATCGAGGCTGCCTTCCAAGCCGTCAAAAAGGCGCAGGACCTTATCGACATGCGGCATCACAAAGGCGATCATCCGCGTTTTGGAGCGACGGATGTCTGTCCGCTCGTTCCTATTTCAGGTATCACGATGGAAGAGACAGCCGAGTTTGCACGAAAGCTTGGCAAACGCATCGGCGATGAACTTGGCATTCCCGTTTATCTCTACGAGAACGCCGCTGCCGAAGAAAAACGCCGCAACCTCGCCAACTGCCGCGAAGGCGAGTACGAAGGCCTAAAGGACAAGATCGGTTCATCGGATTGGAAGCCCGATTTTGGCCCTGCCAAATTCAACGACAGCGTTGCGCGTTCGGGTGCGGTTGCTATTGGAGCCAGAGATTTTCTCATCGCGGTAAATTTCAATCTCAACACGACTTCGACACGTCGTGCCAACGCCATCGCCT
>CAZGSC010000115.1:0-11470 GCA_964528325.1 uncultured Chloracidobacterium sp. | reverse complement strand
AGGTGACGGCGAGTCTTTGATTTTTCGGCTCGGAACGTCGGGCCAAACGCATACGATTTGCCAAACGCCGCTGCGGTCGCTTCGTTATAAAGCTGTCCCGATTGGGTCAAATATGCCTTAGCATCGTCAAAATAATCGACTTCAAAAAGCGTCGTCGTGCCTTCGCAAGCGGCCGGCGTAAAGATCGGCGTATCGGCAAGCGTGAAGCCGTTGTTGTCAAAGAAATCACGGACGGCCTTGATAACGGTGTGTCGAATTTTTAAAACGGCATGCTGCTTTTTCGAACGTATCCACAAATGGCGATTGTCCATCAGGAACTCTGTGCCGTGCTCCTTTGGCGTGATCGGATAATCATGGACATTTTGCAGGACTTCGAGGCCGGTGACATCGAGCTCGACGCCAAGCGATGAACGTGTGTCTTCCTTGACCGTTCCGGTAACGATGATCGAGCTTTCCTGCCCCAGCGAATCGGCGAGATCATACAATGCCTCGTCGTTGGGCTTAAACACGACGCACTGCACAATGCCCGTGCCGTCGCGTAGCTGCAAAAACACGAGCTTGCCGCTCGAACGCTTGTTATAAAGCCAGCCCTTCAGAGTGACCGTTTCACCGAGGTGATCCTTTAGTTGATTAATGTATGTTTGCTTCATAAATGAATAAAACTTGATTCTAAAGTAAACTGACTTCGCAACAAAGTACTCACTGCTTTTCGATAAAAGAGCAACGTTTCATATATATAGAATATGTTGCATTTACGCAACATATATGCTATTTTCAAAGCGCTAACAGTGTTTTTTTGGAAGTCCGTTTCAGATGATTTTTTTCAAAAACATGACTGTTTCGGGACAAATTGAATAAGGCCTGTAAAAACAATAGCTTACGCGTTTCAAGGCCATTTCATGGTAGGAAAGATAATGAATAATTCCTACCCGGGTGGTAAGAAGTATGATTTGTCCCAGCATTGAATGGTTTCCGGGGCGCTGTTTTGTGCCGTTGACTTCTCGGTGTTATTGAGCAAACTTGTAGGTATATTTAGATGGCGGAAGAAAAAAAGAAAAAGAAGGTCAATTACTCAAGCGCGTGGGCCGAGGCGAGAAAGCTGATCTGGAACGCACGGTGGCGCCTGTTGCTCGGCAGCATGCTTATGCTGGTCTCGCGACTCGCCGGAATGGTCTTGCCTGCGTCGACAAAATATATCGGTGACGAGGTTTTCACAAATCATCGTTACGAACTGCTCAAATGGATCGCGTTTGCGATCGGAGTCTCGACCCTTATACAAGGCGTCACTTCGTTCGCTCTCTCACAGATCTTAGGCGTTGCTGCGCAGCTTGCCATTACGAATATGCGAAAACGTGTGCAGGCTCATATCGAGCGGCTGCCGATCTCGTATTTTGATTCGACACAGAGCGGGCAATTGATCTCGCGGATCATGAACGATGCCGAAGGCATTCGCAACCTCGTCGGCACCGGGCTTGGCCAAATTCTTGGGAGTCTCGTAACCGCCACCATCGCCATTGGCGTTTTGTTTTATATCAATTGGCAGTTAACGACGGCGACGCTGGTCGTGCTTCTTATCTTTGGCGGGGCGTTGATGTATGCGTTCAACGTGCTGCGTCCGGTTTTCCGCGAACGAAACGTTATAACGGGCGACGTTACTGGCAGGCTTGGGGAATCGCTTGGCGGCATCCGCATTGTCAAAGCCTACACGGCTGAGAAACGCGAGGAATTGTCATTCGCACGCGGTGCTCACAAGTTGTTTCGCAACGTCGCTAAAACTGTTACGGGCGTTTCGGCGATCTCGTCATTCTCTTCGGTCATCATTGGAGCGATCGCGGTCGTTATGATAGTCATCGGCGGCAACGCCGTGCAGGGAAATACGATGACGCTCGGCGATTTTTTGATGTATATCTCGTTCACGTTCCTGCTCGCGATGCCTGTCATCGAACTGACCTCGATCGGCACGCAGATCACCGAAGCACTAGCCGGCCTCGACCGCATCCGCGAGGTAATGTCGATGACGACAGAGGACGATGCGGACGCAGGTAAAGAGGCTCTGCCCGATATTAAAGGCACGATCGACTTTGAGGATGTTCATTTTGAATACGACGAAGGCGTGCCCGTTCTAAAAGGCGTGTCGTTTCACGCTGAAGCCGGAGCAACAACGGCTCTTGTTGGTTCAAGCGGGTCAGGGAAATCGACGATCCTTAGCCTTGTTCTTAATTTCATACACCCAACAACAGGTGTAATAAAGATCGATGGAAAGGATCAACAGCATGTAAAATTACGTGATTACCGCAGGCATCTGGGCGTTGTCCTTCAAGATAATTTTCTATTCGACGGCACGATCCTCGACAACATTCGCTTTTCAAACCCGGAGGCGAACCTAGACAAAATTAAAGAGGTTTGCAAGATCGCGAACGCGGACGAATTTATCGCGAAATTCCCCAATGGCTACGACACTGTCGTCGGTGAACGCGGCGTAAAACTGTCAGGCGGCCAACGTCAGCGAATCGCCATTGCGCGCGCACTTCTTGCAAATCCTCGCATCCTGATACTCGACGAAGCGACATCAAGTCTCGACAGCGAATCGGAAGCTCTAATACAAGAAGGCCTGCTGCGTTTAAGAGAAGGCCGAACGACATTCGTCATTGCCCATCGTCTCTCAACAATTCGCAGCGCCGATCAGATCCTTGTCGTCGAAGCAGGCGAAATACTCGAACGCGGCAGCCACGATGAACTCATCGCCCTCGATGGCCGTTACAAACAGCTTTATGACAAGCAATATCGATTTGAGCAAAATCTATTCGTCAATCCGGGCGAAGATTTTACGGGCAAGCCGCCGGAAGCAATGGCACAGACAAAACTTTAACAGGAGATAATTTTCATCATGGCAAACACTCAAAATTACTCAAACCACGCGCGCTGGTATCCATTATTTCATTTTGCCGTGATACCGCTGCTCACGCTCAATTTCTTGTCGCATCTAATTCGTTTTTTTATGGCGCCGAGCTGGGCACTGGCGTTTTGGGCGCTTCTGGGCCTAACACTTCTTCTCCTGGCCTTTGCGTCAAGGCTGCAGTCCCTTAAAGCTCAAGATCGTGTTATCCGTCTCGAGGAACGTCTGAGATACAATGAGGTTCTCCCGCCCGAGCTGCTAAAACGGACCGGACAATTATCGCCCGGTCAGATCATTGCATTACGCTTTGCGTCCGATGAGGAACTGCCAAATTTGATCGAGCGCACGCTTAGTGGAGAATTCGCAAAGACAAAGGAGATAAAGCAGGCAGTTACCAACTGGCGCAGCGACCATTTGCGCGTCTGATCAAACTAGTTCGCGACTGAGTATCTCTCGGATCGCAGGAAAGCGGCCAAGATTCGTCGCCCCGCGAATAGATATGCCGAACATGGGCTTGATGAAAGGAATAAAGTGCGTTTTGCCGCGTACCACAGATTGGTAAGAAAATGTGCCAGCGGCTTTGAGGCACCGCTGGATCGTTTGCATCCGGAATTCGTAGGCGAATTCTTCCTCTTCGATCTTTGACAATCCGAGACGCTGCCTAACGTCAAGGAAATATGCCCTTTTGTCAGCAAGCCAGTCGGGTGATGGAAGCTCAGTTATCCTGTCGAGTAAAAGCGACACGAGATCATAAGCCGGCGAGCCGATGCGCGCGTCCTGATGATCGATGATCCTCATTCGGCCTTTGCCGTCGATCATCAGATTGGCCATGTGAAAGTCTCGATGACACAAAACCGAAGCTCGTGATTCGAGTTCAACGGCGAGCTCGTGAAATTCTGCTGAGAGCCGTGCATCGTCTTCGGCGGAAAGCGGTTTTTTCAAAAAGGTTTTGAAATAATGTGTTTTGAAATAGTTCAATTCCCATTCGAGTTTTTCGGTATCAAACTTGAGCCGCGAAGCGATCGAATTCATCTGAGATGCCTTTGGTGTCAGCAATTGAATTCTGGCGATCAGCGAGATCGCTTCATTACGAAGACGTTTTCGGCGAGCCATCTCTGCTTCCGCGATCACATCACGCAGGATCGTGTCTCCAAGGTCTTCCTGAATAACAACACCGAGTTTGCCTTCAAAATCGAGTATCTCGGCAACCGGCAATCCGCCGGCGAGGAAAAGCGTCGTTACGTCGAGATATGTCCGTGCAGATTCCTCAAAAGGCTCAGGATAGACGCAGGCGATGGCGCTTTTGCCTTTCCAGTCGATGCGATAATATTCACGAGTTGAGGCGTCGGCGGTAAGCGATACGAAATCACCCGAAAGGCTTCTCGATTGTAAAAATTGTGTGAGTCTGTCTAATGGCTGGATCATCGAGTCTTATCAATTCAGCGGCACGATGTAATTCTCGCCCTGAATATAACCTTTGAGTGCTTTCTCCGGAATTTCTTTGCAGTTACGCACACTGTCCGCACTGACGATCGCTGCGTTTTCAAAGTGCTCGCCTGTACCGATCGTGACATTATCGGCAATAATGGTCCGATAAAGAACTGCTCCGTCGCCGATGGTTACGTCGTCCCAGACAACAGAATCCTTGACGCTTGCCGTGTCAGACAATTTACAATTTTTGCCAAGCTGAACGTTGCCGCCTTTCATCATCGCAAGTGAAATATCCAAATAGCGCGGAATGGTCGATAATTCAAACCAATTAGCATCCGTAATGTGTGCAGCGATCTTCTCTCCCTTTCTTAAAGCCGGATTGTAAAACGTTGGCACGATATCTGAATAAACGCCTCGTGGAATATAGTCGAACACTCGCGGTTCTAGGATATGGATGCCGGTGAACATCAAGGGATTGCGGGCTATCCATTGCGGATCGCGGATCTCCTCGCCAGTCAATGGCCTAGCATCGTCGCCAAAACCCGTAACATAACCGTCGCACTCTTCAACTATGGTAAATTTTTCCAGCTTTACGTTTGGCTTTAAGACCATCGTTGCGATCGCACCCGACCGTTTGTGAGTTTCGACAGCGGCTCCAATATCGATATCCGTAATGATCTTGCCGTTCACTATCAGGAACGTGTCCTCTTCCAGGTAGTCACGAGCATTGTCAAGGGCTCCGGCCGTTCCAAGGATTTTGGGCTCTTCGCGGGTGTAATCGATATGAACTCCGAATGAGCTGCCATCGCCAAGAGCATCAATTACGGAGTCAGGCTGATGATGAAGATTTACGACGAAGTTCTTGATCCCAAACCCCGCAACGTACTCGGCAACATAACCGACAAGGGGCTTCCCTAAGAAAGGAATAGCGGGTTTTGTGCGGTCTATAGTTAAGGGAAAAAGCCGCGTGCCAAATCCGGCGGCAAGGATCATTGCTTTCATATTTACGACAAGAGCATTGTATATTTTAACTTAACCTAACCAATGACCCGAATCGGACTTTGTTAAAGTATAGCAGTTAGACAAATATTATTTTCTACTCTATTGTGATCGATTATCACACACTGTAAGAACATTCAGTCGGCGACTTAATGATGCAAAATAATCCCAAAAAGAATGACCGCAGAGAAATTTGCGGCTGGATAATGTTTGACTGGGCAGATCATGCTTTTTTTACGCTAGTGCTTGGTGTGCTTGTAGGTGATTACATAACGACTCTAGCTCAAAAGGCTGTCGGCGAAAATGGCGTCGTTATCGCAATCGCAGGTTATGATCTGGTCACCGCAAAATCACTTTTCTCATATTCTGTTGCGGCTTCTGTGTTCCTGCAGATCTTCTTTTTGCCGGTGCTGGGAGCGGTTGCTGACTACACGCATCTTAAAAAGACCTTTCTTGGGGTCTTTTGCTATCTCGGTGCGTTTTGTGTTGCCTTGATGTTCTTTGTACAGGAAGATCTTTATCTCTTGGGTTCGTTCCTGTTCATCGTCGCAAACTTGAGTGCCGGAGCATCGATAGTTTTTTTTAATTCATATTTGCCAGATATTACGACCGAAGATAGGCGGGACCAAGTCTCCAGTTGGGCGTTCGCGGCTGGTTATCTTGGTGGTTTTATGACTCTGATCTTTGGCGCGGCATTCATGTATAGCCACGATACATTTGGAATAACGATCGAGATGGCCAAGCGTATTTGCTTTTTTGGTGCCGGCGTTTGGTGGGGTGGATTTGCGATTTTCACATTCATTTTTTTGAAGCGGCGTCAGCCAATAAGAACAGCTCCCGAGGGCCAACATTACATTACAGCTGGATTTATCGAACTTCAAGGAACATTCATTGAACTTTTTAAACTCAAAAACACACTCAAGTTTCTTATTGCCTATCTGCTTTATAATGATGGCATACAAACCGTCATCGCGATGTCGGCTGTATTCCTCTCTCAGGAGTTGTACGTTGCTAAAGAACTAGAACCAGATCCGTGGTTTTTATTCATCGCGTTTATGATCGCGCAGGCGGTGGCATTTGTCGGGGCTCTGATATTTGAGCGCATCGCTCATTTTACCACCACCAAAACCGCGATCTTAATTTCACTGATTATCTGGTGCGGGATCGTAATATATGGTTATGCATTTCTCAATAACATAACCGAAGCGTATATCATGAGCGGAGCGATAGGTTTTGTCTTGGGCGGCTCTCAGGCTTTGTCACGTTCTTTGTTCTCACAAATGATACCTGCAGGACGCGAATCGGCATTTTTTGGCATCTATGCCATTTCAGAACGTGGAACGTCATGGCTCGGCCCACTGGTTTTCGGCCTTGTCGCACAACTTACAAACTCGTATCGCCCGGCGATCTTGGCTCTGATCGTCTTCTTTGTCGTCGGCAGTCTGGTCCTTTTATTCACAAATACTACCCAAGCAATTAGAGAAGCTGGCAACACCCCGCCTGAAGAGGCAGTTGCAGTATAGTCTGTTTGTCATCAATGACGTCTCGGATATAATTATTAAATGAAGGATCGCAGTTTATCCTGAACTGGAGAAAAATAACGTGATCGAAAAATCTGAGGACAAGATCGTAACGATTTTTGGCGGTTCGAAATGTGCAAAAAACTCAGCTGAGTACCGTGAAGCAATGGAACTTGGAGGCCGATTGGCCGAGGCTGGTTTTACCATTTGCACCGGTGGCTATCTGGGCATTATGGAAGCCGCGTCGCGAGGTGCCCACGAAAAAGGTGGCCGCGTATTCGGCATCGTGCTTAATCAATTTAAGAATGAGCCAAACAGGTATTTGACCGATAAGGTAGCAACGAACCATTTTTATGAGAGGCTACAAAATCTCATTACGCGCAGCGTCGGTTTTGTCGCCTTTCGTGGCGGAATGGGCACTGTCACTGAAATATCGCTTGTCTGGAACAAACTCCAGACTGGTGTAATAAAAAAACGCCCACTCGTATTGATCGGCGAGTGCTGGAAGCCCGTGATCGATACGTGGAGAGCAAACCTTGCTGTAAGTGATTCCGACGTAAATCTGCTGGATTTTGTGACAAGTGCCGAGGCTGCAGCAGAGATAATTATCAGGAAATCGAAAGGAGTCATAATATGAACTGCCCAAAATGCAATGCAGAATTAATGGACGGTGCAAAATTCTGCGGCTCGTGCGGTATGGTGCTCCAATCCGAGCCCATACCGCAATCCGCCCCAACACCTTTACCTACACCGGTGTCGTATCCGTCAGGCGGTGCTTTTCATTTTGACTCCGACGGACGCGGACAAGGTCGAGGCTATACTTGGGCGATCGAGCATCAAGGTGCGTTCGCACTTGCAGTCGTAAATCTGCAGCCCGAACAGGCGATATGTGCAGAGGCCGGAGCAATGGTTTCGATGTCTGCAAATATCGACCTTCATTCTGAGCTCAAAGGCGGTGTTTTTGGCGCTCTGAAGCGCGCGGTAGGCGGTGAATCTGCCTTCGTTTCGACTTTTACCGCGAAAGGCGGACCAGGCGAGGTCACGTTTGCTCCGGGAGCTCCTGGCGATGTGGCAGGACTCGAGATGCAGAATCAGACATTCATGGTTCAGTCGAGTTCCTATCTTGCCGGAGATACGTCATTGCTCGTCGATACCAAATTTGGCGGGGCTAAATCGTTCTTTGGCGGTGAAGGCCTTTTTGTCATGCAGATTTCGGGCACGGGGCTTTTGCTCGTCTCATCTTTTGGTGCGATCCATAGGCGAACGCTCATGCAAGGTGAACAATATGTCGTCGATACTGGACATCTCGTTGCCTGGGAAGGTCACATGCAATACAACCTACGAAAAGCAGCAAAGAGTGGTTATCTGCGAAGCTTGCTGAGCGGAGAAGGCATGGTCGCGGAATTCAACGGTCCCGGCGAAATCCTGATCCAAACAAGGAATTTAGCAGCGTTTGCTGGTTTATTGAAACCGTTCTTCCCGTCACAAGGCGGCGGAAGTGGATTCAGCTTTGGAAATTAACGGAACGTTTTCGGAGCTATCGCGTATTTTGTATTAGCGCTTTGACTGAAACGAAACAAGCATCGGATATTATTCGAGCGAAACGCGAAATGCGGTTTCCGGCTCTTGCCGTATCTCGCGGCATCGGAATCGGACGACTTGTTTTTCTATCTGGCGAAAATAAGCGGGCCTTAAGGCTTGATCTCGATTCAAAACAGACAGAAGACGAGATCGTGCGTTTTAGATCGGCTCTCGACAAGTCCATTTTGCGGCTACGCGAAATTACTGCGCATGATGATTCCAACCGACCCGTGTCAGACATTTTCGGGGTCCATCTTCTGATT
This sequence comes from uncultured Chloracidobacterium sp., assembly GCA_964528325.1. Classification (GTDB taxonomy): domain Bacteria; phylum Acidobacteriota; class Blastocatellia; order Pyrinomonadales; family Pyrinomonadaceae; genus OLB17. The sequence continues at coordinate 2,780 of CAZGSC010000115.1, read as the reverse complement.
CTCGAATCGTCATTTGCAGATAAGATCCATTCATATATCAAGAAGGAATGCGTAAATGCCGAGTGGGCAATACGAATGATCTCTGATCACTATATTAAACAACAAGAAAGCGTGTCGGACATTAATTTTAGGGATAAATACCTTGATATCAAAGACGTCGCAAATCGTCTTCTAACAGCTCTCAACGTATCCCATCCTAATGCTCCGACTGATCCGGGCTCAGTTATTGTCGCACGCGACTTTAGTCCCTCCACAATAATAGAGATCGCAAAAAAAAGGCCGGCTGCGATCATCACAGAACAAGGCGGTTGGACATCGCATTCTTCTATTCTTGCACGTGAATTTGATCTGCCGATGGTGTCCGGTGTTAGAAATATCGAACATTCCGCCCTCTCCGGAGATCGTGTAATTGTTGATGGCATTAATGGCGAGATCATCTTAAACCCAAGCGACGAAACTGTTGCAGAATTCGAAGCTATGGGTAAATCTGACAAACATTCAGACACACGTAGCTCACTTAGTGGCGACGCGGTAAAAACTGTTGACGGAACTCGCTTTTTGATCAGGGCCAATGTTGACCAGCCAAACACCTACGAGAGCGCAAAAATTGTAGGAGCGCAGGGAATAGGCCTGTATAGATCTGAGTCGCTGATTCGGCAAGGTAGAATGATGCCTACGGAGGACCAACAATTTGAAGCCTATTGCCGAATTGCCGAAGCTGCCGGCGAACAAACTGTAAGGATTCGCACTTTTGATGTCGGTGTCGAGGGATTTGGCAGTGATCCGCATTGGGTGGAACGAAATCCTTCGCTTGGGCTTCGAGCTATTCGTCTCAGTCTTGCTGATCCAACACATCTTCGTACTCAGATCCGTGCACTTTTAAGAGCCGCTTGTGGTAGAAAGATCGATATCATCCTTCCGATGATCTCCGGCGTGGACGAAATAGTCCGCTCGAAGACGATCATTGATGAAGAACGGACCGCCCTCATTAGATCAGGCCTCGAAATTGGGAAACCAAAATTGGGTGCGATGATAGAAACTCCATCTGCAGTCCTCACCGCATTTGAGATCGCAAAGCAGGTCGATTTTTTATGCCTCGGAACGAATGATCTGGTTCAATACGTGCTAGCAGTGGATCGTGATAATGATGCCGTTGCTGATTGGTATCAAACGCTTCATCCGGCAGTGATTCGGGCGATCGGGGATGTGTTCGTCGCGGCACGGAAGGCTGATGTCCCCGTTACCGTTTGTGGCGAAATGGCAGGTTCACCTTTCTATGCTCCTGTTTTGTTAGGACTTGGCGCACGCGAATTTAGCATGAACGCCCTTTCGATCCCTCAGGTTCTGAATTTGCTTACCGGTATTTCTCTTCGTGATGCGACCACTTTAGTTACGCAAATAAAATTGCTGCTCACTGCAGAAGAGATCGAGAGATGTCTACGCAAATATTATTTAGAAAATTGGTCTGCCCTATTTCCTCCTGATTTTCTTGATTCGCACTTCCGTTAAATATTCCTCAAAAAATAGAAATCTAGCTGGTTTGGGCGTTTTTATTATCCTAACTTCTCGCACTGCGCGAGGTTTTTAGGAGTGATGATTATGAAAGTGCGAAACAACCCGTTTTTGCTGCTTACGGTTTTGATCATTTTGTTTGTAACGAATATCTCTGCCATTGCCCAAATGGCCGACAGCAGCAAACGAAACAATCCCTATTCTCCAAGTCCGGTTGGAAAGACCAATGAAAAGCAAATAGTTGCCACGCCATCAAAAAATACCCCAGCTGAGGCTGTTCTTATTGTTCAAAGCCAGGAAATACAAAATAACGACAATCTGCCCACAGTAGCCCAACGAATATCTAAGTTTCCAAGATCCAATGAATCGCTGATACTTTCGCTAAGTGAAATTTACAAGGTCGGGATAGGCGATGTTCTTTTTGTAAATTTAGAGAATTCATCTCAAGGGTCGAGCTATTGTACTGTTCGCCCTGATGGCAAGATCGAATTTCCACTTGCAGGCGAAGATCTGATAGTAGCAGGCCAAACATTAGGCACAATAGAAAAAATTATTGCTTCAGGCATTACACTATTTCCTGACCCAAAGGTCGAGGTAACTGTCCGCGAATATGGCAGCCATAAGATCACGGTTTCCGGAATGGTCGAAAACCCCGGTGCCAAAAATCTTCAACGCGAAGCAATGCCCTTATGTGCGATCCGTTCTGAGGCCAGCGTTAATCCAAGAGCTACAAAGGCGATTGTTAAACGTGCTCCTTTATTGAAGTTGGAAGTCTACGACCTTCACGACTCGGCTACTGACAGCGTGATGATCTACCCAGGAAATTCAATTGAATTCACCTCCGACCAACAAGCAGACCTTGGATCATATTACATCTCAGGTGAGATAAATTTGTCCGGTCAGAAGACCCTTAACACGGGTATCACTCTTTATCAGGCGGTAATTGCATCCGGCGGCGCTAAAGGCGAGCCAAAACGGGCGACCATTCGCCGCAAGAATGAAAAAGGCCTGTTTGAAAATACTGAATACGATCTGCGGTCGATCAAAAATGGGAAAAAAGCAGACCCTGTGTTGATTGCAGGAGACGTGATCGAGATCAGAAAATAATGTTGATGCAACATATGATTTGAATGTTCAACATTTTTTGTTATACTTTTCCAGCCTTGTTAGTGAAGCGCGTCGGGTGATCGCTTCCGCCACAAGCGGAAGAGGAAAGTCCGAACACCACAGGGCAGCGAGCCGGATAACATCCGGGCACACTTGAAAGA
>CAZGSC010000114.1:0-11516 GCA_964528325.1 uncultured Chloracidobacterium sp. | reverse complement strand
GTTGCGATACCGATCAATGTGACGGCTTCGGACACCGACGGTCAGGTTGTCCATCTCTCAATGTCTGCCCAGAGCCCAACGATGGTAACAACGATCGGCCAAGCGAATAACGGCACGCTTTCATTCCTCTGGCAGCCGAATCTTCCGGGAGCCTACACTCTTTGGGCCGAGGCTCGCGACAATGGCGGCCTACGCACCTTGATCTCGATTGCCATCACGGTCAATCAGCCAAGCGCGGTCTCGATCTCAGGGCGAATTGTTGATCGAAGCAGCCAAGGTATCGAAGGCGTGACAGCAGAACTTCGCGATTGGGCGACAGAAAACACCGTGATCGGAACTGCGGTCACTGATGCCAATGGAGTTTATTCACTTGCAAGCATTCCGACCTTTGCGAATTATGTCTTGCGTGTTGCAAAGCAAGACTACACATTCTCTCCGCAAAAACGTGTCTACATCAACTTGGCATCAACGCAGACATCTGCCGACTTTACCGGAACACTGCAAGTGCAGCCATCTGATTTCGACGGAGACGGAAAGACAGATATTGCGGTCTGGAGGCCTTCGACCGGCATGTGGTACGTAAGCCGGTCAGTGGATCATAGCTATAGCGCTTCTCAATTTGGCGGAGCCGCCTTCGGCGATGTAGTGGTCCCCGGTAACTACGACGGAGATAAGAAGATCGACTACGCAGTTTTCCGTAATGGCATCTGGTATATACAGAACAGTTCGAACAATCAATATCGAACTGTCCATTTTGGGATCGAGGGTGACAAGCCTGTTCCGGGCGACTACGACGGAGATGGCAGAACTGACATCGCCGTTTGGAGGCCCAGCAATGGCTTCTGGTACATAATGCTCAGTTCCAACGGTTCGATCGATTATCGTAATTTCGGTATGAATGGCGATGTTCCGGTTGCAGGCGATTACGACGCCGACGGGATTACGGATGTCGCCGTTTGGCGGCCGAGTAATGGCACATGGTACGTCCATCAAAGTGCAGATGAGGTAATGATCAGCTACCCGTTTGGTCTCGCAACCGATGTACCTCTCATAGGAGACTTCGACGGCGACAGACGAGTCGACTTTGCAGTCTTCCGTCCGTCTGACGGCAACTGGTATGTGCTGCAAAGTTCAAATGGCGTTTCGACAACAACTCATTGGGGTATGGAAGGAGACAAACCTGTCGCGGGGGATTATGACCATGACGGCAAAACTGACTTCGCAATTTTCCGACCATCAAACGGCACTTGGTATGTCTATCGTCCGTCGAGCGGCAGAATCACCGTGCAACAATTTGGTATCAGCGAGGATATTCCTATTCCGGGAGCTTTTCTCCGCTAACCATCGGCGAACTTACTGTAGTCGGAACATAGAAGTTCGCCTATGGTGCCGCACAGTCCCCCGGCTGTGCGGCCTTTTTTCATTCGCCGCTTTGGTGCAGCAATTTTGCTACAAGGCCCGTCCAACCAGTCTGGTGACTGGCTCCTAACCCTGCACCGTTGTCACCGTGAAAGTATTCGTAGAACAAAATGTGGTCGCGGAAATACGGATCATTCTGGAATTTTTCAGACCCGCCGTAAACGGCCCTTCTTCCAGCTTCGTCACGCAGGAAAATATGCGACATTCGCCTCGACAATTCTTGAGAAACCTCCCATAGGTTCATCATTCTGCCCGAGCCGGTCGGACACTCGACTTTGAGATCGTCGCCATAATAGTGATGGAATCTTTGAAGCGATTCGATCAGCAGATAATTCACCGGAAACCAAACAGGCCCGCGCCAATTTGAGTTACCGCCGAACAAGCCGCTCGTCGATTCTCCGGGTTCATAATCAACGCGATGATTGATTCCATCAACATGCAGCACGTATGGAACCTCCTTGTGATAACGCGACAATGCACGTATGCCATACGGCGACAAAAATTCACTTTCGTCAAGCATTATTTGCAAGACACGCGTCAGACGTTCACGGGGGGCAACCGCTAGGAGATAACGTTCTCCTTTTCCCGGGCGGCGAGCGCAGTTTATATTGGCGGTCAGATCAGGCCGGTTATCGATAAACCACCGCATTCGGCGGCGAAAGTCAGGCATCGCATCCAGGATCTGCGGCTCGATAGTTGCCACAGCAAACAGAGGTATCAATCCGACCATCGACCGCACTTTGATAGGCGTGTTGTAGTTAACACTATCCATATGTAGGACGTCGTAATAGAAACCATCGTGCTCGTCCCAAAGGCCAACATTATCGTCACCGAGATTGTTCATCGCATCGGAAATAAAAACAAAGTGCTCCCAGAATTTGCTGGCCACGTCTTCGTAAGTGTCATCCTCGATGGAAAGTTCGAGCGCGATAGCGAGCATGTTCAAACAATACATCGCCATCCAACTCGTACCGTCAGACTGAAGCAAATGACCACCGGTCGGGAGCGGTTGTGAACGGTCAAAGACACCAATGTTGTCGAGACCGAGGAAACCGCCCTCAAAAACATTCTTCCCGTCTGCGTCCTTTCGGTTGATCCACCAAGTGAAATTGAGCAAGAGTTTCTGAAATATTCGCGCAAGAAACGCCCGGTCAGCTTTACCATGGTGCCTCTTTTCGATTTGGTAAACCCGCAATGCTGCCCATGCGTGCACTGGCGGATTTACATCTCCAAACGCCCATTCGTAAGCCGGGATCTGACCGTTGGGATGCATATACCATTCGCGAAGCATCAGGATAAGCTGATCCTTTGCGAACTCAGGATCGACCATCGCCAACGGTATACAGTGAAACGCAATGTCCCATGCGGCATACCACGGATATTCCCACTTATCAGGCATCGAGATGACATCTGAATTGAAGAGATGTTTCCAATGGCTATTGCGCCCGGTAAGACGCGAATCAGGCGGCTTTGGCATTGCCGGATCTCCTTCGAGCCATTGTTCTACGACGTAATGATAAAATTGCTTCGACCAAAGTATTCCGGCATACGCCTGCCGTTGGACATTTCGCGCGTCGTTCGAGAGTTCTGCGGGCGTTATATCGTTGTAGAATTCATCAGCCTCGGAAATACGTTGCTCAAGGATCTCATCAAAATCCTCGAATACCGTGAGAGATCCTTTCGACGCCGACTGCTTCTTTCCCTTCGTCCCCTTATTCGCAGACCCCTTCTCGCAAAACCGTGCTCGAACAATGACCTCAGCATGAGCCGGAACGATAAATTTGTAACTGGCCGCTGCTTTCGTTCCCGTTTTTGCGGGATTAATGGCCGCCGTGTTGTCGTTGATGATATATTCGTGGATGCCGTCCTTTACATACGGCGTGAGATTCTTGCTGGCAAAAAGCCGTTCGTTGTTCGTTTCATTTTCAGTAAAAAGCAGCTCGGGCGAACCGTCGAAATACAGAGATCGCGGACCGAGCGTTTCTTCGTAAATGGTTATGGAACTGTCGCCTGCAGCCGAAAGATTGCTTGTAGGCTTCTTGCCGTTCCACGTCCATTCATTTCTGAACCATATCGTCGGTAGTACATTTATTTCTGCATCCTCATTACCGCGATTCGCTATAGTTATTTTTATAAGAATATCCTCGGCCTCAGCCTTTGCATACTCAACGAAAACGTCAAAGTATTTATCTTCGTCAAATATGCCTGTGTCTATAAGTTCAAACTCGGGCTCGAGTTTCGTCCGATCGTGGTTCGCCATTTTTAACCAAAGATATGGAAACTCTGTCTGCGGATATTTATAGAGAAATTTCATGTAGGAGTGAGTTGGCGTAGAGTCGAGATAATAATAGATCTCCTTTACATCCTCGCCATGATTGCCTTCGGATCCCGTCAACCCAAAAAGGCGCTCTTTAAGTATGGGGTCGACGCCGTTCCACAGAGCTACGGAAAAACAGATCCTCTGGTGGTTATCGCAAATGCCGCCCAAACCGTCCTCGTTCCAGCGAAAAGCCCGCGAACGTGCTTGATCGTGCGGGAAATAGTCCCACGCTGCACCGTCACCCGAATAATCCTCGCGTACTGTGCCCCACGCTCGCTCACTCAAATATGGCCCCCAGCGTTTCCAGTATTTGGTTCGCTCATTCGATTCAGCAAGTCGCTTCGATTCAGCGTTCATAGATTGTCTCCTAATGTGCGTTATAATAGCATCAAACGAAATTTATGGAACCACTTGCCCATCGAATAAGGCCGCATAGCTTGGATGAATTTGTCGGCCAAAAACATCTGGTCGGCGAGGGCAAGCCGTTGCGCCTCGCGATCGAGCATGGACACGTTTTCTCCTTTGCTCTTTGGGGACCGCCAGGTACCGGCAAGACTACTTTAGCTCGCATCTACGCAAACGCTATCAACGCAGAATTCTACGAACTTTCCGCTGTGTCAGCAGGAAAGGACGACATTCGCAGGATCGTGAAAACCCCATCAATTCACGGCAGGCCGCGTTTACTGTTTCTTGACGAAATTCATCGCTTCAATAAAGCTCAGCAGGATTTCCTGCTTCCTTATGTAGAAAACGGCGAGTTGGTGTTGATAGGAGCGACAACCGAAAATCCAAGTTTCGAGATAATTTCCGCACTGCTTTCCCGGATGCGTGTTTTTGTCCTCGAAGAATTGTCGAACGAAGACATGGCAGAGATCATAGACCGCACCGGTTTCATACTCGATAAAGAATCCAGACAATGGCTAATCGAAATGGCAAATGGAGACGCCCGGCAGGCCATAACGATGATAGAGAACACTTCGCATCTCTACGACGAGATCAACATCGAAACGCTGAAGGAAACGTTGCAATCCAAATTCTTGCGTTACGACAAAAAAGGCGAGGAGCATTACAACGTCATCTCAGCTTTCATCAAATCTATGAGGGCGAGCAAGCCCGACGCGGCGATGTACTATCTTGCACGTATGATCGAATCAGGTGAAGACCCTAAATTTATCGCACGCAGAATGGTGATCTTTGCCTCCGAGGACATCGGCCTCGCACAGCCGACCGCTCTTGTCGTGGCAAATTCAGTATTTCGCGCTGTCGAGACAATTGGCTTGCCCGAATGCGTACTAAATCTCGCGCACGGTGTCGCATATCTCTCAAATGCGGCAAAAGACCGATCCACAACAAATGCTATAGGTTCCGCAATGGACGATGCCAAAAAATTCGGCAATTTGCCGGTGCCTATGAAGATCCGCAACGCTCCGACAAAGTTGATGAAAGATCTCGGCTATGGAAAGGATGAAGGCAACGATCCAGAGGGCGATTTGATGCCGGCAAAAATGCGCGGACGAAAATATTTTGAATAGGAGAAGATCGGTTACTTATTTTTTAGATTGACGAGCCTATGCCTCTTATCGTATATTGACTGAAAGACGTTTCCGGTCAATGGTCATTTCATGAAAAACGCCGCTCAACGTAAAACTACGCGAGATTCGATCCTCGATGCTACCGACGGGTTGCTTGCTCGTTTTGGCTACAAGAAGATGACCATCGACGATCTGGCGAGCGAGGTCGGCATCGGCAAGGGCACTGTATATTTATATTTTTCCAGCAAGGAAGAGATCGCTCTTACTCATATCGACAGAATAATCGATAGGCTCAAAGATAACTTGCGCTCGATTGCGGCAAAATCTATTAAAGCAGATGAGCGCCTGCGGCGAATGCTTGTCGAGCGAGTTCTCTTTCGTTTCGACAGTGTGCAACATTATTCACAGAGTCTCAACGAACTACTCGCGTATGTCCGTCCACAGCTTCTCGAACGAAGAAAACGTTACTTTGACGAGGAAGCCCAAATTCTTGCTGAGGTCATCGCCGAAGGGCAAAAAAAATCACGTTTTTCAAATGGCGATCCTTTTGATCTTGCTCAAACCCTTGTCTCAGCGACAAATTCACTTTTACCATACAGCTTGAGTGCTTTCGAACTCGGCAATCGTGCCGAGATCGCCGCGCGAACAGAAAAAACGGCGAAGCTATTGATAAGAGGATTGTTGCGTTAGGCCACAACCGAAATCCCTGTTGAAGGAGAATCAAACACAGTGAATACCATCGTCCTCGTCGCAAAATTGATCGTTTTCGTTATTCTCGCAGTTCTGTTTCTTCGATTCATAGGCTGAATCGCAGACGTTTGTTCAACGCTTCCAGTAATTCCTTATTTTGAGATCGAGCATTGGGAATGCGCAATACTCAACGCTGCGGCCTGATTCGCGCAGTTTTTGAACCATCGGTATCGCAGCGTCGGCGTTCCGCGTGTGAACGATTATTGTCGCGGCCCGCTGAATTTCGGACCGTTCATTAAGGAATTCTGCAATGGCATAACCTGTGTTCGCATAGTCATCATGATCGTTGGATTCATAATGGTGCGGCAGCAGGTCGTGATCGAGAAAGATCGCGTCATAATTGGTCGCACTAAGTAGTTCTTTCGCTTCTTCGACATTCTCAGCAACGTCAAGATCATCACCGATAAATCTCTTTATGAACCAGCGATGCCTTCGTTCGTCGTCATCTAAAACCAAAACACTGATCGGCGTACGTTCAGCACCGAGATCAGCCAAACCCAGTTTTATTAAAAGACTGCGAAAAATAGTCATAAAAGTTCTATAAAAGGTAATATAACATAACCATACGACGGTTGCCGCTCAGGTCTTGAATTCAAAAACGTCAGTGGTATAATCCATAACACCAAGCCGCCTTATGCCTCATGAAAAAGTAAAGAACCACAATCTGAAAGCCGTCTCGAATGTCTCGTCTAATCAAGAATTAGATCGTTCTAGCGAAATACCGGACGAGTGTCCCGTGTGTTACGGCACCGGAATGGAGATCGTGAGCGGCAAGGGCGCCCGTGTCTGTTCGTGTCGAAAGCTGAGAGAGCAGCATGGTCAGTTTGATAGTGTTCGATTACCTAAACGCTATGATGGCTTTCATTTTGGTAATTACAAACCTCAGAATGAGTCCCAAACCATCGCACTCAAAACCGCGATGGCATTTGCCATGGAATACCCTGCCGTCGATCGCGGCCTGCTTCTAATGGGCAGCGTCGGTGTCGGCAAGACTCATTTGGCGGTTTCGATATTAAAAGGCCTGACGGAACGTGGATTTTCCTGTCTTTTTTATGAATTTGGCTCGCTGTTAAAGGAAATTCAGGACTCGTACAACGCTAATACGCAGTCGTCTGAGCTTGCTGTTTTGGCCCCGGTTCTGAATGTTGACATTCTTGTTCTCGACGAACTTGGAGCCTCGAAACCAACCGACTGGGTTCGAGACACGATGGCCCACATCATCAACACGCGGTATAACGAGAAGAAATTCACTATCTTTACAACAAATTATTTGGATGAGCGTCCTAATGACCGAGAGGAAACCCTCGAAGATCGTATCGGAGTCCGTGTTCGTTCACGGTTGTATGAAATGTGTCGAACGGTACAGATGAACGGTAATGATTATCGCAGGACATTTGACCGGACCTTGGCCGCGAAAAAATAGATCTCTTTAATAATTCCCTGCGACGATCGTAGATTTAATACCGCTTGCTTCTTGGGCTATCTTAACGCCGACTGACGCACCGATGCGTGTCGCACCTGCCTCGAACATGGCCCGTGCGTCCTCGATACCTTTTACTCCGCCTGACGCTTTGACGCCTAAAGCACTGCCGACCGTATGCCGCATGAGCGCAACATCATTCGCTGTCGCTCCACCCTTGGCAAAACCAGTCGATGTCTTTACAAAATCAGCCCCGGCATTCTTTGCGGCCAGGCAAGCTCGGACTTTTTCTTCATCGGTGAGCAATGCAGTTTCGATAATAACTTTGCAGAGAATGTGATTTTCGTGCGCCGCTGCGACAACGGCTTTAATATCATCCTCAACTGCGCAGTCATCGCCCGATTTCAATGCACCGATATTGATCACCATATCGACCTCGCGAGCGCCGTTAAATATTGAACGCCTGGCTTCATACGCCTTCACATCAGGCAATGTCGCACCAAGCGGAAAACCGATCACCGTGCATACAGGAACGCCTGAGCCTTTGAGGAACTCAGCAGCTTTCTTCACCCAGCCCGGATTTACACAAACCGAAGCAAAACCATATTGAACAGCTTCATCACAAAGTTTCTTGATGTCAGATTCCGAGGCTTCCGGCTTGAGCAGGGTGTGATCGATGAGCATCGCCCAATCATGAGCGGTGGCAGTTTCACCAAGGACGATCCCGATGCGTTCTGCTCCAGCGTCAACGATCCGCTCGACATCGGCACGGCAAAACGTCGGGCAATATTCTTCCCCGCTAAGCTTTGCCAGCACCATGTCTGTGATCTGGTCGATAAGTTGTTCGTAATTGCCGTTCTGCTGCATTAAAACTTTATTTTATCACTTTCGATACTGCTTTTCGATATTGTCGATCTTGCCAACGCGCTTCTTGTGCCGTTCCTCAGAAATATCATTTGAAATAAATGCCTCGACGATGTCTTTTACTTGCTCAAATGTATTTTGTCCGGCACCGAGCGTCAGAACATTCGCACCGTTATGCTCACGCGAGTTTTTCGCCAACGCAACTGTGTAGCACGCAGCAGCACGCACGTTCGGGACCTTATTTGCCGTCATTGCGCTGCCGATGCCAGCACCATCAACTATAATTCCAATATCTACTTGCCGTCCGCTTACTGACTTGGCCACAGCGTGAGCAAAGTCAGGATAATCAACCGCGTCTTCGCTCTCTGTGCCGAAATCACGCACCTGCAGACCAAAATCCGTAAGATAAGCTTTCAGTTGCTCCTTCATTTTAAAGCCGCCATGATCGGAACCGATCGCAACCGAACGAACCTTTGTCATATTTTGCCTCGGCTGTTTGCGAATCAATTCGATATTTCGATCATTTACAATGTCCTGGGCAAGTGATGTCAACTTTACGTTTTGGGCAACACGCAGTCGTGATCCAGGCTCCAGGCCACGCAGATCGTCCTCAGTAATGAGCGATTTTGCAGATTCATCGCGGTCAAATTCCCTGCCAAGCTTGTCCTGAAGCGAATTAACTACAACGTGCTCGACCGCTGCTGCCGGCCTGGCCGCGGGTTTAGTTTCGCCCTCCGTTGGCACGGTTTCGAGAACCTGCCGCACTAATGCACGGACCCGGTCGCGTGTTTCTTTATTTACATCGGACATAATACGAACCTTTCTGAACCGTCGGCTTGAAAGTCAACCTATGTTTGAATAGTATTTGTAAATACAATTTCAATCAACTCACGAGGAAAATATGGCCGCAGAATCGACAAAAATGGCAAATTCTGAATTCACCAACCCGAATCTCGAAGTCCTCTATTCCGAAGAGCAGATACAAACTCGCATAAAGGAATTAGGCGAGCAGATCACAGCCGATTACGCCGAAAAGGACTTAGTTTTAGTCAGTGTTTTGAAGGGCTCGTGCGTGTTTCTGGCCGACCTCATGCGTGCTATCGATCTAAAACTTGCAATTGATTTTATGTCTGTCTCAAGCTACAAGGACGGCACTAAGTCCACAGGAGACGTTGAAATTCTCAAAGATCTCAGTAATTCTATCCGCGGCAAAGACGTGCTTGTCGTCGAGGATATTATAGACACGGGACTGACGCTTTCGCGGCTTTTGGACATTCTTGGTTCTCGCGGAGCCAACTCGATAAAGCTATCGAGTTTTCTCGACAAGCCGGAGCCACGCATAAAAACTGAGCTAAAGATCGACTACACCGGTTTTGTCGTGCCGAATAAATTTGTCGTCGGCTACGGCCTTGACGCCGCCGGGCGATATCGCAATTTGCCTTTCATCGCCGTGGTGAAAGATCCGTCAGTTGCCTGATCTTGTGACTTCTGTCACGGAGCTAATGTTCACGCAGTATTATCCTTTCGGTTAGTCTGATAAACTTAGATTTATTAGAATTTCGAAACAGCGTCTCGCTCATTTCTATTAGCAATAAGTCTTATGACCACGATCGGCATTCCAAAAGAGATACATCCCGGCGAAAAACGTGTCGCGGCAACACCGCAGACCATTCTGAAATTGAAAAAGCTGGGCTTTGAAGTTCATGTCGAATCTCACGCAGGCCACGGCATAAACTGCATCGACGGCGAATACCGCGAGGCAGGAGCGACGATCATTGACGACACAAAAGAGCTGTGGGCGACATCGGACGTGATCCTAAAGGTGCGTCCGCCCGAACAAAATACTGAACTCGGTGTCCACGAGGCATCTCTGATGAAAGAGGGCGGCTGGCTTATCGGCTTCATGTGGCCTGCGCAAAACCGCGAGCTTATCGATCTTCTCGCAAAGCGAAAAGCGACCGTATTCGGGATGGATTGCATTCCGCGTATTACGCGTGCTCAGAAAATGGACACGCTCTCGGCGATGGCAAATATCGCCGGTTACCGTGCGATCATCGAAGCGGCAAACCATTTCCCGCGATTCTTTACAGGACAGATCACGGCAGCAGGTAAGATCGACCCGGCGAAAGTCCTTGTTATCGGAGCGGGTGTCGCAGGCTTGTCAGCGATCGGCGCGGCAAAGGGTTTAGGAGCAATTGTGCGTGCTTTCGACCCGCGTTCGGCAACAAAGGATCAGGTCGCCTCGATGGGTGCCGAGTTCCTCGAGGTCGAGATCAAAGAAGAGGGCGAAGGCAAAGGCGGCTATGCCAAGCAGATGTCGGACGACTTTCTAAAAGCTGAGATGGCTTTGTTTGCGGCCCAAGCGATGCAAGTCGATATTATCGTTACGACAGCATTGATCCCCGGCAAGCCTGCTCCGAAACTGATCACGACCGGCATGGTCGAATCAATGAAACCCGGCAGCGTTATCGTCGATCTCGCCGCCGAACAAGGCGGCAATTGTGCTCTGACCGAGCCCGGCAAAGTGGTCAAGCACAAAGGTGTGTCAATAATCGGATATACCGATCTGCCTTCGCGAATGGCAAGTATGTCGAGCCAGCTTTACGGCGCCTGCATAGTTGCGTTGCTCGACGATCTGCAGAAGCCAGCCCGAAGTAAGATCGCCGATGGCGGCGAAAAAGCGGAAGCAGCTGGGGAAATTCTGATCGACTTAGAGGACGAGGTCGTCCGCGGAGCAATAGTCCTGCACGAAGGCAAAATGATGTGGCCGCCGCCTGCTCCGCCGACTCCGGCAGCACCACCTGAGCCCGGCGTTCCGACAAAAAGCTCGGCGAGCGTCGCTGTCAGCAAGGCCGCTTCAAACGGTCATGGCCACGGTGAAGGCAAGGGCATCAACCCGCTTGTTCTGGTCGTTGTCGGCATCGTTCTTATCGGTCTCGGCTTTGTCGCGCCGGACAAGACGCTTTCGCATTTTACGGTGTTCATGCTGGCGATCTTCGTCGGCTTTCAGGTCGTCTGGAACGTCAAACCGGCTCTGCACACACCGCTAATGAGCGTGACTAACGCCATCAGCGGCATCATCCTCGTCGGCGGAATGCTCCAGCTGATATCGTCAACGTTGAATTTGACGGTCATTCTCGGTGCCATCGCCGTCCTGATCGCCGCGATCAATATCGCCGGCGGATTTCTAGTTACTAATCGCATGCTGGCG
>CAZGSC010000113.1:0-11541 GCA_964528325.1 uncultured Chloracidobacterium sp. | reverse complement strand
CTTTATAGTAATTACTCGACGTCGAGCTGTATTTTAAGTACCAGATGCCTGTCGATGGCCGATAGACCGCAAGGTCCGTCTTGCCGTCGCCGTCGTAATCTGCCGGAGCGAGAATATCGCTTCCAAAACCAAATAGTTCTCCAAAGATCGATCCGTTCCCACTGTTGATGCGATACCACGCACCGGTCGATGGACGGAACACTGCAATGTCTGCTTTTCCGTCGCCGTCAAAATCGCCGATGGTCGGTTTGTCCTCGCTCGCTCCAAACTGGACGCCGTAGAACGATCCATCCGAACTGTTCTGACGATACCAAGTTCCTGTCGATGGCCGAAAAACGGAAACATCCGCCTTTCCGTCACCATCGTAATCGGCCGGTGTCGGCAGATCTTCAGCGAGCCCGAAAACGTAATATGACACCCTGCCGCTTAATGCGGTGGTGATGTACCATATGCCCGTCGAAGGTCTGTAAACCGCCATGTCGGTCTTACCGTCGCCGTTGTAGTCTGCCGGTGTAATGCGGTCATTGCCGTAGCCGAACAAGGTCCCATACAATCCGTCTGTTGATCGCTGGAGATACCATGCCCCGACGGCTGGCCGGAAAATGGAAATATCCGTTTTCCCATCACCGTCGTAATCAAAAAGTGTCGGTGCGCGAGCCGTTGGACAGTTGCCGCCGCTGCCGGCATTGTAGATCGTCTGGATCTCTGCTTGCGATAGAGCCCGGTTGAACAGTTGGACCTCGTCGGCTCTGCCATTAAGCCGGTCGTTCCCAACGCCAAATGTCTCGCTCCAATGCATCGCTCCGATCCTTAAGCTCAAGTTGTTCGGTGTAACATTGAATGCCTCTGAGCCCGAATCAGCAACCAAATTTCCATTAAGATAGAGCTTTGCCCTCGGGCTTGATGCCGAATCAAAGGTTCCCGCCACGTGATACCAACCTGCTGTTGGAATTGCATTGACATAAAACACATTGCTGCCCATCACAAACCTCAGTGTCTTTGTATTGTCACGGTCGTCAAAATATATTGACCAATAGCTATTAAGTTCGCCGTTAGATTTTCCGACCAGTGTTCCGACATCGTTTGCACCTCTTGGCGCGAACGGATCGATATAGAACCATCCGTCAACTGTGAATGCATTAGTCGGATTTAACGATGGACTATCCGGGATCTCGGCAAACGAGCCTTGCGAGCCGTCAAAACTAAATGCCTGTTGGACCTTGCCGCTGGAATAGGTCGCATTCCCTCTAAGCACGGCATTTTCGAATGTCGGCCCTTGGATATCGTCCGCGTTGCCATCGCCCGGCCACCAGCCGACCATACCGCTCGGCGGAGCTGTGCATGTCGGTACACATACATTGCCGCCGGCGTCATAAATGGACGAAAGTTCGGCTCCCGACAAAGCTCTGTCAAATATCATCGGCTCGTCGATCAGGCCCGAGTAGAACTGTAGGCCGACATCGTCACTCCCAAGTTTGAAATGCGAAGACGTGTTTGCGACAGTGACTGGCCCGATCGTCGTAGAACCAACCAACTGGCCGTCTTGATAGACCGCAAGCATGTTATGGTCATAGGTGCAGGCAATGTAGGACCACGCTCCAACCGGTATGCTGCCTCCGACTGCGGTGTGTTGCGGCCAGATATTTCCACCTTCATTAAAACCGCACCAGATCTTATTAGTTCCGTCAATATTAGCTGCTGCCATCTGATATCCGTTGAGGTTGTTTGTGCCGCCGACCTTTGACATTACTAACTCGGCGTTTGGATATACCGGCATCACGCTTGGCTTGATCCATGCCGCGAGTGTAAAGCTGGTGGTCACGTCGAGCGTTGCATTGTCCGGCACATCAACGACGGCTGACGAACCATCAAAACTAAATGCCTGTCCTGTCTTTCCCGGTGCAAAGGCGGCCGCACCGACCAGTGTCCCGCTGTTGGAGCCAAAAATGTCAGCCGCATTTCCCTCACCGGGCCACCAGCTGATCAAACCGGACGGGACCGCGACACACGTTGTCCGGCGCGTCTTGTCTGCCTTAAGCTCGTTCGACAAAGAAAAAACCGCGGCACCTGAACCCGCGGCAGCTATTAAGAAAATTGTCGTTGTTACTATCGAATATATTATTATCCGGCTGGTGCGGAGCCGCATACAGAATTTATGCCCGAACATAGCTTTATACCTCCATTCTTCTTGCGAAGAAAACGGCAAAAGCGGGGTGGAAAATGCTGCTTCAAGGGCTAAAGTAGTACTCGTTCCTGCCCGACCTCAAAATCGAGATCATAACTCACCGAAAGCCCTATTCTTATGATATTCCCGTCGAAAATATTAGTTTGTGACAAATATCACAAGCTGTATGTTTTCTTAAATCAAAAAGGCTGACCTTTCGGACAGCCTTTCCAGATCGACATTTTTTGTCGCTTAAACCGCAGCTCCGGGATAGCCGTTACCCATTTGGTCGGCGTTACCATCGGCGAGCGAGTTTACGAGTTCGTAGTGAAAGTAATCGAACTTCTCTGCGACCGGCGGCTGAACACGTTTGTCATACATCTCGCGTGAACGGTCGATCGCTTCGCGAAGCCGCACATAGAGATCACCTGCCTGTCGGCCTTCGGTCACACGCTGCTCGTTATAGAGTTTGATCTCGGAAACGAGAAGCCGTGCAAATCGGCGTGCGTCATTGTGCGGACGACGCTCTTCGTCGGACACCTCGATCGGCAGATCGACGTTCCGCTCACTCTTTGTATGGACACGGCCGACGTTTGCCGGCGAAACCTCGACAGCTTTTTCCTTAGACTTCTTGCCTGTTTTGACACTTCCGCCGACGCCTGCGCCCGCAGGTTCAAAATCAACGGTCGAATCAAACGGCGACGGCTCATGGACCTCGGCACCAAGCGATTCGCCGGCGTCGAAAATGACCTCGCCGGTTTCCTGTTCTGTTGTCTCGGCGACCGTTTCAAACGCGGTAACTTCCTCAGCGGGCACTTCCGTGGCCGACACTTCGACCTCGGTAACTGCCTCGACTTCAACGGTCTCTACGGGAGAGCTGAAAGGCGATTCGACCTCTTGTACAGCCTCCACGGGAACACTCTCGGTAAATGCGAAATCCGTTCCCTGATATTCGACGGGCGACGGCTCGTGCACCTCGGCCGATGTTTCGACCGGATGCGATTCCACTGGTGCAGCCTCAGGCTGTGCTTCAGCGGCAGGCTGTGCTTCCTCGGCACGAACGTCCTCAAAATTAGCTTCTGCGACCTGGCGATTTTCTGCCTTGGCCGTCTGCGACGAAGCCGAAAGCTCAACCGTCAAACCGGCGATGCGAACGATGGCTTCGAGAGCCTCAACGTTTACATTAACGCCGCTCGAACCGTAGTCTGCATACAGAACGGCGACGCCGCGTCCGCGGGCGACCAGCGGTATCGCATGCATTCTATCGGGCTGGCCGAAATGCAGCGGATCGAGAAACTGCGGATCATTTTCGTGTGCTCCGAAAGCACCGTCGGCAGTCGCGAGCGACTTAACCGCAGAGCTCAGGAGAGAATCGGACGAAACCGGGAACTGAATATCTTTGATCGCTGCATCGGCACTCGAGTCGGCGCCGAAAACCTGCCAGCCGACGAGCTGTTCGTTCTTAACGATAAAGAACGCTCCGCGCGGTGCGAAATTGGACGCGTGTTCAACAAGAGCCTTCAAGATCGCTGCCTGTGAACGATGCTGGCTGATATCGTCGATCGCATCGCGTATCGCCTTATAATCCGCCGGGGCCGGAGTCGCGTTGTCCATCGCCTGCGCCTGCTCCATCGCGGAAGCTGTAAGAGCGGCGCCTTCGTCGCGTGCCTGGCGAAGATGCTCAACGACCGATGCCTTAAAGCCCTCGTCAAATGCATGCTCGGAATCAAAACGCGCGGCATACGCCTGAAAAGCTTCATCGAGCTGCGATCTGTGCTTTTCAACCTCGGCTTCGAACTGGTTACGAAGCTCGGCGGCCTGCTCACGCATCTCGGCGCGAAAATTCTTGAGATAATTCTCGAATTCGGTTCTCAGACTTAATTCGAGTTCTTCACTGTTCACTAGGGTTTTCCTCCATCTGAAAAAGAACGGTTCGTTTGCGGAATTTGTGCGGACTGCAGATCTGATAAGAAAGCAGATACTGTGGGTAAGGCGGGCAATCCGGACAATTGCCGTCTTTTCGATTATGACGAATATCAGACACTGTTGTCAACAAAATCTTTAAACAAGCTTTAACCGCATCTAGACCGCGACGACCGTGATCTCGGGATCGATCTCTTCCCTGATCATATTCTCGATCGCCATGAGCGTTCCGGTCAACGAGCTTGGGCAGCTTCCGCACGCGCCTTCGTAACGGATCCTAAGCGTAGTGTCTTCTAGTTCAAGGACCTCAAGCCAGCCTCCGTCACTGGCAAGATACGGGCGAATGCGCTCGTCAAGCAGGTCATTGATCTGCCCAAGTTTCGGATCGTCACTTGCTGCGGCAGCTATCGCTCCGCCAACCGCAGCGGCGGCCGCTTTGGTTCCGTTTCCGCTGCTTACCTTGACGGCTTCGGCGGCACGGATCGGAACGGCGAGCGTCGGCAGCAATTCGTCCCATTCCGCTTCGTCCGTCTTTTCGACGGTGAGCATTTTGTCCATGTAAAACACGGACACGACCTCACCAAGATCGAACAATGACTTGGCAAGCGGGTCATTCACTCCGTCCTCTGCGGTCTTGAACGAGTGCGATGTTCCGTGCGAGACCGGCTCTTTCAAAATGAATTTTACCGCGTTCGGGTTGGGCGTTTCCTGTATATCTGCGATCTTTGGCATTACTGTTGACTCTCACAAAATGCAGTGATCTTATAATCATTACATTTTAGTCAACATTATACCGCATCTCGTCGAAAAATTCACAAATCGTGAACCTAATAAGAAAAAGACGGATGGAAAAAATTTCCGTCCGCCATTACATAAACAAATACTCCCGCGGCTCACATTCCGGCCGTTGAGTATTCGGTTTTTCGATCGTGCATCAAACTATTCAGTGATGTGGATGTCTTCGCTCTTATTAACGCGTCCCGACAAAAACATAGCGCCGAGAGCCACTGTGGCTATTACGAGAATGATAAATAGAACAAGAAAAACTTTGTTATCAGAACTTCCTGTATATTTGAACCACGAGAAGACCGCCAGGGCCGCCGTAACGAGAGCTAAAAGGGCATAAAGCATATCCTTCACAAAAATCACCTCCAAAAATGGGTTAAATCTTACGAAGTTCACCGGGACGCCGTCCGTCAAAACCCATGCATGGACAGGCGTGACCGTCGCTACCCGATACCTTTCAAACTGCTAACTGCCAAGTATCAAGTTCATACTAACTCTACTTAAGTCCCAACGCAAGCTATTTAATACGTCTGCATCACAGTAAATACTGAGTATCGATCTTATGGACGATCCTCTTTCTCAAGCTGTTCGAGACGTTTCTCGATGCTCTCGATAAAAGCCTGCTGTTTCTCGATCTGTTGTTGCTGTTGGACATTCGTTTTTTGTAAAGTCTCGATCTGTTCCTGCTGCTCTTTGAACGCGTTAACAAAAGCAACGCTCAGGCGGTCGTATTTGACGCCTTCGACCTCGCCTTTGTCGTTGTATGTCACAAATCGCGGATCGATATTGGCGACATCCTCGGCGCCAAAACCTACGTCCTTCATCCCGCCGTCTTTCCAGTCGAATGTTATCGGCCGCAGTTTGTTGACAAATGACAAGCCTTGCGAGAACTGACCGATATTCGTTTTATATCTGAGCGAAGACGAGCACGAAGCGATCTGGTCCGAGGCATTACGACACAACGATGTTGAGCCGGCTACGCCGAGAACTGCTATACCTATAGTTCCGTTTACATCCAGTTTGTCGTTGGGACCGCTCGTACCCACGCCGACATTGCCACCGGCATCGATAACGATTCGGTTGGTATTGTTTGTGCGGATGCTGACGTCGTGATTCGTCATCGATCCGTAGATCACGCCACTGCTGCTATTGACTCCCATGATACCCTCAACATCATTCGTCGTCTCGCGTAGAACGACATTGAATCCGGAAGTCCCAAAGACACCGACTTTACCTGTTACGATGGTGGCTTCGGGCGAGCCAATGGTGAGAAGATTTGTCGGGGCTGTGGTTCCAATGCCTACACTGGTATCCGTTCCGCTGTTGACGCCGGTGATTCCTCCGAGGATCAGGGAATTGCTCTGGGACACGGCAGCCCTAGACCCAATGGCGGTTGCATTGGTCAAGTTGCTAACAAGAACATTGGCATGGTCGCCGATGATCGTATTGCTTCCGCCGGTATCGTTGCCATTTCCCGCCAAAGTGCCGACAAAAGTGTTACCGTCGCCGATGGTGTTGGATATGCCTGCGCCATTGCCATAAAAGGTGTTATTACTGCCCGTGGTGTTTGAATCGCCGGCAGATCCTCCGAAAAACGAGTTGGCAATGCCAATCGTGTTGGAATTGCCCGCATTCCGGCCAAAAAAGGCGTTGCCGAATCCTGTGGTGTTCAATTCACCTGCATTCCCGCCGAAAAAGGCGTTATCGGCTCCGGTTGTGTTTGCAAATCCAGCGCGTTGTCCAAAAAAGGAGTTGCTCGCGCCGGTGGTGTTTGATTGGCCTGCAGATTTTCCAAAAAACGAGTTGGCAACGCCAGTCGTGTTGGCGAAACCCGCCACATGACCAAAAAAGGCATTACT
The DNA here is from genome assembly GCA_964528325.1 of uncultured Chloracidobacterium sp. Taxonomy (GTDB): domain Bacteria; phylum Acidobacteriota; class Blastocatellia; order Pyrinomonadales; family Pyrinomonadaceae; genus OLB17. The sequence goes on along the minus strand of CAZGSC010000113.1, from coordinate 4,809 downwards.
TGAAGCCGTGGTGTTGGCAAGACCTGCTCCTGCTCCGAAAAAAGCGTTGTCGGTGCCGGTTGTGTTTGTGAAGCCTGCACGTGCTCCAAAAAAGGAGTTGCTTGAAGCGATGTTGGCGAAACCCGCCTCATTACCAAAAAAGGCATTGCTTCCTCCGACGGAGTTGGCACGTCCCGCAGATGTTCCGAAAAAGGCGTTGCTTCCGCCGGTGGTGTTGGATCGTCCGGCGGCCCTTCCGAAAAACGAATTCTGAATCCCCGATGTGTTCAACACTCCGGCTTCCTCGCCGAAAAACGAGTTCGCATCGCCTGTCGTGTTTAAGAATCCTGCGTCCGAGCCGAAGAATGTGTTCGCGGCACCCGTCGTGTTCTGCAAGCCAGCATTGGGTCCGGCAAAGACATTGCTCTGAGCCACGCTGATGCTCAAAACACGGTTTCCACCGATGTTATATTGTGTTCCTGCGTTAAAAATGTTTGCCGTTCCAGTCCCGCTTATTCTGAAGTTACTTGACGCCTGTTGCGCTGTGCCGTTCTGAATGTAGTCAGTGCTTCCAGCAGTCGGTTGGCGGGCATCACTCATGCGCGGGTCGGTCGTCAAGACGTATTCCGTTGACGGGACGCCGCCGAGTTGGAGTGAACTAAGAGCGATATCGGCAAGGGACGCTTTGATCGAATACGGCGCGCTGTCTATCAACTGTCGCGGGCCCAGGGTCGTGATGCCCGGCTGCCCGGCGGGCCGAACGCGAATCTCCAAAAAGCGGTTGCCTCCCGGAAACACCGAGCCGAAATCCAGCTTGACCGAAAATATCCCGTTCGTAACAGGAACATTGTTTTTCGGAATAGTCGCCACGATCGGGTTGCCGCCGGACAATGTATCAAACAGGGCAAACTCAAAATCAAAATTGCCATTCGCCGGCAGGCCGCTGTTCGTCAGGCTCCCCTGATAAGTAAACTCCGTCGTCTGTGCCGAAATACTGACGGCAACAAACGCGCAAAATACGAACGACATCCAAATTTGTTTCATTTCATTTCTCCTTCACATTGCATATCTCGGCATCTGCTTTGATCGAGCACACGACGACTCGTAGCCCTTCGACTTGTTTTCTGAGTTCATCATTCTGCCTTTGCTGCGATTCGATCAAAGCCTGCTGTTTCTCTATCTGTTCCTGCTGTTCCTTGACGGCATTGATGAGGACGACGGTTAGCTGGTCATATTTGACGCCTTGTATCTGATTGTCCTGGTTGTAGGTGACGAGCAGCGGGTCGATGGATTCGACCTCTTCGGCGATGAGGCCGAGGTCGGTTTGGCGTGAATCCTTCCAGTCAAACGTTACCGGACGCAAACGTCCGACTGTGTCCAGCCCCAATTTAAGCCCGACCACATTTTCCTTATACCTGATGCTCGACGAACAATCCGACACTGTATAAAGGCCCGTAAGGACATTGAATAACCTACAGAGATTCGTGGCGGTGGCTGCACCGAGAACCCCGATCCTCAACAAACCATTTACGCGAACGGCATCGCTTCCATCGACGCGGCCAAGTGCGATCGTGTTGCTGGTCGACACGCTCGAATCAGCTCCGATCGCAGTGGCGTAGCTGAGATTGGCGGTTGCCACATTCGCGTTGCTGCCGAGGATAGTATTGTTGCTGCCCGTTGTATTCGTTGTCCCTGCAAGATCACCCAGGAAGACATTGCTGCTGCCCGTACTGTTAAAGATGCCGGCCGAATTGCCGAAGAACGAGTTTTTGATCCCGTCAATGTTATCCCTGCCTGAAGCCGCGCCAAAAAACGAATTATCTGTCCCCGTAGTGGTTGCATCTCCGCTCTGCCATCCAAAGAACGAGTTAGAATCACCGGTCGTATTAGCACGCCCGGCACGACGTCCGAAAAACGCATTAAGGTCCCCCGTTGTATTCGACGACCCGGAACCGGAGCCAAAGAACGAGTTGTCGCTCCCGATCGTGGTCGAATTACCGGAAAACGCACCAAAAAATGAATTGTTTCCGGCCGTATTCGCGTCGCCGGCATGCGATCCAAAGAAAGAGTTGTTGCCTCCGTTTGTGTTAGAGTTGCCGGTATTCGCACCAAAGAAAGAATTATTAGTCCCCACAGTATTGGCCGAACCCGCAAGATAACCGAAGAAGGAATTATCAGAGGCATTGTTCGACAACCCTGAATTGCGTCCTACAAAAGTATTTCGGGATCCTGTGGAGTTGGTGAAGCCTGATGATGTTCCGACAAAAGTATTGAAACTACCCGTCGAGTTCTGAGTCCCGGCCGATCGCCCGAAAAACGAATTGTCGGTCCCGGTGGTATTGGCGTCACCATTGAGAACGCCGACGAACGTATTATTGATCCCGGCTATTGAAATAAAGGGATTTATTCCAATATTGTAGCTGGTATCTGCCCGCACTATGTCGCCGCGGAGCGTTCCGCCTGCGGTGCCGTTGCCGGAAATATTGAAGTTGCTCGATGCTTGCGGTGAAGTTGCATTTTGAATGTAGTTTGCCGAGCCTGCTGTTGGTGAACGCGAATCTGTCATTCGCGGGTCGGTCGTGACAACGTACTGACTTGCCGCAACGCCTCCGAGTTGTGCCGCGTTCGTCGCGTTCGTCGCATTATCCGCGGCCAGACTTTTTATCGAATACGGCGAGCTTGCGATCTGTTGCCGCGGCAACAGTTGCTGAAATCCGCCCGGATTACCGTTGACTCGCAATCCGATCTCAAGAAATCGATCTGCTCCCGGCAAGACAGCCGCACCAAAATCAAGCGAAACGGTGAAAATGCCGTTAGCAACCGCAACATTCAAACGCTGGAGCGTGCTGCCCTGCTGCGCGCCGCCGCTCACAAGGTCAAACAGCTTAAATTCAAAGTCGTAACTGCCGTTTGCCGCACTCGCGCCGTCTTTCAAACTGCCTTGAAAAGTAAATGCGGTCGTCTGCGCAGCAGAGCTCACGCACAAAAATATCACAAGAAAAAACACTGCACACAGGCTTTTCATATTCCGGTTTTAACTCCTTATTTTTCTAATAGTTCGGCTTAATAATGCCTTAGATCATAACTGAGGTCAATAATTAGTTGATCGGCATAAGCATCGCGGCGACAACCTTCGCCGCATTGGGTGCGTACTTATCGATCCCCTTTTTTCTCAAGCTGTTCGAGCCGTTTTTCGAGACGCTCGATCAAAGCTTGCTGCTTCTCGATCTGTTCTTGTTGTTCTTTGACCGCATTGACAAACGCAACGCTCAGGCGGTCGTACTTGACGCCTTCGACCTCGCCCGCTGAGTTGTAGGTGACAAATCGCGGATCGATCTTTGCAATGTCCTCGGCACCAAAGCCGACGTCTTTCATCCCTCCGTCTTTCCAGTCAAAACTGATCGGACGAAGTTGATTTACAAACGACATTCCCGCACCAAATCGCCCGATATTAGTTTTGTACCTGAGCGAAGATGAGCACGTTGCGATCTGGTTCGAGGCGTTGCGGCAAAGCGCGGTCGCGCCGGCAGATCCGAGAGCATCGACCTGCAGCAGGTTTGGAGCGACAACGGTATCGGCAATTCGGCCTAACACAACCGTATTGCTTGTCGTCACAACAGCATTCGAGCCGATCGCGGTGGCAAAGCTCAGATCTCCTGTGCCGACATTTGCGCCGTTGCCTATTATGGTGTTGTTACCGCCCGTCGTGTTGGCCGCTCCGGCACTAAACCCGAAAAACGCGTTGTCACTTCCCGTCGTGTTGCCGGTTCCTGCAATACGCCCGAAAAACGAATTGCCGGCGCCCGAGGAATTATTATCACCGGCGTTAGTGCCAAAAAAGGCGTTTGAAAAGCCGGTCGTGTTGACGAGGCCTACATTTTTGCCAAAGAATGAGTTTGCGACGCCAGTCGTATTTGCCGAACCGGAGCTCGCCCCGAAGAAGGCATTAAAATTACCCGTCGTATTCGAGTAGCCCGAGCCCTGGCCAAAGAAAGCATTGTCTCCGGCAGTAGTATTAGAGCGGCCTGCTTGCATACCAACGAAGGTGTTGTAGTTGCCCGTCGTATTCGAGTAGCCCGCGTCGAGGCCGAAGAAAGCGTTGTCGATACCTGTTGTATTCGCCTGGCCAGAGAACGCACCGACAAAAGTGTTGAAGTTGCCCGTCAAGTTAAGCACTCCCGCAGTGGAGCCTATGAACACGTTGTCGAGTCCGGTTGTGTTTGACTGGCCTGCCTGCACACCGAGGAAAACGTTGTCGGCTCCCGTGGTATTCGATTTGCCCGCGTACATGCCGACGAAAGTGTTGCGGAGTCCCGTCGTGTTATTCTGGCCCGCAGAGAATCCAAAAAACGAGTTGCTGCTGCCGGTCGTGTTCGAAGAGCCCGCAGAAGATCCAAAGAAAGAATTGAGGTCTCCGGTCGAGTTATTTTGTCCGGCGTTAGCTCCGACAAAAGTCCCATTACCCCCGGTCGTGTTGGCTCCGCCTGCCGCGAGACCGAAAAAGGAATTGCTGTTGCCCGTGGTGTTGGCCTTACCCGCACCAGGGCCGAAAAATGATTTGCCGCCACCCGTGGGGTTGCCGGCGCCCGCGGCTGCAACCAGCTGCTACGGCTCAAGGCTTCGGAACGCAGACGCTCCGCGGGCGTGTGAAGCCCGACAGGACGAGCGAGTACGACGAGCCCGTCGAGCGACGCTCCGCTTGGAAGACGGCGAGCTCGTAGACCTTGCCAACCTCGAGCCCGAGCGTTGCCGCACGTGCCGCTAGCGTGACGGAGCCCGACATGGCGCTGTGAACGCCGCCGAGATCGATCACGAGCTTCCGATTCACGT
>CAZGSC010000112.1:0-11609 GCA_964528325.1 uncultured Chloracidobacterium sp. | reverse complement strand
CGTGCGACGATGATACCGCTCATAGATCAACTCGAACGCTGGAATGTTGCCCGATGCCGCCAAACGGCAAAGAACTATATCCGGCGCAGTTTCATCAAAGCTCTCAACCGGCCGCAAAAGGCCGCTTTCCTGACCTGTTCTCGCGGCGTCAAGACCGAATACAGAATCTTGCTCGATCAGTGCCAAGTTTGTGTCCATCTTCGCTCCGAAAAGATCACTGCTGGATTTTACAACTTCGTCGCTGGCTATGATGACCGACCTCCAACCGTTGGTTGCTTAACTACCCGAAGATTTTATCCCTAAAACCAAAAAAGGTAAAGCACTTTCTGCCGACAAATAAAATGCCATTCACACTGCCTGTTTTGTCGGCGTAACACAAAAGGGGCGTCTGAACTCTATTCAGACGGCCCCTTTGTTTATTTTCATTACCTTCAGCGGTTTATTGCCGGGCAATCATATCGACATCCATCGTCTGGCCAGTAACACTGACCGTTAGCGGCGAGAATGCAAATGAACGTGATTCCACGCGGATCGTGTATGTTTGGCCGACTTGCAGGCCACCAAAACGGTACACTCCGAATCCGTTGGAAACAGCCGCATGTGTTTGGCCGGTCGAGTCGGTGAGGATGACGCGGGCATTAGGAATGCCCGCTCCAAACGTCGTCGAAAGCCGTCCGCTGATCTCAGCCTGATTTGGTGCCGCGGCGGAAAGCTCAACCTGTCCGTCCGTGATGATCGTTCCAGGATCGCCTTCGTTAAAGACCATCTTCTCCCAAGTCAATGGCGAGACTGAGCCTGCTGCTCCAACCGCTGTGAATCTGAGATTCAGGAGAACGCCATCACCGTCCAAAGCCATCGGCCCGTAAACCGCAACTCTCAACAGACCAGGCTCTTGAGCATTTATTGCAGTCGTGAGTCCGCGGCTGACGGTTCCGGCTACCTCTACAGGATTTTCCTGCGGCTGGATCACGAGAGGATCGTATCTGAGGTCGAACTCATAAGAGATGATCCCCTTATTCGCGACTCCCTGTACCGATACCGGTATGATGACCTCATTATCCGCAGGCGTCACCAACCGAGGTGCGGTAACTGCTGTGCTTCTCTCCGGACCGCTGACCTCGGCAGGACGCGCACCGGAATCGGTCCAGTTGCCCGAGACATCACCCATCAACAATCCGACATAATTCTCGCCTGTGATATTGGCATAGACGTTAGGATGTGAATTGCTAAGTGGGTTGAACCTCCAAAGGCCCGTCTGTCCAGACCCCGGAAGTGACACGGTATAAGCCGCGATCATCGCCGCGTCAAACGAGGTTATTCCGCCGTTGCCGCTGACATCCGAAACGATCTGCTGAGTAGCGTCCAAAGTAACCACTCCGGCAACATACTGAGCCACCCTTCCCGAATCGAAGGAAGAGATCGAACCGTTCTGTCCGCCTGTCTTGGACGGCGTTATCGTGTACGATCCCGAGCCGAACCCGCCGAGCGAGTAAGCACCTGTCGGGAAACTCGTTGTTGTCGAAACATTGGGCGAGCCCGTGCCGCTGATAAGTACGTTCGAAATGAATCGCGGTGTCGGTGCTCCGATGGCATTTCCATAGGTCACAACACCGGATATCGTTCCTGAGATAACGGAAAGGTTGCCATTTGACGTCGTGCTGCAAGGCGTATCCTCATTGTAGAAGAATGCCGCAAAGTTCATTGCACTGGACGTTCCGGGCACGCCGATAACGTTGAAGTTCAAATTGACGAGATCACCGCTTCCCTGAAATTCCGTTACGCCAAAGAGCGAAATAATGAGTGTCCCGGCACTTGGATTGCTGACGGACAATGTGCGTCCGCCTCCGTTAGAATTCCCGACGCTGCCCAAAGTAACGCCGAAAGTAGCGTTAGCCACTGGGGTCAGCACCGCAGAATTATAGGTTATGGTCATATCTGCCGAAATTGCCCCTAATCCGGTCATGTTCGACGTGTTAACGGGCACCGTCGCGGTCACACCGGTTAATGACTGAGTGCTTGGGATCGATACCGCCGCACAGCCTCCCGATGGGGTCGCAGTTGAAGTCGCCGTAGCGGTTGCCGTATTCGAAGGAGTGCTGGTCGACGTGGCCGAAGGCGTATTCGTCGACGTATTTGTAGGTCCTGCTGTAGGAGTATTTGTCGGCGTACTTGTCGAGGTATTCGTCGATGTTGCCGTAGGCGTAAACGTAGGCGTAAACGTCGCAGTTGCGGTGGGTGTGTTTGTCGACGTGCTTGTCGGCGTTGACGTATTGGTCGCCGTGTTTGTCGGAGTATTATTCGGCGTCGCTGTATTTGTCGCCGTAAAAGTATTGGTCGGCGTAGGCGAAGCGGTTGCCGTCGCACATCCGGCGCCGTTTGTGCCTACGATCTGGAACACCTGATCAGGAGCCGCAGAATCGATGCCGCACGTTGCGCCTCTCGCTGCCCAGCTTGTACACGCAGGAATGGCAAACCCGCCGCCCGGATTCTGCCAAACCGCCGCAGAATTGGATTGGGTCGTGCGATTAAACCATCCCCACTGGCCGCCCGGCGTATAATCCATTCTTACCTGAACGGACATCCAATAAGTACCCGAAGTAAGTACAAGGCTCGAGGGCAGTGTGATCGTAAACGCATCGCCAACGTTTGAATACGACGCACCGGTAAATGTACCACCCGGAACAACCGATCCCGGAGCACTTGCACCGTTCGTATAGAACGTAACGTTAAATGAATCCGCCGGTCCGATCCCGTTAAAGAACATTCCGTTTGCTACGACCTGCTGCACTGTCCACGTCTGGCCCGCGGGAACGACAAAATCATCTGCCGCTCGATTGTCAAACGAATCATTTGCGGTCTCAAAGTCCTGAGAATTTGTTCCGTTCAGACCCTGATTGTTGGACTGGTCGAAGAGGACCGTATAGCAAGTAGGTGTGCCGGTTGCCGTAACAGTTGGCGTGTTGGTCGGCGTCGCGGTGTTCGTCGCTGTATTAGTGGGGGTAAACGTCGGCGTATTGGTATTCGTAGCGGTCGATGTCGATGTAGCCACCGGCGTTCCTGTCGAAGTTGGCGTCGGCGTGTTTGTATTCGTCGCCGTTGACGTCGGTGTTCCGCAGGCTCCGCCAAAGACGAGCGAGAATGCTCTTGCCGTTCCTGTATCGCCGCCAGCAAGATCACTGACGTTGATCGTCCAGTTACCGTCTGCATTCTGTCCGTCAAAAGCACTCAGTGCGTTGCTCGGCGAAAATGTTCCCGTCGGGAAAGCATCAGCATCACCAGCCGGTCCGCACTGGCCCTCGATCGCCGGGAATCCGCCGTCATCATCCAATGTCAGCTGTGCAAGGTTGTTGCTATTGCAGCCAAAGGTCGACGCGGGTACGCCCGGCCGATCAAACGCAAGCACTGTCGTCCCAAGTGGCGAGGTGATCGACACTGCAACATCCCCGACCCATGAGTGGTTGATGCCCGGCGTTGTTGAAGCCGGATCAGTCGACTGCGTTCCATCAAATCTGAAATTGAGATCCGAGATAGTTCCAACACCGCTTACTGGGATAGTAAAATTAACACCCGTCGTCACATTGTCCGGAATCGCGACCGCTGCACCTGTGTAGCTGAAAGTACCTCCGCAAGCCGGAGTTCCGGTCGCTGTTGCTGTAGCAGTAGCTGTTGCAGTACTTGTCGCGGTATTTGTCGCGGTGCTTGTCGGTGTACCTGTATTGGTAGCGGTTGATGTAGCTGTCGGAGTTCCGGCAACACAGCCACTTGTTGTAATGTGCAAAGCCCATCCGCCGCTAATAGTTCCGACATCCTGTGCGGCGTCATCGCGGACATAAAGAGCCCATGTACCGTTCGGATTTGTTCCGTTAAATATCGACAGCAGTGCATTTGTTCCTGCTGCCGGCGCAGGTGCCGGAAACGTGTCTGTTCCGTCATTGATATTCGTAGGCTGAAACGTGCCACTAGCCAACTGGCCGGCGTTCGACAAAGCAGTTGCGGCAGCATCATCAAGTGTCAAATTCAAGTTAGTTACATCACCGCCTCCTCCGACATCCGACATGATAACTGCTGTTTGACCGGCTGGGCCGACAAGCAGAATATCCAAATCATCCGGGAAGGTATGAGTAATTCCTGTTAGGTCAACGGTCACCTTGGTAACGGTGCCGGTCAATCCGGCCAGAGCTATGTTCGAAGGATAAGGCGAACCAGCCGCATTATCGTTTATGGTTATTGAAGTTGTGTTCGATACATCAGCACCGCAAGTCGGCGTCGGGCTAGCGGTCGCAGTGGCTGTCGCCGTAAATGTTGCCGTTGCCGTATTAGTTGCCGTTGCCGTATTCGTAGGCGTAAACGTATTCGTCGGGGTAGGTGATGCCGTCGCCGTATTTGTAGCCGTCGCCGTATTGGTCGCTGTTCCTGCAGCGGTAGGCGTCGCGAAAGATTCCGTTACCGTAATTGTTGCTGTCGTACCCGTGGACGCGGCTCCTGCTCCCGCACCTCGTGCCGCAAAACCATGCCATATCGCAGCGTAATCCGCACCAGCAAATCCTGCATTATCAGCTGCAAGGATAGCATCCCGTTCCTGAATTAAGGTCGGGCTGGTTACAGGGCTTAGTTTCATGCCGTCTGTTACGATCTGAAGCGTTCGGTTATTGCCGGTGGCATATCCCAGATTGGTAATAATGCGTGCACGAACTTCGATCAGCAGCAAGCACCAAATTTCGCCGACGTTATGGACTTCGCCCGCTCCATTGGCAGACCAGTTCGGTGGAGCCTCGGCAAAAGCTCCGTTTGTGGTATTGATCAGGGCTGAAGAAATGTCGGCCAACGTAAGAGGATTATGAGGATTTCCGTTTGTTCCGAGCACCGATCTCAACGCATACGGAAAGCGGCGAATGCCGTAGTAATAGTTCGTTGTGCCGATCCCGAAAACACCATTCGTTGAATAACCTCCTGACGCATAAAGTCCGTTAAGATCTTCGTCAGAAGATGACAAAAGGGCACGAGCGTAAAAATCACCCCAACCTTCGCCCATTCCGCCGGACTGGTTTGTTGCAAGCCCGGTTCCATTACCGATCAGTCGGTTCGACAACCCATGTGTCATTTCGTGAATGGATATTTCAGCGTCGAGATCACCGTCGCGATTCGGTGTGGTCCCAGTGAAAATGTACATCTGCATTCTCGGCAGCGAACCGTCGGCAGGCGTCGCAAAGTTGGCATTGTTGGTGCCGCCTGAATCCTGAGCTTCAGCTCTTACATAATCGGCCCCCGCAGCTCCGCCTCGTCCAAAGTTATTTCCCTGAAAGTTTCTTGCTGGTTCTGTGAATCCGAGAGCGTAGAGCGCATCGTGATACCGATTGGTCGCAACAAAGATATTCGTGACGGCGCCACTCTGATATGCAGCCAAAAGCGGTGATTCGCCCGGTGCCGGAATTCCAGGTGCCGGATTGTAAACAAAATCAAAGACGCGGGTCGGCGAGCCTGTTGCACGCCCTGCGGCGTCAATGCCGTTTGTCCCGTCTCTGTCCAAACCTGCGTCAACGTTGTTGCCCGTCGTAACGTTTCCGCCGTCGGTTATCCATCCAAGATTGTTCTGGCCGTTATTAGGAGCCTCGTTTCCGATTAATGTACTCGTCGTGCGGGCAACTGCTGCTGCCTGAAATCCTGAGCTAGGATTTGATGAACCACTCGGACTCGATGGCGCCGGACTGTCGCTGGAATAATATCCGTAAGTTGCTGTCTGCGTCTGATCATTTGTGATGTTCTTTCGCCAGAGCATTGCGCCGGTCTCCGCATCTACTATGACGTAATAAGCCTGAACAGGTTTCCACATCAGCACACGCCACGCCGCACGGGCAACGCCCGGCTCGGTCGGAAAATATATCTTCTCCGCAACAACCGGATCGCTTTCCGTCTTATAGCTCGCTTGTCGTGTGGTCGTAACTCTTCTATCGAGAGCAGCGTTTAGATCGGTCGGAAGTCTAAAACCCGCAAATCCGGCTGCGGCCCTGACCGCGTCGTTGGGATTGCCGAAATTTGTCGTTAGGGTGTTCGAGTCGAGCCCGGGCGCAAAATTGTTGACAACCCGAACCATCTCGCCATGTTTCGAAAATCCTGCCTTTATTGTTCCCTGAAAAACAGGTATTCCGTCTATCGACTGTTCAAGCTCAACAAAGCCCATATTGCCTGCCGGATTCATGTAATCAGCAAAAATACTGAGTTGCCCCATTGTTGAGGCATTGATTCCAATAAGACCATTGTTAACTCGGATAAAATTAAGCAGCGTTTCTGCTCGTCGAGCGCTGGAACGACCATTAAGAAACGCAGGGCCGGCAGTGGGGTCGGGACCAATTATCTCAGGGATCCGCAAAGTTTCGTTATATTCGGTCTTCAGGAGAGGGATTCGCGTTCGAAGTGCGTTTTCGCCCTGCACATACGCATCGCGAATATCGGCTATGGTCGAAGCGTTTCGGCCCGCCGCATTCCGAAAAGAGGCAAGCAAGTTTCCCGCTTCACGCGTACCTTGCATGCGAATGTCAAAAAAAGGATAAAGGTCTTCCTGCGGAACGGTGCGTTCCGAAAACCCTCTGCCTTTACCACCGGCTGCCTTCGCACCGTATTGATAAGGCACTACTATGACCGCAGTTATGATTCCCAATACAACTAAACACAAAAGAAGGCTCCTGCGAGCATCTACCTTAGACCTATTTGACATTACCTAAAAATCCTCCCAAAGATACTAACCTTGTCCCTAAAAAATGAATAAAAATACCTCTAGACACTTATGCAGACCGCTACAAAAAAGCCAGCATAAAGGCCAAAGCAGCATTTAATTTAAAATACGGCAGTGAAGAGCCAAGCTCTTCACTCTTATTAGGTCGGACGATGAAAGCTAATAAAGCCGCCCTATTATATACCGAAAGCCCACTTTGTCAAAGGTTACATCGATGACAAAATGGGCATTGTTCTGTTAACTCAGGTCGTTCGACGTCAAACACTCAGAAATTTTGGCTTGGCTCAAAGCTGTACAGGACGGCGGCGAGTTCGCCTCGAACGCCGACGTCATCAACGCTTTTCACGTCATCGCTAAGCGATGTGGCAAGCATTGTGATCTCAAAGCCGCTTCGGACGCCCGGCCGCGCTGCTGGTATGAACAACCTTCTCCCCCAAACGATAAGCTGTTCCCCGCTTTCGGATGTACCGCTGCCCTGGAATTTGACCTCGTAAGCACGCCAGTCACCATTGAGCTTGATCTCGCCCTCGGAGACCAGCTGATAGCCGGGCAGCAGTTTTTTTAGCGTGTCATTCGTTTCCCTGACCATCTGCGGGAACTTATCTGCATCTTCTTTAAACGTGCCTTTGCTGAGATAATAGCTGACCAGCATCTGCTCTTTCAATCGGCCTTCGGAGGTCAAACGCGAAATGTCGAGGAATTTCCCGCGGCCGTTAACAGAGGAGCTTTCCTGCGGGCCGTTGACCTTCCAATCCTTTGGATAATACAGGGTAAATCCAACAAAGTTCCTAATAAGATCGCCCTTAAGATTTTGCTTGCTGTTCTGGTAGAAACTCGTATTTGGCGGCTGTGGTATATTTCGCGGCAGCGGAGGCATCTCGGTTTCCGAAGCCGTTGGAGAGACAGGAGATTGAGTATTGGCAACACCGCCATTAATAACCTTCGATCCGAATTCCGGTTCAACAGGATGCTTGACCAAGTAATACCAGCCTGCCGCAAGTAGAACCAGTAAAAGCAGTATTCCGCCTCCTGCAATTAAATTAAAACTCGTGTTCTCAACCTGCGGCGGCTCCGGTGAACGGTTTTTCCATGCCGGCTCATCGGCAGTTATATCCGATGCAGAACTGATCGCTGCTTCAGTCGTCGCAGATCCCGCCAGAGCCGCATAAAGCGCTTCTCCGAGATCACGTGCCTTTACGTATCGTTCGGCGATATCAAAGGACAAAGCCTTTTCAAAAACGTTGTCGACCTCGGACGGCAATTCCGGCCTTATTTTTGTCGGCGGCATCTCCAACCCGGAATACTGAGCCCTCATCATTGCTCTCGGCGTATTGCCGTCAAAAGGCATAATTCCGGTCAGCATTTCGTATGCAACTACCGCAAGCGAGTATATGTCGCTAGAAATGGTCGAGATCCGCCCGTCAAAGACCTCAGGAGCCTTATATCCAAGATTATGTTTATTTGGCTCGCCATTCGAAGCTTCAAAATTGACCAATATGGCCTGCTCGCTCTCACTGCCGCCAGGCGTCACAATGATATTCTCGGGCCGCAAATCGCGATGTATGACGCCTTCCTGATGAACTTCGTTCAGAGCATTTGCGACCTGGCGAATTATCCGAGCCGTTCTTAGGCCATCGATGTGGCCGTGAATGCTCAATATCTCATTTACCGATAGTGCATCGATATATTCGCTTATCAAAAAGCGAGTGCCGTCATTAAACCTGCCTGAATCGACCAATCTAGCTATATTTGGATGGCTGATGTGAGAAAGTGCGACGATCTCGTCTTCCAGAATGCTTCCCGACATCTCATCATCCTGGCCGGGCAGGATGCGAACCAGGACCATCTTGTTCCCGCTAAGTTTGTCATCCGCCAAAAATGCGAAGCTTTCCTCCTCTCCGCCTAAAAACTCCGTTACCACATAGCGGCCTTTGACGATCTTGCCGACAAAGTTCTCCGGTTCATCGGCGTCAAAATCGACCAGCCTGATGGTTGGCTGGTGCTTTTTGCCCAACTCGACGTGACCAGCGGGTATCTCGAATGGTTTGATCTTTCTGGCAGGCGGGCGGAACTCTTCCTTTGGTTTTTCAGCAATTGGCTGTTCGACCGGTTGTTCCACAACCGCATTAGATGTTTCTATTACAGGATCAAAGATCGGATCAGCCTCAACGGCCTCAAATTCAAAAAAATCACCCGAAACATTACCGGCGTCAGGAAAAGGCTTTTGCGGTTCATCTTCGGTAATTACAAATTGAGGGACATTGGAAAACGATTCGTCCAGATCGTGGCCTGTTTCTGGTTTGGAAATAAGACTCGAAAAAATACCGCTGCCCGCACGGCGGCCGGCTGCAAAAGGCGTATCCGAGATCAAACGCGCCCCGTCGGTCGGACAAAATCGCCTCGAACCTTCCTCAAAACTCTGTTTGCACTTAGGACAATACATCAATGTTATTAAAACTATCTTCAACCCCTGATCCTATGCTCCAGAGACAGCTAATAACGAGCAAATTTCAATTCCAGATCGAAATCGCTCGTCCAAAAAGAACGGCCGCTGTATTCAGGCAGAAATTAGCTGCGCTGGGATTTCGCGAGTTTGCCGGCAAGAGACTGTTTTTCAGGATCGAGGGCGATGGCCTGTTTATAGGCTCGCTCAGCATTTCGGGCCTTTCCGGATTTCAAATATCCATCGCCGACAACCTCGAACCGAAGAGCCAGATTTCTCTTTTCATTAGGGGAAACGAACCGAAGAGCCTGCAGCAAAGAATTTTCAGCCATCTCGTATTTACCTTGCCGGGTATAAAGTTCGCCCAACAACGAATTCGGCACAAAACCGCTCGGGCTGACGACAAGGCTTCTGCGCAAAACCCTTTCTGCGTCGTCAAAATTGCCAAGCGTCGTCAACGCCTTGCCTAACAGCAACAAGCCAGCCGGATTTTTGGGATCGTTCTCGAGCGCGTGTCTTAGCAAAGTCTCTGATTCCGCGAACCGCTGTTCGGACTGCATCACATCGGCAATGACGATCATTGTCGGAACGTCAGTCGCACGCTGTATAGCATCTTCATATGCCTTAGTCGATTCTTTCGACTTGCCTCGACGTCTGAGAAGGCGTCCGAGATGTGCATATGCAGGTGCAAAGGACGGATCGAGACGGATCGCACTGCGATACGCATTTTCAGTGTCTGTCGAAATAATGCCGCGAAGTTCCATTGAGACGCCCAACTGGTCGAACGCCAATGCGTTCGACGGAGCAAGTTCGATAGCCCTGCGAGCAAACTTTTCGGCTTCCGCATAACGATCTGACAGGTTTGGAGCCATAACCGGCTGAGAAAGAACATAGCTCAACGCGACATTGATGATCGCGCTCGATGGTTCGATCTGCAGGGCGGACCGATATGAATTTTCAGCCTCATCCCAACGCTGCTGGTCGCTATAAAGATTGCCAAGGCCATAAACTGCGCGCGAATCGATCGGCTTAATGCTGTTTGCATGTCTGTAAAAGGCCTCGGCGGACGAATAACTCCGTTCATCTCTGGCCGTATTGCCTTCTACGATCAGTTTTTCAAATAATTCGTCCGAGTCAGCGTTTGAAGAATTATTGACGATCGGCGGTTTATTGATCGGTATGGGCGGTTTGGTATTCGCCTGCGGCGTCACAGGAGGGCTCTCAGCCTTGTCCTTCTGGACGGCAACGCGGCTTTCATCTGTTTTGTGAATTTGTGTTGCGGAACGCTTTGCTGGTTTAGCAGCCTTGTGAGAAGCACGAGTGGATTTGGACGGGTTCTTGGATGTTGTCGAACTGCCCTTTCGTTTTGCAGCAGCTTTTTTCGTAGCAGAACTGCTTTTTGGTGCTTTTGCGCCGAAGAGGGCATTGCTGCTGCCGAGGTCCTGTCCAAACGCACTGACCGATAAACCTAATAAAACGAAAATCGTAAAGAGCCAAAAAACTCTGCTCATAAAACCACCGCTGCCAACCTAATTTTGGCTAACCAGGCGAAATCCTAATTCCTTATCTCGTTTGGACGCCTCTACATCTGCACGAAATGTCGCCGTTATGCCAAATTCTCCCGTCGATTTAGTGTTGGCGGCTCCCCCACGGATCATGTAATGCGGCTCTTTTGTTTCTTTGATAGCCCCTTTGCTGCCGGGATACAAGCTTGCTTTTGATCCGGTCCATTCATAGACGTTTCCGATAAGATCGACGATACCCCATTCGTTGGGACATGACATTGAGCCAACCGGCTCCGGCTCTGTGGAGTTTTCCTTATCGACGACACCGCATTTCGCCTGAAAAGTGTCGCCCCACGGATAGAGATTGTCTTTCGAACCGTTTCGTGCGGCAAATTCCCACTCAGCCTCGGTAGGCAGGCGATATGTCACATTGTCACGTTTAGATCGCCATTTTATGAATTCACTGATGTCTTCCATATTCACAAAACGAACAGGCATCTTTTCCTGCCCCGCGATCGGCTTGTCGTTTACCCAATGAGCGGGCACAGGACGATAGCTCGTTTCCGTAATGAACGCATAATATTCGGCATTTGTAACTTCGGTCTTATCCATTCGAAATGGTTTTACGTCCACAGTATTTTCCGGATGCTCGTTCTCACGTCCCTTGCCTTCGGGCCGTCCCATTTTAAAAGTGCCGCCAGGAATGGCAATGAGTTGAGCTGCGACGGGAACGACCGGCGAAGCAACAGGAACCGGTGTCGTTTTATTGCTAACCGAATTCGCGGCCGTTCCTCCACCGCCAAGATAGCCAAACTTATACGCGAGACCGCCGCCGCCGATCCCAATGACTAGAAGTGCGAATAAACCGATCATTCCGAAAATCAAAGGTTTTGAGCCGGATTTTTTAGCAATCGGGGCAGTGACTGAAACT
>CAZGSC010000111.1:0-11626 GCA_964528325.1 uncultured Chloracidobacterium sp. | reverse complement strand
CAATTGACGCGCCAGGAACTTATGCAGGCCGTCATCGACGGAGCTTTGCTCAGGCTCAGGCCAAAGGTAATGACCGTTTCGACAGTCGTTGCTGGCCTTTTGCCGATCATGTGGAGCGCGAGCGCCGGTTCCGAGGTCATGAAGCCGCTTGCGGCACCGGTTTTGGGCGGGATGATTTCGAGCTTGCTTCATGTTTTGATAATCACGCCAGTGATTTTTTATTGGCTGCGTGAACGAGAACTAAAAAAGGAGAGCGAAATATGAAACTGAAACTTATCTATTTAACCGTTGCATTAGCCGCTGTATTCTTGACGGCTCTAACGGCCGTTGGCCACGATGACCACGATAAAAAATCGCCCTCGCCTACTCCTCAGATTGCAAACACGGAATCAAATTCGGCGCCGCCAGCCAGGACAACGAACGAACATGCCAACATGACAATGACCCCGATGAATATGGTTGAGGATTTTCCTAACTATCATCCGCTCGTCGTTCATTTCCCTATTGTTCTGCTGATCTTTGCCGGCTTGTTTCAGGCGCTCGCATTTTTTGTTTACAAAAAAGAACTTAGTTTTGCAGCGTTGCTGCTTTTATTTGCCGGGACAGTGACAGTTTGGCTCGCGTCAAACACCTTTCACGCTCATCCGACGAATTTGCCCGAACATGTCAATTCGATTTATGAGACGCACGAGTTAATGGCTGAATACACGTGGTGGCTTTCACTCGCGGCTCTGGTGGCAAAAGGCATTTCACATTTCTTTCTGAACAGGAAATTGTGGAGCGAAGCAGTCGTTCTGATCTTGCTCATTGGGGCATCGATAACAGTTTCAATAGTGGGTCATCATGGAGCACAGCTAGTACACATGGGTGGCGTTGGGCCTCAAGGAAAATATCTGGAATCACATTAAGTTGGAAGAGATAAAGGGAAACAAATTATGAAAACACTTCAAAAATTCGTCTTTGGGATTGTCACGGTGGGACTGTTGGTTTTTGTGTTTAATGCTCAGTCATACGCGCAGAAACGAACATCACAGGCCAAACCAAAAGCACAAACGGCGAAGGTTTTAATCAACGAACAAGGGTATTCGCGGACAAGCATTATTCTTCGTCGTGGTGTTCTGACACGAATTACATTTTTGAGACAGACGGATTCCACTTGCGCTACAGAACTCGTTATTTCTGAATATGGAATCACCCGAGCCTTGCCGTTAAATACGCCGGTTGTAGTTAGCTTTACCCCAAAGCGCTCAGGCGAGTTCGGCTTTACATGCGGGATGAATATGATGCGCGGCAAATTGATCGTGCAGTAACAGCATGTCTATAAAACGACTAAAAATAATTCTGCTTGTCGCGTTAGCGGTTGTGGCACATGTGTTTTCACAGACACAGCCTTTAGCCGATGGTGCGGCACGTTATCTCGATCAAGTGGCTGGAATGACGGCTGACCAAGCCGTTGCTCTTTCTCTGGAAAACAACGGAGAACTACAGGCGTTCCGTAAGGAGGTTGAAGCATCGAGGGCAATGGTAAAGCAGGCCGCTTTAAGACCAAATCCGAAGGTCACGACAAGCGGAGCAAAGCAGATCGGCGGTGCGGACAACAATCAGATGGCCGAAGTGATGCTGCCGCTTGAACTTGGGGGACGGCGTTCTGCAAGGATCGCGGTCGCTCAAAAGGAATTGGAAGCCCGCGAGTTGGAGCTTGCTAATCAAGAACGCCTCCTTGCGTCGGATGTTCGATTGAAATTTGGCGAAGCCCTCGCGGCTATCAAGAAACTTGAAGTTGCCGAAAAAACTCTTGCAGTTGCAAAACAAGGTTACGATCTCGTCACCACGAGAGTTACGGAAGGAAAGGTCGCTCCGCTGGAACAGAACATTTTTCTTGTCGAAGTCAATCGTTTGCAGTCGATCCGTGAATCTGCCGAGGGCAAAGCTGAGACTGCAATGTTCGAGCTTCGCAATATGATAGGAATGAAGCCCGAAGAACCGCTCAGGCTTCGAGGTGATTTTACAGACTTGATCGCACCATTGCCTTCGCTTACTACTTCGACCGACAACGCATTGCGTGATCGCCCAGATTTACAAGGTGCAAGGACAGTTGAGCAACTTGCCACGGCTAAGATCGAACAGGCAAAGTCAGAAGGCAAATTGGACGCTAGTGTTAAGACTGGCTACCAGCGAATGAATTCGAGCTTTCCATTGAGTGGTTATGATGACCACGGCGTTTTGCGGCCTATACAGGATGTCTTTCAGTTTTTCACGTTTGGTGTCGAGATCGACTTGCCTGTTCGCAATCGGAATCAGGGAGCGGTCGAAGCCGCGATTCTTGAGCAGGAAGCAGCGAAACGCCGCACCGAGTTTGGCGAGCTGACGATACGGCGTGAAGTCGCGACAGCCTTTGCAAGATACAATCGTGCCGCGCGCTCCCTGTTGATCTTTCAAAATGGTGTCCGCGATCAGGCGGACGCAAACTTAAAAGTCATTTGGCAGACTTACGAGCTCGGTGCGAGAAGCTTGCTTGAATACATTGCCGAACAGCGACGTTTCCTTGATATAGAGAATGAACTGATCGATGCCGAATTTGAGACCTATTCAGCGAATGTTGAAGTACTGCGGGCTATCAACTCACCGGAGCTAAAAAAGAAATGAACGAAGAAAATAACGACGAGATCATTACCGAAGAAACGCCGAATCGTAAGCCGCTTTATATTGCAATAGCGGTCATTGGAGTTTTAGTTATAGGTGCGTTAGGTTTTTGGTTTTTCCGCAATCGCGAAACTGGCCAGATCGTTCAACCACCGCGAAGTGTTACATTTGGCGATAACACCAACGGACAGGCCGATATGACCGGCGAAGAAACGATCACCATTGCACCCGATCAAATAGAAAAGATCGGACTCAAGATAGAGACGGTCGGTGAGACGCTTTCGAGCGAAGCAATGTCTGTCGCGGCAACCGGAGTTATTCAGCCGAACTCATACAAGGAAACTCCACTAATTTCTTTGCTTAATGGAGTTTTGCGCAGCGTGAAAGGTGAACTAGGCCAAAAGGTAGGCAAAGGTCAGGCGCTTGCGGTTATTTTCAGCGATGAACTCGCTGCCTCACAATCGCGTTATCTCGCTTTGCTGACCGAAGCTCAGACCGCACGGCAAAATTACGACAGAACAGCCAGACTCGTTAAGATCAGCCCGACAAGTAACGCAGAGCTAGATCAGGCATTGGCCGCATTGAAAACTTCCGAAGCTGAAATAGCAGAACATCACAAACATCACGAACGAACAGTAAAACTTCTTGAGATCGGCGCCGTCAGCCGCGAGGAACTTGAACAGACGACCACCAAGCTAAAAACAGCCGAGGCCAATTTAGTTGAGGCGAAGAAGCGTTATGACCGTGCTGTGCAGGTAGCAGAGATCAATCCAGTCAGCCGAGGCGAATTCGAACAGGCCGCCGTTAAGCGACAAGCTGCCGAGTCCGACCTTGCAACCGCAAAGCAACGTTTGCTTCTACTAGGCTTGTCGCCTCAGAAGGTAAATGCTCTCCATTCACCTTCGCAGATCACTTCTGAGATTGCGTTGACCGCTCCGGTATCGGGGACGATCACAAAGCGGGATGTAAATGCCGGCGAAGTTGTTGAGGCGAACAAGGAATTGATGCGTGTGACGAATCTTTCTTCCGTCTGGGCGATCGCCCAGGTATATGAAAAAGACCTCGGGTTGCTTCGCACGGGAAGCGGTGCAAGCGTCACGACCACCGCGTATGCGGAGCGGCTCTTTCGCGGCCACGTCACTTACATCGACCCGAACATCAATCCTGAAACGCGGACAGCACAGGTTCGAGTCGAACTCGATAATCCGGGCCAAATCTTGAAAATTGGCATGTATGTAGATGTCGCATTCGGTTCTACGGGCGCATCCGAGCGAACAATGCCGACGATCCCTTCAACCGCCGTGCAAAATATGAATGACAAACAAGTCGTCTTTGTCGCAACTGACAAACCAAACGTATTTCTGGTGAGACCGGTGCGTCTCGGCAAGGAACACAACAAACAATTCACCGTTATCGAAGGCTTAAACGTCGGTGACAAGATTGTAACTGACGGAGGTTTTCTACTCCGGGCCGAATTGCTAAAGCAAAACCCGACACATCACTAATGAAATGACCACATTACAGTTGGATGTGCTAGAAATATTTGGAGGATACGATGGTTAAAGATACAGTCTGCGAAATGGAGATCGATGAAACAGCCGCTCGATTTTCGTTGAATTTTGAAGGTCAAACGTATTTCTTTTGCTCGGAGGGATGCCGGGCAGAATTTCAACGTCATCCGCAGGATTATGTGAAATCGGCAGGCTCGGTTCGCGATGAGACTTTAGGAGATAACGACGATGTGTAGGTTTCTCGGTTATGTGGGACGCGAGATTTTACTCGCCGACTTGATTTCTCGCCCCGTGAATTCACTCATTCGTCAGAGTTACAAATCCAAAGAACGGAGCGAACCACTCAACGGCGATGGGTTTGGCGTTGGTTGGTACTCGCCCGAGATCTCCAACGAGGCGTGCGTTTTTACAAGCATTACTCCCGCGTGGAACAACCGGAATCTGCTGAACCTGGCGGAACACATCAAATCGGGTTGTTTTTTTGCACACATACGCGCTGCATCACCGGGATCGGCAGTCTCCGAAAGTAATTGTCACCCGTTTCGCTACGGGCGTTTCATGTGGATGCACAACGGTACGATCGAAGGCTTTAGCTCGATTAAACGCCGCCTGCGTCACTCTCTGCCCGACAGGATCTACCACGCCATCGAGGGCACGACCGATTCCGAACATGCTTTTGCGGTTTTCTTAAACTTTCTCGGTGACAAAAAGGAAAACATCGGCGCAAACGATCTATCAGACTCTTTGGTAAATACTATCGGGCAGCTTGAGGAATGGGTGCTGGAGACCGGCGTCAAAAAGCCTTCAATTTACAATTTCGCAGTCACCGATGGTCAAATTATAGTGACAGTGCGCTACGTTTCCGATCCACAAATTGAGCCAATTTCGCTCTATTTTTCAAAGCGAGGTAAATTCCAGTGCTGCAACGGCAAGTCGGAAATTATTGAGTGCTCCGACGATGAGAGCGGGGTCATCGTTGCGTCAGAAAGATTGACCGACGATCGCGAAAGTTGGACGCGGGTCGCTCCAAATCACATGTTAATCGTCGGCAGCGAATTAAAAACAGAGGTTCGTTTGATGCCGGGCTTCTAAAAACACAACTATGTCAGAAAAACTCGAAATTGCAACATTTCAATTGGCGGTCCTAAGGACAGAATTGTCTAATTCCAGAACATTGCTCTCCTACACGCAGGCATCGATCGCATTGTTGGTTTCGGCGATAGCTTTCATGAACCTGTTTAATTTGTCCCAAATCCTTCATCTTGGGTGTTGGCTGTTGATAATTTTGGCAGTCGTAGTTGTCGCTCGCGGGATATTTCTGTATCGGAAGGCGAAATCGTTGATTGAAAATCAAAGAACTTCTGTCAGCGGAACGTAGCCGAAACGCTAAAGTACATTTGCTAAGTTTTATCAGATTCTCCCCGGGCCGTGGAGGGTCAGGTTGGTGCCCTATGCGGTCCGGAGGAATTCAGTTATGCCTTCCGAATTCACGGTTTACACGCCCTTCGAGAACCCCAATTTTTTGAAGTTTGGAGCACATTTCTTTTAGACAAAGGATCTCGCATTCGTCTTGCGGGCGGCTCACGTCGTCCCGGTGCAGAAGTTGAATGGCTACGACGATTTCCTCGCGCCAGTTTCGCTTAGGTGCGAAGTGAAAGGCATTATCGAACGGCTCGATCTTGTACTGGGTTTCACGCTTTTCCTTGGGCATGATCCACTTCGCGACGCTTAACAAATCGAAGTATGTCTTTCGGCATGCCGCACAACCCGGAATTGGATGCGTGCCGGAATCGATGCCTGCGTCATGTTCGTCGTTGGAACCGTACAGTCGCAAAGAATAGCCCGTGGGGATTCTGACGCTATTCACCATTTCGTGATCGTTACTCCACTCATAACAAACGCGGTGCTTTTCAACAATGTCCTTTATCGCCTCTTCTGTCTGCGGTGCGCTACTAAGTGCTGTATTCATAACTTCTCACATTTTCA
Source organism: uncultured Chloracidobacterium sp. (assembly GCA_964528325.1). Lineage (GTDB taxonomy): Bacteria > Acidobacteriota > Blastocatellia > Pyrinomonadales > Pyrinomonadaceae > OLB17. Next base: position 5,486 of record CAZGSC010000111.1, on the reverse strand, counting down.
ACAACTAACTCTTCGTATCCGCCAGGACCGTAATTCTAGCCATCCTGACCCCAAAAGGCTTTCAAGTATATAGTCCGCCCGTTATGACATAACAATTTGTTCAGCCCTTTTCGATCATTTGTGATATTACGTCGGCAAGATGTGCTTGGCTTTTTCGCCGCGAAACCAAACTTCAAGAGCAATGCGCTCATTTGCGGCATTTCGACGTACCAGGATCTTCGATTTTTTGTTTTGATCCTCAACCTGCCAGATAGTGCACTTTACACGGGCCACCTCGTCGCCAGGCTTTTGAACTCCCATGCCTTTACCGGAACTTACCATTGGAACCTTTCTAATAACGATGAAATGCTCTCCATTTACAAATACCTGAGAGATCCGATACATTCCCGAACTGATCATTTTACCGCCAACTTTTGTCTTCGAATCAAAGTGGAATTCTCCGTCGCGGTCAACCCCAATTGTCTTTTCGTTTTGGGCAATCACAGGGAACACGAATAAACCAATAACTGCGATAAAAATTACAAATTTTAGAAACACTGCTTTCCTCATCAATTCTACCTCCTTAATCGGATTAACCTACTTTTTAAAACTTCAGCTAACTCTGAATTGTCCCATCATTGCAAAATCTTCGTGCTCGAGAATGTGACAATGGAAAACGTAATCGCCGGTATTGTTGGTAAACTTCCCGATAACCCGAACTGTCCCGAGAGCCGGAACAAGAAAAGTATCTTTCCAACCCAAATCCCAAGCCGGCGGCGGCGTACCGTTAATATCAAGAATTTGCCAGGAAATATCGTGAATATGAATCGGATGATCCATTGAAGTTGTGCTACGGAAAACCCAGATTTCAGTTGCATTCAATTGCGGATTTGCATCTATTCGAGTTGGGCTGAAAGGTTGACCATTAAAGGAAAATGTAGGTCCTCCCATTCCCATCGTTTGGTTTAATGTAAAATCTCTGGTTACAGTTGCCGATGATGCCGGAATTCGGTCAACTTGCCGCAATACCGCCGGAATTCTCGAATTATCTTTACCATAGTGCCACGGCATTATCCGAAACTGCATTACTTCTGCGGTGGCTCCGGTTCCGCGAAGATTCTGCAAAGTTATGTTTGTTCCGTGATTTGCTTCAGCAAAATCAATGATTACATCGGCTCTTTCGGCGGGTGCGAGAACAATGCTCGAACGCGAAACCGGTGCGGAAAGCAATCCGGCATCCGACCCGATCTGGACAAACTGCTGGTTGTTGCTTAAAGCAAATTCGTAAATACGAGCATTTGAGCCGTTAAGCAGGCGGAAACGGTATCTTCGCCTTTCAACATAGTGATATGGCTGAGTCACGCCGTTTGTTAAAAGCTTGTTGCCTTGAAATCCGTTCATTCTGGTCATTCCGGAATTACTATAAAAGAGCGAGCCGTCAGCATTAAATGTTTTGTCCTGGATCACCAAAGGTATTTCATAACGTCCTTTAGGAAGCGGCAAGGCATCTTCAAAATCATCAGTCAAGATATAAAACCCTGCCAAGCCGTTATAAACATTTCGTCCGGTAAAATCCATCGTATGGTCGTGATACCACAAAGTTGCGGGAAGTTGATCATTCGGATAAACATAATCCCTAAAATTTCCCGGTGTGATTATGTCAGTAGGATGCCCGTCCGAATTCGCGGGCGTATGTCCGCCGTGAAGATGTACCGATGAATTTACCGCCAAATTATTGGTTTGCCGGACAACAACGCGGCGATTTCGCCGAGCCTTAATTGTCGGACCGGGATAAGTGCCATTGTAGCCCCAGATCGTTGTATTAAGGCCCGGAACAATTTGTTTAGTTCCCGCTTGCATTGAAACGTTGTAATAATCTGTGGATTCGTCCACCGAGGTTGGCGATAAAATAGACGGAAGAGCTAGAGGCTGGCTAAACGTAGATGTTTGCCCCTTAGCAGTTCCCGGCAGGATTAATGCCGCACTTCCCAACAACCCTATTTTTGTAAATTCTCTTCTGCATAATTTCGTAGCCATACTGTTACCCTTATTTCTGAAAAAAGAGGAAATATGCCACGACATCAAGACTCAATACAGCGACTACTGCCATTGCTGAATAATGTGTTGCCTCTTGATTCGTGATGCTCGGATCGTATATGTCCACCTCAACAGACTTTTTGAGCGCAAGTATCGTGCCATTCAAACAAGTAATTTTTGCTAGGTAGTAACGATACCGGGCCCATGTAATGTCTTTCGGTATGGAAAAGATCTCGCATTTGGCGCGAAAAATTTCTTACTACTTAATCGTGGGCATTCGTCGAAGATACGATCGCAACTGCGGGCAAGTTGCCTTCTTCGCTCTGAATTGCTAAAACAAGCACCCATAACCGTTAGTATGATGCTAAGTTTAGTTTGCCTCGCATCGATGAAGTTGCAGAAAACTCTAAATTAAGCGAGAATTAGACGAAAGCGAATGAAAGTTTTTTGTTTCAGTTTTATTGTCTATATCGTGTTGCTCCTGACCCAACCTTGTCAGGATTTTGCAGCGACGGTCAATGATTTTGTTTACAATAAGTCTCCTTATTCGCAACAACACAACCCCTCAAATCACAACTCTCAGTCGGATGAATGTTCGCCGTTTTGTAATTGTTCATGCTGCAGCCTTTCAGTGGCGGAGCATTCGACCCGCATTACGACACGGGTAGTGCAAGTGGCTCTCGCGACAACGCCCATAGACTACAAAACTCCCAACACGTCCACTTACCAAAACTCCATTTGGCAGCCGCCAAAATCCTAATCAAATAACCACAATTGCGCCTTTGTTTCGTCGTAGCCTTTCGTACGTCGTTTAGCGTTACTTGTTTTAGTTTTGATTAGGAATTTATGTACAGGTTTATTTCGTTTGTTGCCGTCGTTTTGATGGCACAAAGCAGCTTCGCACAGGCGGTGGCCACGCTTAGGCCACTTACGTCTGATGATCGGCGACTGCTCTATACATCGGTTGTCAATAGTTACCACAGTCAGGTTGAGGGACTTTCACTCGCAGAGATCGTCAAACGAGCGTTTGAGAATAATGGCGAAATTAAGATTGCTCGTCTCGAAGTCGAAAAGGCTCAGGCCCGTTTAATACAGGCACAGCTTCGGCCAAATCCAAACCTTGAGATCGAGCAAAGCACTGGAAGGCTCGTGGGTTCACCTGGGGACCGAGAGTTAAGCGTTGGCGTCTCTGTCCCATTAGATGTTTACGGACAGCGTAACCGTCGGATCGATTTGGCGAAAGCTGAGATCACGATTAAAGAAGCCGAAGTTGCGGCTCAACAACGGGAATTGGCGGGTCAAGTTTTCGAGACATATGCCGAAGCACTTGCAATGTTGCGAGAGGTTCAGGTTTTAGAGGAGCTTCTGGATCTTGATGGTCGAACTGTTCAGTTTGTTCAGATACGGGTTAACGAGGGAGATACGGCACCGCTTGAACTCAATCTTCTTCAAACCGAAGTTGAACGACTACGTTCTCGTCGTCAGTTAACCGAAGGGAAATTACAAGCGGCAATTACGAAACTAAAATTCTATGCCGGATTGCCTTACGAGCAGACATTAAAGCTCACTGAGGATATTTCAGTTGCTACGTTTCCGTTACTACCGACTTCAATCGAAACAAGCGTAGCTGTTGGATTAAAAAACAGGCCGGAGATTAGGCTTGCAGAACTTGACGAACAGCTTGCCAGCGCCGGACTTCGCCTTATACGTTCTCAATCTCGCCCGGACATATCCGCTACCGCACGATACACCCAAGGCCGAGCTGGATTAGACGATCCGCGAGGTGAATTCTTTCAAAGAGATCGAAGCCTAACTTTTGGAATTTCTATCGGACTGCCAGTTTTCAACCGAAATCAAGGAGCAAAGGCCGAGGCCGCCATCGCCATCCGACAGGCACAGGAACGACGAGCGTTCTCAGAGCAGATAGTTAAGAACGAGATCATAACTGCCTTCCAACGAATCGAGGCTGCGAGACGAGCGCTTTTGACGTTGGAAACAGCAGTTTTGCCGCGTTCACGCGAGAATATCGAAACCATTCAAAAAGTTTATGAGATCGGAGAACTAAAGATCACCGACCTTATCGCGGAACAGAGACGCCTACTCGAAGCAAATCGCGATCTAACCGAAACCATGACCGAACGATACCGCGCCCAAGCCGACTTGTTTATTGCTTTGGGTCTTATATTGGAGAAATAAGAAAATCATGTCCGAAAAATATATTGCAGAAGATACCAAGCATCACGAGGAAGATGCCTCAGAATTGGACCGGCTCGAATCAAATGCCGAACGGGACTCAAATAATGACACAGCGGAGACGCCCAAGAAGAACGCCGTACCGTGGATAATTGCTTTTGCCATCATAGGTCTAATTGCATTCGTTTCGCTGGCTCTAATCGTGTTCAAGCAAAGCGGAAAATCGGAGTTAAAGAAAGATGAGGAAGCGGCTACCGAGAAAGACAACGAGTCCAATGAAGTAAAACTTAGCCCCGAGGTCCTAGCTTCTGCGGGTATTACGACGGAATCAGTGACTCAGCGACCGGCTGTTGCATTGATCACGGTTGCTGGAACCGTCGAAACGAATCCGCAACAAACCCAGCAAGTGACTTCACTTGTAAACGGACGTGTTGAACAGGTTTTGGTTTCCATCGGCGACCGCGTGGCCGCAGGGGAAACTGTCGCCACCGTGATGAGCCCCGAAGTTGCAGAAATGTACGGGAAATGGCGCGATGCAGTTACACGAGTCGATCTTGCCCAGAACAGCCTCAATCGGGTAAAGCAAGCTGAAAACCAGTCGGCCATTCTTCAGGCAAAAGCCCGGCTTGACGAGGCGGACGCTACTTTGAAACGAACCAAACGGTTAATCGAACTAGGAGCCGGTGCGGGAAAAGACATGGTTTCTGCTGAAACCAATTACAGAACTGCGAAGGCTGAGTACGATTTCCAACGAAATATTCCGTTGAACAAAGAGATTCAGGAAGCCGAGTCCGCATTGAAATCGGCCAATGTAGATGCCGTTCAAACGAGACAGAGCCTTCAGGCGCTGGGTGTGAATGTCAGTTCTCCAAACGCGGAGGTCAAAAGCGTCGCTTCTGTCCCGCTACGTTCACCCGTTTCTGGGATTGTAACGGCGCGAATGGTGAGCGGCGGAGCGGGTGTTCAGACAGGCACTTCGCTTTTCACTATTTCAAACATCTCGACAGTATGGGTGATCGCAAACGTGCCGGAAAATCAGATGCCTTCGTTGCTTGAAGGAACACCCGCCGAGATTCGGATTGCGGCTTTTGGGAAGGGGGTTATCAACGGACGTGTCAGCTATATTGACCCGCAGCTTAATGAAGAAACTCGAACAGGCCGCGTTCGTATCGAGGTAGCTAATGCCAACGAACGGCTAAAGGCTGGTATGTTTGTCGAAGTTGGGTTTCAGGCCGGAACCGGTTCGGCTACAGGTGAGGAACTTGTTGTTCCTTCGA
>CAZGSC010000110.1:0-11718 GCA_964528325.1 uncultured Chloracidobacterium sp. | reverse complement strand
TTCTTGGTTTTCCACTTTCCGTTTTTCATTTTCCGTTGATGGTGTCTTGTTCCACTTCTGTTCCATACCCAAAGTGGAACGCGCAACTCACCATTTTTATTGGAGTTACGGCCGTTTTTGCCCTCCGTTCCACGATTTTTGAAAAAAATGCGCCACATTGTATTACAAGCAGGTAACCCCAATAAATAATGAAGTTAGTATTAAACATAGCTCTGGAACGCGGGGATCTTCGGTGGGACAGCCTTAAGCAATTCCGAAGTCCGAATTCCAATTTCCAAATTTATCTGCCGCCTCACGCTAACAAATTCTGAGGTGATTTGAAATACCAACTTTCCGGATATGAAGTAACTTTCTCGAAATAACGTAACTTTCCGCATGTGATGTGGTTTTCCGACGCCTCTCAGACGGTCGGGCATAGTCGCGACAGCAGTGCAACGCGGCAAAGCCGCCGTTGTCACAATTTGCTTGTAATCGGAGGGCATTGAGAGTAACCTGTTTGCTAACATTCGTCCATAGGCTGATTTTTTTGCTCTTTTCTGACGGGCGTTAATTGTGGTTTACAGTTCAATTGGAGGCCGGTTTATGTTGTCATTGCTGCGTTTCAAACTCGCGGGTTTGATCTTTTTGTTTGCGGTCGTTGTTTATTTCGCGACGGGGCCGATGGCAGATGCTATGCAGCCAGAAGCCTTTTCGTATGAGACTTCTGTTGCGGCGTCTGCGATGCCGCCGGTGCTGTTTCCGGCGGGCAGCCTCATTATCCCGATGGACACCGGCACCAATGGCCAGAACAATGGAATGCTGCGAGCGTACGGCCTCGTTTACCAGCTTCTGCGCAATAACATCCCTGTTTACTGGGTGATCGAGCCGTCGAAGGCTCCTTTTGGCGACGATTTTGTGATCATCTCGGGATCGCTGCAAGACGTCAGAACCAGTGCGGCCTTGACGATCCCCAGGTCATATCGGGGCGGCCCGTTCATTATCACTGCGTCAGACGCCGCAGCTGCTCTGCCCTTCATCATTGCCTGGCAGGCGACCCCGGGTGACCAAACTGCGGTTCATCGAATACTTTCGGGCTCGGTCACGCCAAACGCCGCCCGAACGCTGGTCAGAGCACCGCGGATCGCCATCCTAAAGGACGGCAACGAGACGATCGCATTTAACAACCTCAACGCTGCCGGCATTACGGACGGTGTGGGTGCATCATGGACCGCTGCATCTCCTGACCTGCTAACAGAAGCTGCCGTCGCTGGGCCGACTACGACTGATCATACCGACGGCGTTCTCTTTCATACTCCCGGAGGTCTGGCTCGGTATGGCTACATGGCTTCGATACACTATAATGCCACTGCCAGTACGGCGGAGGTTGTGCAGGAGACCCGTTCCTGGCTCACGGCTAACTCATTCACTCATGCCTTTATGCAGTGCGCATCAATCACCGTGTTTGAGAATGACGCCGCCGCCGGCCGCTTTCTCAGCACTCTCGGACTGGCCGACGATGGGGTGGCTGCTACCCTTACAACCGTGCGAGTTCCAGCAAATCCTCTAGCTCAATTTGACGGCACTTTTCAAACCGATAGCGGTATCGTTGACTCGATCGGACTCGCCGGAGGATCCTTCCGAGCCGGGGTCATGACCTTGATCAATGAAAGCTCATCACCGCTGCTTCAGCGCATCGTGTTGCTTACAGGAAACATTGACGGGAATGCCAGTTTAGGCAAGGTGACTTACTTTACAGGGCATGATTATGCGTTGGATCTTCCGATAACCACTAATCCCCAGACCAACGGTGTGCGTCTATTCCTGAACTCGATCTTTGAATCAGGCACCGCGACAGATCCGGGACAGGCGGATGTTACGATCACGAAGTCAGCACCGGCCGCTACCAATGCGAGCACGATCGACTATACGATCAATTACTCGAACCCCGGCGCGCGGCCTGTCGAAAATCTAAAGCTCATCGACACGCTTCCCGTAGGAACAACTTACGTCGGAGGATCGGCAGTGCCTGCTCCGGCGTCAACCTCGGGCGGCGTTTTGACATGGAACTTGCCGTCATTGGCGTCAGGAGCCGGTGGTTCCGTGACGTTTAGCGTGTCCGTGACCAGCGACGGAACTTACAACAACACTGCGCGTCTTGGATTTTCTCACTTAGCTGTGAGAGATCTTTCGTCAAACACCGTTTCGACGGTCCGCGATACGATCGCACCTGCGGTAAGCGTCATCGCCGGTCCGTCCGGCCCGACAAACGCTGTCGCACCCAGTTTCCAGTTCACGACCGATGCCTCCGCTGTTACAAGACAGTGTGCGATCGACAATGTCGGTTACACCCCTTGCTCACCAAGCCCGTCACAGTACACGAGCGCGCCATTGGTCGACGGCCCCCATACATTTTACGTAAGGGTGACCGATGCCGCCGGAAACACCGCGACGGCCACTCGGTCGTTCGAGGTGGACTCGCAGGCTCCGATCGCTGTCATCCCTGTGCCGCCAAACGTCACGGTGACCAATGACAGCACACCGAGCTTCGTTTTTGCAGACATCGGGCCCTCGGGCACGGCGGTGACATTCCAATGTCGTATCGACTCTGATGCTTTTATTCCGTGCACGGCACCGTTTACGAGCGCTCTTCTGGTTGATGGACCGCACACGTTTTTTGTTAATGCCACGGACGCCGCAGGTAACATCGGCTCTGCCAGTCTCAACTTCGTTGTGAATACATCTGTTATCAGCGGCACAGTTACGTACGGAAATGCTATCGGTAATCCTGTGCCGCCGCGGTTCGTAAAAAATGTGTCTATTGAAAGCACTGCGGGTTCGCCGCCGGTAGGCCCGGTCATAACGGGAACGCCCGGAACATATTCGCTGACTGGTTTTGGAGCAACCTCATACACGATAAAGCCGACCAAGCCGGGTGGTTTTAACGGGGCGATCACTTCAAATGATGCTGCACGAGTTGCGCAAGGCGTGAGCAGTGCTGTGCCTTGGGTTAGTTTGAATCAGAAATTTGCTGGCGATGCCAGCGGCAACGGCAACGTAACGTCAAATGACGCGGCGTTGATCGCGAGGTTTGCAGCAGGCCTTGCAGGCACCGGAAACGTCGGTCAATGGAGATTCTTTACAACGGATCTGCCAGGTCTGCCGACAGCACCGCTGCCGACACCGCCGTACAACGACAGCCGGACATACGCGTCTGTGACAAGTAACGCGTCGGGCGAGGATTATATTGCACTTCTCATAGGCGAGGTGAGCGGCAACTGGAATCCGGCGACGCATCCGAGACCGGCGGGGAAAGCTGGAAGTGGAAAGAGGAAATTAGAAAGTGAAGACGGCGGGCCGGAACGAGGCATTGAAGTCAAACTGCCCCCGGTGGCAACACCAGTTGAAAAAGAGATCATTATTCCGGTCAGTGTTCAAGGCTCGGCGGATAAGGGAATAATTTCCTATGAGTTCGATCTGAGATACGACCCGACAGTGATCCAGCCTCTGAAAGATCCGGTTGATGTTGCGAATACTGTTAGCCGCGGGTTAATGGTGGTTACCAATCCGTATGAACCGGGATTGTTAAGAGTTGTCGTTTATGGGCCGATGCCAATTGACGAGGACGGACTGCTGCTGAATCTGCGATTCGGGGCGGTTGGTGCTCCGGGTTCGATCTCACCGCTTTCGTTCGAGCGGATAATGTTCAACGAAGGCGAGCCGCTAGTAACTGTGGCAGACGGAAGGGTTGATCTGTTCTAAAATGCGCGAGCCCGCCCTAACTAGCGTGCGTGTTTTTTGTAAAAAACTTGGTCGCTAGCGCTCCCGGTTCTGACAGGCGTCGATCATTTCGCGGACGGCTTGGTTTAGGCCGATGAAAACAGCACGGGAAATAATATGATGACCGATGTTGAATTCTGTTATTTCTGGGATCGCGGCGAGGGTACCGACGTTTTGTGTGGTGAGGCCGTGGCCGGCGGCGACTTTTAGGCCAAGCGAGTGCGCGCGAACCGCGGCGGCGGCGATGCGTGAGATTTCGGCAGAGGCTTTTTGGGCGCTTTCGCCATGGGAGGCACGTGAGATGAGCGTCATTTCCGCATATTCGGCGGTGCAAAGCTCGACCTGTTGGGCGCCCGCATTTTTTGCAGCGTCGATCTGTTCGATATCGGGATCGATGAAGATGCTGACGAAAATGCCTGCGGCTTTTAGTTTTTCAATCGAGTCTTTTACGTTGTCGAAATTGCCGATGACATCTAATCCGCCTTCAGTTGTGACCTCATTTGGACTTTCGGGAACGAGTGAAACGGCGTCGGGTTTTATTTGCGTCGCGATGCCGACCATTTCTTCGGTAGCAGCCATTTCGACGTTCAGGTAGGTGGTAACGATCTCTCGAAGCTGCTCAATGTCTCGATCCTGAATATGGCGACGATCGCCGCGAAGATGCACCGTAATGCCGTCGGCTCCCGCCTGTTCGCAGATCAGCGCGGCGTCGAGAACGCTTGGCTCGATGGTCTTGCGAGCCTCGCGGATAGTGGCGACGTGGTCTATGTTGACGTTAAGCTTAGCGGTCATTGGAAGAATTCACCACAGAAACACAGAGAAGAAAAAAGCCACGACTTTGACGCATACAGCCTCGCTCTTTATTTATTTGCGGCAAATGAGTTTTCCTTTAATTCATACATACCGTTCGAGGCATTGCTCCGGATCTGACTCAGTTCATTTATCATTCGCCGTGTGTCGCGGAAGACGCTGACCTTTGATCCTTCGACATCGTTCCAACGGACGGCGATCTCCTTCAGCCGAAGTTTGTGGTAGTTTGCAACATACAGAAATTCGACATCAAAACCAAAGCGGTCGATCTTCATAAGGTCGAGCAGCGGGCGGAATTTTACTAAATTAAATGCCTTAAAGCCGCACTGCGTGTCTGTAAACGGCAGGCCGGACATTGTTCTGATGATAAAGTTCATCACGCGGCCGCCTTGTTCGCGACGCCATGGCTGCCGGGTGCCGATCAGGCTGCGATCGAGAGCTCGCGATCCGAATGTCACGTCGCACTCGCCATTAAGGATCGGGTCGACCAGCTTTGACATCTCTTCAATGGGTGTCGACAGGTCAGCGTCAGAAAAGAGAGCAACATCGGCTTTGGCCGCAAGCAGGCCGGTTTTGACGGCGAAACCTTTCCCGCGGTTTTTTTCGTACCTGATCACGTTGGTTTGTAACTCGGGCTTAGTTTGAAAGACTCGCTCGGCAACGTTTGCTGTATCGTCAGATGATCCATCGTCTACGACGATCACTTCGACGTTCAAGCCGGCTGTCGAGACGAATTCCAGAATAGTTTTGAGCGGGTCGCCGAGGCGTTCACTCTCGTTATATGCAGGTATTACAATAGATATGTCAGGTTTCATGTCGCGAAAACCTAATGGTAAATTTTTGTCGATGAAAAGTAAATTTCTCCAAGTAAGATAGGCATGAGTTGACCACTGACGGTGCAGGCATTGTGGTATATTAATACTTTGACGGTTTGGAAGTTATGAGCAGGCAATTCGCTTTATTTTCGGTTGTTTTGGTAGTTATCGGTGCCATCGCCGGAGGACTTTTTGGCAGGCTTCCGTCGCGGACCTCGGCAGAGAACGGTGTTACGTCGGAGAAAGTCCTGTCAGATTACAAAGAAGCACTTCGCGTGATCAATGAGAGCTATGCAGGCCCGATCGATCAGGAAAAGGCCACGGACAGCGCAATGCAGAGCATGCTGTGGACGCTTGATCCGCATTCTTCTTTCTTCTCTCGAGAGGAACTGCGAAAACTTGACGAAGAGCAGTCGTCGCAGTTTTACGGTATTGGCGTTTCGATACTTCAACATCGCGGCGGCGTTTTCGTCCAGTCTGTAATTCCAAATACACCGGCGGACAAAGCCGGCATTCGTTATGGCGACCGTTTTTATTCCGTCGAGGGCAAGGACGCAAAGGACTGGTCGAGCAGCGAGGTTTCCAAGAACGTCCGCGGTGAAAAGGGAACAACTGTAAAAGTTCAGATCGAGCGTGTCGGCAGCGCCGCACCGCTTGATTTTGAGATCGTTCGAGGCGGAGTTCCATTGCCGTCGATCCGCAATTATTTTATGCTGCCGAATTCCATAGGCTACATTGGCCTTACCGGCGGATTCCAACAGACGACCTCGGAGGAAGTGTCGCTTGCAATTGCCGACCTTAAGAAGAAGGGAATGAAAAGCCTGATCTTCGATCTAAGAGGCAATCCCGGCGGCATTTTGGAACAGGCGGTTGGCGTTGTCAGCAAATTCGTTCCCGCGGGGCAGGTCGTTGTCTCCGTCAAAGGAGCCGGCGGAACTCAGGAGCGCGAATTGAAAGCGACGGGCGGAGACCCTGAGACGTTTCCCTTAGTGGTAATGATAAATGGCGGTTCGGCTTCCGCGTCTGAGATAGTCGCCGGTGCGATCCAGGATTATGATCGCGGTATCATAGTTGGAAGTGACAGCTTTGGTAAGGGTCTTGTTCAGAGAGTGTTTCGCCTGCCATTCGGCACAGGCATAACGCTTACGACTGCCAGATATTACACGCCGTTTGGCAGGTCGCTGCAGCGTGATTATTCAAATGGTTCGATCTACGACTATTACACGCACGGTGAAGACCAACCGGATGCGGCAGACTCAGATGTTAAGCCAAAGCCTGTCGGAAGCCCTGTCACGACCGCGAATGGACGTGTGCTTTTAGGCGGACGCGGCATCGAGCCCGATGTGAAAGCCGACATTCCGGCATTGTCGCCATTGCGTGCACGTATCAACGAAGCGGCTTTCTTTTTTGTGCGTCAATTAGTTGCGGGAAAGATCTCCGGATTTGAAAGTTATAAGGTAGAAAAGCAAAGCTTCAAGGCGTTGGTAATGCCAAGCGAATTCGTGATCACGGATAAAATGTTTGAAGCTTTTCGAGCGTTCACTGCGGCTGACAGCGCTAACGGATTGAGCGCGCAGAATGTTTCTTCTCAAAGCGACTACGCAAAAATGCGGCTGCGCGAAGAAATTGCTACCGCAAATTATTCGAATGAGGCGGGTGTGCAGGTATTGTTGGAAAATGACCCCCAAATTTTGAAGGCGATCGAGGTCATGCCTCAGGCCGGAAATTTGGTGGCATTAGCTCCACTCCGCGGAATAATGAATTGAACCTGCTCTGCCTGGGCTCATAGTATGTATAAACAGATCGGTATTCTAACCGGCGGCGGTGACGCACCCGGGTTAAATGCAGCTATTCGTGCGGTGGTCAGGACGGCGATCGGCGAATTTGGTATGAATTGTATCGGCATTGAGGACAGCTTTGAGGGTGTTCTCGGCGAGCCGCACACCAGGAAGCTGACAGTAAAAAGTGTGAGCGGTATTCTTCCCAGCGGCGGGACGATCCTTGGTACGCGAAACCGCGGAAGTTTTGTCAAAATGGTTGACGGCAAACCGTACTTTCCGGAAATGCCGATCGGTGAGGCACTTGCAAATCTCGATATTTTGGGGATCGAAGCCCTAATAGTCATTGGCGGCGAAGGAACATTAGCAATTGCCGAGCAGTTTCATAAACGCGGTTTTCCTATAATTGGTGTTCCAAAAACTATCGACAACGATCTTGCGGCGACCGAGTTGACGTTCGGATTCATGACCGCGATCGATATCGCGACAGAGGCCCTTGACCGTTTGCATACGACCGCGGCATCACATGACCGCGTGATGATCCTCGAGGTAATGGGCCGGAATACCGGTTGGATAGCGCTTCACTCGGGACTCGCGGGCAGCGCGGATATTATTTTGATACCTGAAATACCGTTCTCTTTCGAATCGATAGCCCGAAAAGTGCAGCAGCGTGAAGAGAGCGGATCGCAATTTACGAACATCGTCGTTGCCGAGGGTTCGGTCGAACTCGGTAAATCCGAGATGTATCAGGATCTGGAACATACGCGCCTTGGCGGTGTTGGTCCGTATGTCACTCGTCGCGTTCAGGAAATCACGGGCAAGGAAACACGCTGTGTTGTTTTGGGGCACTTGCAGCGCGGCGGTAGTCCGAATGCATTTGACCGCGTGTTAGGAACAAATTTTGGTGCATGCGCGGTAAGGGCTCTCGCGAGCGGCGAAACAGGCAGGATGGTCGCCTTACAGGCCGAAAAGATCATAACCGTCCCGCTTAGCGAGGCTTGTGCCAATATCAAAACAGTTCCGCTTGATAGTCAGCTCGTTCGGACTGCTCGAGACATCGGCATTACGTTTGCCTCGCCTCGAGAAGCACGGTTGAGCGAATCGAGGAATTTCGAGACGCGAAAGATCCAATTGTGACAGAGAGAGAAAGTTAATTATTTTTATCGAAAATACGTATGGAAGCTGTAATACAGAAACTAAAGGACGAACTTCATAAACTCCAGGAAGAGCTGCATTCTACGCTGCCGAAGGAGATACAAAAGGCGCGTGAATTCGGTGATCTCCGCGAGAATGCTGAATACAAGGCCGCTATGGAACGCCAGACAATGGTTCAAGCGAGAATAGCGCAAGTGCGTCAGCGTCTGACCGAAATCGAAGAGATCGACCTTAGCAAGATACCGACCGATCGCGCTGCCTATGGCTCCACGGTTGTTCTTTTCGATACAGACCGCGAGGAAAAAGTAACCTACAGGCTAGTCACGTCCGAGGAAAGCGACCCTGATAATGGCCTTATCTCAACAGTTTCGCCCATTGGTCAGGCCTTGATGGGCAAGGAAGAAGGCGACGAAGTAAAGGTGAAAACACCTTCCGGCTGGCGAAACTTTGAGATCAGCCGATTGACGACGATACACGAACAGGAAGATTAGTGGAAAACGGAAAACGTAAAGTGGAAAATCACGAAACCAGTTTCTTCACTTTCCGTTTTCCATTTTCCGTTTTCAATTAAAGCGAATGCTGGGAGCAGGAATAGGACGAGGTGCAATGCGTATCATCGACGCGATGGTACGTGGCTTGGCGTCCGTCGGAATCGCCCCAAACATTCTTACTACGATAGGCGTCACGATAAACATGGGCTGCGCCGTGTTGTTCGCTCTAGGAGAGTTTTTCTGGGCGGGAATTGTGCTGATCGTTGCTAATCTTTTCGACATGCTCGACGGAAACGTTGCGCGTCTAACGGGCAGAGTCACTAAATATGGCAGCTTTCTGGATTCATCGCTCGACCGGCTTTCGGACATGGCGGTGATCTTCGGGATCTTGATATTTTATGCACGTGAAGGGCCGCAGCACTCGTTGTTAAATGTCATCCTCGCCGGCCTCGGCATGATCTGCTCTGTGATGGTAAGTTACACAACTGCGAGATCCGAAGGGCTCGGTGTCAAAGCAAACGTCGGGTTTCTTCAGCGTCCTGAGCGCATAGTCTTACTCATCATCGGAGCGCTGTCTACCTGGGATTGGAACTCCAATTTCTTTCTTTTTAATAGAATGCCGCAGGTGCTTTGGGTTTTGGCTCTAGCTTCATTGTGGACATTGATCCAACGCGGAGTTTTCATTCGCGGCAAGCTGATGTCACTTGACGACGATGGGCGGACAAAATGACAAAATGGCTTGCGGATCTATGGGCTTCGATGACATTGGGCAATGTGCTGCTCGGTGTGGGATTGTTTGTGGCATCTCTGGTGATCAGCTTTGCAGCTATTGCCGTCGTGATGGTCAAGATACCGGCCAATTACTTCAGCACGCACTATAAGCAGGACTTTTTGCCGGACAGTCCGTGGCTCGTTCGCTGGAGTGCGGTCATACTGAAAAATATTCTCGGAGTGATCTTGATCGCTCTTGGGATCGTTCTCTCGCTTCCCGGTGTGCCGGGTCAGGGAATACTGACTATATTGCTCGGCCTGATAATGATGGATATTCCCGGCAAACGTCCGATCGAGGCGAGGATCATCAAAAGGCCAACTGTTCTTGCGGCCGTTAATAAATTGCGGGACAAATATAACAAGCCTCCGCTTCAGCTTGATTAGAAATGGGCATCATCGACAAAATATTGCGGAGAAAGCCAGCCGATCCGGATGCACGCCGCCGATTCTTACTTGCTAACGGGCGGATCACTGACGGCGTTATTCTTGATACAGAAATAAATGAGGCAGGCGAGGAAGTGGCGATCTATTTATACACTCTAAACGGCGTTGATTTTGAATCATCGGATGTCCTCACCGAGGAACAGCGTCTTGACCGTGTAAAATATGCGCCGGGTGCACATGTCGGTATCCGCTATGACTCAAAGAACCAGGGCAATTCAATATTGGAATAATGTTTAAGAAAATACTTATAGCAAATCGTGGAGAGATCGCGTGCCGTGTGATCCGAGCCTGCCGTGAGATGAAGATCGGCACAGTTGCTGTGTATTCGGACGCGGACAAAGACGCAATGCACGTTCGCATGGCCGATGAGGCTTTTCATATCGGCCCGCCTCCGTCGAGCGAGAGCTACCTGCGTTGGGACAAGATCATCGACGTCGCAAAAAAGGCCGGAGTCGAAGCTATACATCCCGGTTACGGGTTTTTATCTGAAAATGCTGAATTTGTCCGCGAAGTGACAAAAGCGGGCATCACATTTATCGGCCCGCCGCCTGAAGCCATGGAATCAATGGGCGGCAAAATGGCGGCCCGCAAGATAGCGATCGAAGCCGGTGTGCCGGTCGTTCCCGGAGCGACGGAACCATTGACTTCGTATGAGGACGCAAAAGAAACGGCTGCGAGTATTGGATATCCGGTGATGCTCAAGGCCTCGGCAGGCGGCGGCGGAAAGGGAATGCGGCTCGTTATGGATGAGACCGAGCTTAAGTCGGGGCTCGAAGCGTCTCAATCCGAGGCTCTTGCCAGTTTTGGCGACGATGAGGTGTATGTTGAAAAAGCTGTTGTGCGTCCGCGGCATATCGAGATACAAGTCTTCTCCGACACACACGGCAACCATGTCCATCTCGGCGAGCGTGAATGTTCTATCCAGCGCAGGCATCAAAAGGTAGTTGAAGAAGCTCCGTCTCCTATAAATTCGGCGGAACTTCGTGCCGAGATGGGAGCGTGTGCCGTTAAAGTAGCCAGAGCGGTTGATTATGTAGGAGCGGGCACGGTTGAATTTCTTGTTTCTGATCTTGATCGCTCGTTCTATTTTCTTGAGATGAACACGCGCCTCCAGGTCGAGCATCCTGTAACCGAATTGGTCACCGGCATTGATCTAGTTCGCGAACAGATACGCGTAGCTTGGGGTGAAAAACTTTCATTCACTCAGGAGGATGTGGTATTGAAAGGCCATGCGATCGAGTGCCGCGTTTATGCCGAAGATCCGGAGCACAATTTTATGCCTTCGCCCGGACGGATCACACGGCTTCGATTGCCGCATGGGCCCGGCGTCCGTGATGACGGCGGCGTTTATGAGGGAGCGGAGGTGTCGATCTTTTACGATCCGATGATCTCGAAGTTTGCCGTTTTCGGAAAGGATCGCGAAGAGGCGATAGATCGTATGCGGCGAGCATTGATGGAATACGAGATCGGCGGTATCAAAACCACGCTGCCATTTTTCCGTGAGCTAATGGTGGACGAAGAATTCATCGACGGCAAACTCGATACCGGTTTTATCCCGCGATTTAACGAGCGGAAAAAGGAGCCAGAGGTCGGCACGACGATTCGCGACATAGCTATGATCGCTGCGGCGCTTTCATCCTCCAAAAAACAAACATCGGCACCATCATCTGCTAACGGCGACAAAGCGAAAGTGAGTAA
>CAZGSC010000109.1:0-11737 GCA_964528325.1 uncultured Chloracidobacterium sp. | reverse complement strand
TCACGCATTAACAGCCGGTAAGCAACGGACGATGCTATATTATATCGGCAAATGGAAAGACATCGACCGCCGCATTCATTACGCGCTGACAGTCGTCGAACATCTAAAACGAAACGACGGCAAGATCATCTTTAAGGAGCTTGGAGAAGAGTTAAAACGGCCGATGTTTTGATCCGGATCAGACAAAAACAAGCTGCCGATCGTCTTTGATCAAGCCGTTTTTTGCAGCCAACTCGAAATACAGTTTCATTCCCCGTCGCATCGAATCATCAATAGAATAAGAAATATTTTGTGATAGATATTCTTTCATTTCACCTGGCCCAAGAGGAATATCATTTTCATAATTGGCGATGATCTCGTCCAAATGGGCGACTCCCTCGTTACGCGCGGCGGCAAAGTCAATTGAAACGCGATCACGGCGTGTCATCCACATTGCAAAAACAAACCCAAAGCCAGTGTGTTGATGCCAAAGTTCGGCAAGGTCGAAGGATCTTAGGTCTTGGATCTTAGATTGTGGATTTTGGTATGCGATCCGCAGTGCGGGATCGCCAATGAGTAACGCACAATCGGTATCGGAGAGCATGTCGTTGATATTTGGTTCTGCATGACGCCATTCCGGCTCGAAGCCTAAAAACTCGCGAAAGATGATCTTTGTCAGTACGACCGAGGTAAGCGACGAAGTATCGAGCGAGACAGAGCGCACATCTGTTAGCTCTTCGACTTTTGTTATCAGGCAGACGCTTCGCACTTTTTCGCGAGCGCCGACGCAAACGTCTGGTATCAGGCGTACATCATCGATCATCTGGTACGCGATCACAGGGACAAGCGCAGCATCGACGCGGTCCTGTGTGAGCAGCTCGGCAGAACGTGCTGGTGCGTTATCGAGAATTATCTCAACCTTGCCGTGATCGCGGCCATAGAGAAACGACCACACGAGCGGAGCAGTATTTGAGTAGCTGGAAGCTGAGATGCGCAGCGGCTGCATATTATTTAAGCGTAAATACAAAGCAGCCTTGATGCAAATATTGTTTGTTCGTCGTTTTTACATTATTCTTCTTTTTATGAATTTCAAACTTGCTGTAGTTGCGTTGGTTTTGCTGATCGCTTTTTCAGCTTTGGCGCACGGACAAAAAGTCGTCGTGGTCAATGACCCGACAAAAACCGTCAAAGAAACAAAGCTGTCCGAAGAAGATTCTGCATTGATCGACCGCATTGTTTTGCCAAAGATCACGGCGAAATACCAACGCGATTCGTGTAACGTAAATCTTGAACCGGCAGGCGTCATTCACGGTGCGTTTACTCGGCCAAATTCTAAACAGACGCTCGTATTTTTCCAGATCTGTCAGACAGGCAACGGTTTCGGTGTTGCCGGATTGGCGCTGATTGAAAATGGAAAAGTAATAGGTACCTTCGGTGCCGAAGCCGGTTGGACTGCTGATATTGGACTGGTGCCTGATATCAACAAGAACGGGGTGAATGAATTTGTTCTTGCCTATTCCGGCGGTATGCATCAAGGGCAGGGTGGTATCGGTGTTGACTTGATGGAATTTTCCAAAGATGCTCCGACCGGCATTGGCTGGTATCTCGCTGAAAAATTCGAAGATACACAAGCTATGACCGCATGGAAACTGACTGCAAAACCAGGTAGATCACCGGTTTATTACCGCCAAAAATATAATGCCGACGAAAGCGAAAAATGGCACATTGCCGGCAAAACTTCAGCCTTCAAGCTCGGCAAAGCATACAGCAAATTTAGTAGGGTCAAATAATTATATGATCTACGATGTCACAGTTCCGATCAGTGAGGCCACGCCTATCTATAAAGGTGATCCAGGCGTTGAAGTAAGCGCGTTCAAATCTATTGCCGAGGGTGCAACCGCAAATGTTTCGCAGGTCGCTTTTGGTGTTCACACAGGCACACATGTCGATGCTCCGAATCATTTTATCAACGGCGCGAAACGCGTTCACGAAATCGATCCGCACAAACTTGTCGGCCCCTGCCGCGTCATCGAGGTGCCGATCGACATTACGGCGATCGAACCGGAACATGTCGGCGACATAAGCGGCGTAAAGCGTGTTATTTTCAAAACGCGTAACTCGTCTTTCTGGGCCGAGCCAGAGCTTGGCTTCCGAACGGATTTTACTTACATAACTTCGGCGACTGCTAAATTGCTCGTCGATAATGGTGTTGTTTTGGTAGGCATCGATTATCTGTCGATCGAAAAAAGCGGCTCGCCCGGCCATCCGGTACACGTCACGCTGCTTGAGAAAGAGGTTGTCATTCTTGAGGGCGTCGATCTTCGCGAGGTTTCTGCGGATGATTACGAACTGATCTGCATGCCGCTCAAATACATCGGCGGCGGCGGTGACGGCTCACCAGCCAGAACTTTTCTCATGAAAAACCAGTGAACGTCAACGACAAAATCTATCGCGAACGTGTTTACGACATCGTGCGAAAAATACCGGTTGGCAAGGTGATGACCTATGGCCAACTTGCTATCGTCCTCGGCGAAGGCTACACGGCCCGAACCGTCGGTTACGTCATGCACGGCGCTGACGAAGGCGTTCCGTGGCAGCGTGTCATTAATTCGCAGGGCAAATGTTCGACAGGACGTTTGACGATCCCAATGAATCTGCAGCAGGAACTGCTTGAGGCCGAAGGCATTGTATTTAACGCAAGCGGTAAATGCGATCTGGGCAGATTTCAGTGGTTTCCGGAGGGGTTTGAGCCAAAAGACGACGAACAAATAAGTTTGTTTCAGCAGTAAACATTGCTATCTGCCCCACTTTAACTTGTCTCGCAAAACATCAAAATAGTTTCTATGTGTGGGTTGGACCAGATTGAATGTCGTCGCGCTTTTGCGAATGACGACGCGATCTCCTGCTTTCATCGGATAACCGGTTTGGCCGTCGAGGCTGAGGACGACACCTTCGTTCTCGTTAACGAGCGTGAGTTCGATCGCGGCATTATCAGGAACGACGAGCGGCCGGTTCGTTAGCGTGAACGGACATATCGGCGTCAGCACGACGGCGTTCATTGACGGATAAATGATCGGGCCGCCGGCAGATAGATTGTATGCGGTCGAGCCGGTCGGCGTTGAAACAATGAGTCCGTCGGCGCGAAAGGTATTTACAAAAAGCTCATTCAGCCTGACGTCGATGTCGATAATTCGCGCCAACGCCGACTTGTTTATCACAACGTCATTCAAGACGCGGCTGGTAGCGAGCTTGTCAGTTTCGTGCCAATGTTCGGCGTCGAGCATTACGCGCCTGTCAATGTCGTATTGTCCGGCAATGATCGCCTCGAGCGCCGGAAACATCTCTTCGATACGAAAATCGGTCAGATAACCCAGGCTGCCGTAATTGATGCCCAAAACGAGCACATCTGCGTCACCGGTAAGCCGAGCAGTCGATATCATCGTGCCGTCGCCGCCCAGAACGACGATCAGGTCGGCGGTCATTGATGGTACATTATCGCCGTGTATCTCATCGGATGAGATCGGCTCGCAAGCCTGGCCGATACCGTGCGATCTCAGCCACACGGACAGTTCGGCGGCAGTTTGGCTAGCCTCGGCATTGCCCGGTTTTACTACTATTCCGACCGAATTTATCTGTTTGCTGACCATCTTATCTCGTTAATAATCAATCAATTATGTCGAAACTTCAAGTATTTTTTCCACAGGATGGCTGTTTACTCGTTGGAAATCACTATTGTTTTTGCTAGAATTGCGGTTCGCCCTAATGTCAATTAAGTAAGAATAGGTATCAATCGATGTTAAAGTTTTTCAATCGTCTCGAAAAGACACGCAATTTTGTCCTCTTTATTTTCGCCATTCTGATGGTTTTGGGCCTCGTGCTTTTTTACACACCGGTTCGCAATCAATATCAGGCCAATCTGACGCACAGTGAAGAAACAGCCGCCTCCGTTTCCGGCGAAAAGATCACCGTTGGTGAGGTCGTCCGGCAGAAGGAAAGCTACAGCCGTTTCATGCGTGGGCAAACCTCGCCGACAAAGACCGTCCTTGACGGTCTGATCGACGGCCGCATTCGTCGCGTCGAAGCAGAGCGTTTGGGCCTGACGGCGTCTGACAGGGAAGTTGCTGATGAGATCCGCCGCCAGAACAAGGGCGATGAAGAGGATCCAAAGCCGTTTGATCAGGCCATTTACGAGCAGAATGTGATCGAGATGTACGGCACCATTCAGAATTACGAACAGCGTGTTCGCGACGATCTCAGTTCAAAGAAACTCGAGGCGTATCTGACCTCCGGTGTTACCGTTTCTGAGGAAGAAGTTCTTGAGGATTTTCAGCGAAAGAATACTAAATTCGATCTTACATACGTTCCAGTCAGCAGTGCGGAGCTTGCCAAAACGATCACGCCGACCGATCAGGAGCTAAAAGACTATTTTGCGGCAAACAAGGACAGTTACAAGATCACGGTCCCGCAAAAGAAGATCCGCTACGTATTTGTAAACACGTCCAAGATGGGCGAAAAGCTAAAGATCGAAGATTCCGAGCTGCATACCGAATACGACAATTTGGCGCCGGACAAGAAGATGGCAGGCGTTTTGGGACAAGAGATCGTTCTTCGCATCGCAAAGCCCGAATTCGACGGTCAGATCCAGGAAAAGGCCGCTGATCTGGTAACGCGGTTGAAGGAAGGCGGAACGACAGTTTCAGAAGAGGCTTTTGCCGAGATGGCAAAGGGCCATTCGGAAAATCCCGCGACGGCATCGCTTGGGGGCAAACTTCCGGGACCTGTAAAAGACAACCCGAACAAAAAGGATGATCCGTATCAGCGTCTGCTAAAAATGAAGCCCGGCGATATTACCGAACCGATCAGCTATCAGGGCAGATATTTTATCCTGCGTCGCGGCGAGGACGTGCCAAAATCATTTGAGGACGCCAAAAAGGAGATCGAGGTCAGTCTGCGAAACCGAAAAGCCTATGCACTGGCTGCCGAGCTTGCTCAAAAGGTTGCCGATTCGCTGAAGGAAACCAAGGATCCTCAAAAAACGGCGCAGGCATTTGCCGCACAGGCAAATATGAGCGCGGCCGACATGGTTCGCGAGACGGGCTATGTGAAACCGGGCGACAATGTCGATAATATAGGCACCTCGCCGCAGTTTGAATCGGGTATTGCCTCGCTCGAAAATCCGAATGATGTCGGCGATAAGACACCGATCAAGGACGGATTTGCGATACCGATGCTGGTGGACAAAAAAGATCCGCGTGATGCCGAATTTGACGAGGTAAAAGCTCAGATCATCGATGTCGTCAAGCTCGACAAGGCGCGTGCACAGGTTGAGGAGATCGCAAAACAGATCGCGTCCGGTGCGGCCAGTGCTTCAGCTTTGTCCGCCGCTGCAACCGCTAAGGGAATGAAGGCAAAGGACCAGAAAGGCTTTGTCATCGGATCGCCGCTTGGCGAAGGACCGACCGCAGGCACGAACGAAGCTCTCGAAGACGCCATTTACGCGATGAAAAACGGCGAGGTCACAAAAACGCCTCTTAAGGTTGGTGATAATTGGGTCATCGTCGGCGTAACAAACCGCGAAGACGCTGACAATGCCGAGTTCGCTAAACAGCGCAGCAACCTGCTTGAGCAAATGCAGGCGAGAAAGCGGAACACTGTTTTTAACGATTATATCGCGGCTACAAAACATAAGTTCGAGACGAGCGGTGCTATTAAGATCTACAAGGACGCCCTTGATAAGATCGACGCTCCTGAGCCCGGTGCGCCGCCGCCGGCAAATACGACGAAAAAATAGTCGTAACTAAGTTAGTGTTTTGACAGATGGAGAGACCTCTCAGGATCTCTCCATTTTTTTGTGCGTAACAAAGAAACTCTCTATACGTTGCATAGATAAAATAATGTTGCAACAAGCACCGAAATTGTGCTAGAATATTTGCCATGAGACCGTTTCTGCAACTTGTTTTAAGGGCGAAAAGTTTTAAAAAATATGACTGTTGCGAGATGGCGGTGTAAATCATGTATATTCAACGCTTTACGCGTTTCAGGGCCGTTTCACAGTGGTAAAAAGTAGGATGAAATACGACCGCGGTAGGAACAAGTAGGATTTGTCCCAACATTGCAGCCCTTGTTGGAACGCAAAATTATGATTCACAGTAAATTAATATGGTCGCGAGATTTATGTCTTGAACAAATCATGATTTACATATATCCTTACGGGGATTTGACCTATCCGCTGTGGTTTGTCCGATTGAGCAATTTTCCGACATAAAAAACGACGAGAAGAGAAATGAGGAAACGATATTTTTTTGTTTTGGCCCTGGCAATTGCCGCCATTGTCAGCGGATCTGAGCTGCCCATAGCGGCAAAGACGGCCAACCACGCCAAGCCTGTCTTTATCGAGCAGGTTAGCGAATTTCTTGGGCTCGAGAGCACGCCTCTCTTTTCCGATACAAAAGCTCAGGCGGCAGTCGTTACCGTGTCGCTGCCAAATGTTACCGCGCCTCAGAGCACTGTTGTCGTTGTTCCGATATCGACGGGCGATATGACCGGCCTCGGAGCGATCTCATTTGATCTTCAGGTTACTTTTAACCCTGCGATCGTGACACCGGCGTCACCGGCATTTACTAGTGCGGGAACGCTGAGCAGCGGGATGTTGATCACGCCGAACGCGGGGTTTCCCGGCCATTTGATCGTCACCGCGTTTCAGGGAACGCCGCTGGCCGGCAGCGGGACGCTGATCAATCTAAGATTTAACGTCATAGGCTCACCGGGACAGACGAGCGCGTTGACGTTTGAAAATTACACCGATCCGGGCTCGGGCATACATCCGGGTTTTCATTACAACGAGGGCGACCCTGCGGCTATTGCCGTTAATGGCAGCGTGACGGTCGCAACGCCGACCCCGACGGCGACAAACACACCAACGCCGACAAACACCGCAACGGCGACGGCGACCGCGACATTTACACCAACGCCGACCAATACCGCGACATCGACAGCAACGGCTACGTTTACGCCGACACCGACTGCGACCAATACGTTTACACCGACGCCCACGGCAACCAACACATTTACACCGACCGCAACCGCAACTAATACGTTTACACCGACGCCGACGGCGACCAATACATTTACACCAACGCCGACCAATACAGCGACGTCGACCGCAACTGCTACGTTTACGCCGACGACAACGGCAACAAGTACATTCACGCCAACTGCGACCGCGACTGAGACTTTCACGCCGACACTGACGCCGACAAATACGGCGACCGCAACAGCAACAAATACGCCGACACTCACGCCTACGTTTACACCGTCGAACACAGCGACGAACACGCCAACCTTTACGCCGACTTTGACGCCTACAAACACGGCGACCGGCACGCCTTCCGTCGTACCGACGCCGTCGCTGGGCATCTACCCGTCGACGAACGTTGTCCTGAGCGATAACATTACGATCACGCCCAGCGCAGCACCGCTAAACACGACAAGTATCAGCGCCCAAACCCAAACGGGCTTTGTCGGCGAGCTCACTGCTGACCCGGTGACCGGCGTCGTCCGCGTGACCAATGCCCATCACGTGAGTATTGTTCCGGGATCGTATGCCGTCACTGTAAGAGCATTTGGCCCGGGTGGAGTGGCTTTAACAACATTCTCATTGACCGTGACGAACGGCACCGTTTGCAACGGAAATCCGGGATTTACTTCGCCGGCAGTGCCTGAAGTGCCGGTTGGCAGTAGTCTTTTCTCGGTAGCGATTGGGGATTTCAACGGCGACGGCATACTGGATTTTGCCGCAGCTAATGCGGGTTCAGGCAGCGTGTCGATCCGGTTGGGAAATGGCAGCGGCGGATTCACTTCTCCCGTTATGCCTGAAGTTTCGGTTGGCACTAATCCTTACTCGGTTGCGATCGGAGATTTCAACGGCGACGGAATACAAGACTTTGCTGCGGCTAACGGGGGTACAAACAACGTCTCGATTCGTTTGGGAGATGGCGGCGGCGGATTCACGTCACCAGCCGTGCCTGAAGTTTCGGTTGGCACTACTCCTTACTCGGTCGCGAGCGGAGATTTTAATGGTGACGGCATGCAGGACTTCGCCACGGTTAATTATTCTTCAGCCAACGCCTCGATCCGCTTGGGAAATGGCAGCGGCGGATTCATCTCGCCTGCTGTGCCTGAAGTTACGGTTGGCACTAATCCTCAGTCGGTCGCAATCGGAGATTTCAATGGCGACGGGATACAGGACTTTGCGGCGGCCAACTACAGCGCAAATAGTGTCTCGATACGACTGGGAAACGGCAGCGGTGGATTTCTCTCGCCCGTCGTGCCTGAAGTTACGTTTGGCACCTTTCCTTCCTCAGTAGTGATCGGAGATTTCAATGGCGATGGCATGCAAGACTTTGCAGCGACAAGTGGTGAAAATGTCTCGATCCGTTTGGGAGATGGCAGCGGCGGATTCACTGCCGAGCCTGACATTGCGGTTGGTTCTAGCCCTTACTCAGTAGCTATCGGAGATTTGAATAACGATGGCAAACAGGACTTTGTTACGGCCAACATAGGTGCAGGTGCAAATAACGTTTCGATCCGATTAGGAAACGGAAGCGGCGGATTTACCTTGCCGGCCACGCCTGAGGTTACGGTTGGCACTACGCCTACTTCGGTCGCGATCGGAGATTTCAATGGTGATGGCATACAGGACTTTGCAACGGCTAACAACAATTCAAACAACGTCTCGATCCGTCTCGGAGGCTGCTCGCCGTTTGCTGTCACAGGAAAAGTCACTTACGGAAACAGCATAGGATCGGCAACGCCGCGACCTGTCTCGAATGTGCAGATGAATGCCGTTGGCTCGCCAAATGTTTCTACGACAACCGATTTTCCGGGCGGCAATTATTCGCTTGGCCTGTTCGGGCCAGGGCCGTACACTGTCACGCCTTCAAAGACCGGCGGCAACAATAATGCAATTAACTCATTTGACGCGGCAAAGGTCGCGGGTCACGTCACGAGCATAGCATCGCTGACGGGCAATGCCCTGGTGGCTGCGGACGTGAGCGGCAACGGCGTGATACAGTCGTTCGACGCGGCACAGATCGCCCGGTTCGTTACTTCGTCAGGCGGTTCGGGAACGACGGGAAATTGGAAATTCTTTACCATCGCAAATGTTCCGTTTCCGCCGGGAGCATCGCCGACGAGCAGGACGTACGCATCGCTTACCAGTAACCTTGCAAGTGAAGATTACACTGCGATACTGATGGGCGAGGTTTCGGGCAATTGGAACAACACAGGAGCGAGGCCAACCGGAGGGTCGTCTAAGGAGTGCACAAGCCCGCACGTAAGTAAGGGCGGAACACTCGACGCTGGATGTACCGCCCTTACTAACGTGCGGGCCTCTGCAACGTCAGGCCCGGTGCGAAGCGTGACAGTGGAAGCTCCGAGCGTTGTGAGCGAGGCTGACAAGCAGATCGTCATACCGGTGACGGTTAAAGGCGTAGCGGACAAGGGAGTCGTTTCGTATGAGTTCGTTCTGCGATACGATCCTAAGGTCATCCAGCCTCTCGGCGATGCTGTTGAATTGAGCGGCACGGTCAGCCGGGGCCTTTCGTTTGCCGCCAACACAGCCGAACCCGGCATTTTGAGAGTCGCGGTTTACGGAGCGATGCCAATAGACAGCAATGGTATTTTGCTTGATCTGAAATTTACCGTGGTTGGGGAAAGCGGCTCAGTATCGCCTTTGACGTGGGAGCGTATAATGTTCAACGACGGCGAACCGCGAACGGCCGCGGTCAATGGACGCGTCGAGATCAGCAAAAAACATTAGCCGCAGATAAGCGCAGATAACGCGGATAAAACAAACTTCTTGTCTGTCCTATCCGCGTTCATCTGCGGTAAAAATACCTGAGGCTCTTACATTGTTCCGGCTTTGCCGTGCATAGTGGCAAAATACCAGATCGTTATTCCGATCCAGATAACGAGATTGGCCAATGACAGCATCAAGCCCATGGTGCGGGTTTTCGCATTTCGTTCGGCATTGCGGTCGCCCTTGCCGTACATAAGAACGCCAACCAGCACGCCAGTTATCGCCCAGGCAAATAATCTGATCGCTAAATTGAACGGAATGTCTGCTTTCAGATCCATCAAATACGGCACCTGATAGAGCGTCAAGGCGATACAAAGCAAAATGGCGATCATTGCCGCGATCGGCGGTTTATATGTTGATTCGGTCTCATCGCCGCCGCGTTCTTCTTCAATGCCCAGTTTGCTGTGCTTGTAGCTGTATGCAAAGTAGATCACGAGGCCGATAGCCATCCAGTCGATCAGGCGGATCCAGGTGTCGAGCGGAAGGCTGTTCATCAGATACGCAGCCGATACAACCGTTGCGATCGGGATGAAAGGTGAAAGAGGCACCTTGAACGGCCGATGCAGCGCCGGGTTCGACGATCTCAAAATGATGATGCCCGTGCCGACGATGACAAACGCAAAGAGTGTTCCGATACTAACGAGTTCGCCGAGCAAACTGATCGGAACAAATCCTGCGAGGATCGCGACGATCGTTCCCGTGATCGCCGTCGTAATATGCGGCGTCTGGAACTTCGGGTGGATCTTTGCGGCCCATTCAGGCAGCAAGCCATCCTTGGACATCGAATAGAACACACGCGGCTGGCCCATCGTCATAACGACCATCGTCGACGAAAGTCCGAGTACGGCACCGACCTTGATGATGGTTGGGAACACGGCGAGGATCGTTCCCATTGTCGTGCCCTGTGCCTTTTGAAGGGCGGCGTCGATGGCAACGGCGATAGGTGCCGCGGCGTTGGTCAGGAGCTTGTAATCAACCAATCCGACCATGATACCCGCGACAAGAATATAGAGAACCGTACATATCGCCAAGCTTCCGAGAATGCCGATAGGCATATCGCGCTGCGGATTTTTCGCTTCCTGGGAGGCGGTTGAAACCGCATCGAAACCGATATAGGCAAAGAAAATAACAGCGGCTCCGGTAACAACTCCACTAAAGCCATAAGGCATAAATTCGGCGCAGCCGGGGCTGCCAACGGTGCAGCCGATGCCTATGTTGTTTGTATTTACATAGCCGATGCCCGCGACGATAAATAGAACGACCACGAGCACCTTGACCATCACGATGATGCTGTTAAAGCTGGCCGATTCTTTGATACCGCGAATGAGCAGCATTGTTACCGCAACGGCTATTAGTGCCGCCGGTAGATTGAATACTCCAACCCCGATAACGTCGCCCGTTGGCGATTTGATCTCCATTCCCGGAGGAGCGGCGAGGGCCAGAGGGAAATTAATATGTAAAGTGTCGCGAAAAAGGCTAACCACATATCCAGACCAACCGACCGCGACGGTCGCGGCGCCGAAGGCATATTCAAGGATCAGGTCCCAGCCGATGATCCAGGCGACAAATTCGCCGAGAGTTCCGTAGCCGTAAGCATAAGCGGAACCTGAGATCGGCACACTGGCCGCAAACTCCGAATAGCAAAGCGCAGCGAATGCGCTGACGATTCCGGCGAGGACCATTGCGATAATAACGGCCGGGCCGGCATGTTTTCCTGCGGCCTGGCCCGTAAGCACAAAAATACCTGTGCCGATAATACCTCCGATGCCGAGCATGGTCAGGTCCACGGCACTCAAGGTTTTCTTGAGTGTATGTGAACCGACCTCTTCGGCCTCGGCGATGTTCTTTGTAATTGGTTTAGTCGCGAAAAGTGACATGAAAACCTCCTAAGTTGAATTA
>CAZGSC010000108.1:0-12135 GCA_964528325.1 uncultured Chloracidobacterium sp. | reverse complement strand
AGCATAAACTCGCCGAATTCGAAGGCAACGTCGCGAAAGCCGCCGAGGATATGGGCGTCGACCGCAGCCACCTCTATCGTCGTATGCGGAATTTAGGGATCAAGTGATCGCGACTACAATGCGAAAAAAAGAAAAGGCCGCGATCGACGCGGCCTTTTCTATTGTGTTGAGTGTTAAGCCGCTAATAAAATGCGGCTTCTTCTATTATCGAGCGATAGCTGGGATATCGCCGTTCAAACCGAACTGGTATTGCTGGAAGGTTCCGTCGGAAGTGCGGAGAACATACCAGTAACCATTTGATGGACGGAAGACTGCGATGTCGGTTTTTCCGTCGGCGTCGTAGTTGCCGGCGACCGGAATGTCTCCTGCCAAGCCGAACTGTTGTGCCTGGAAGCCGCCATCAGAGCTTCGTTTTGTGTACCATGTTCCGTTCGACGGGCGAAAGACCGTGATGTCGCCTTTGCCGTCGCCGTCAAAGTCTCCGCTGACCGGAATGTCGCCGCTCGTTCCGTAGTTGGTCACTAAGTAGCGTCCTTCAAGGCTGCGCATCCAGTACCAATTGCCTTCGCTCGGACGGTATACGACGAAATCGTCTTTTCCATCGCCATCCATATCGGCAGGCACCGGAATATCCGAAGCATTACCGAAGTAAATGTAACGTTCGCCTGTGTTGTTGCTCTGTTGGATGCACCAGAGGCCTTCTGTCGGGCGATAGACCGCAACGTCGATGCGTCCGTCGCCGTCGAAGTCTGCACGAAGCGGAACGTCTGTGGAGAGTCCCCAGTTGACGCGGGTTACACCTGCATCTGAGCTGCGAGCTATCTGCCAGACGCCCTGGCCGTTCTCGTTTCGATAAACCGCGGCGTCCGTTCTGCCGTCACCGTCAAAGTCGGCCGAAACGATCTTGTCAGAAGCCGAACCTAATGTCTGTGACGAAAAGCCGCTGCTGTTCTGCGAATACCACGTTCCAGTCGACGGGCGAAATACTGCGAAGTCGTGCTGTCCGTCTCCGTCAAAATCGCTGTGACGCGAATGATTTCTAAATTGCCCGCTGATCTCGCCTGCAGGATTGTTTACGCTCATGATCACAGCGGACCACAGGCCTGCTCTTAATTGCTGTACCTGAGCGGCCGAGACAGCGAAAGTAGCGGCAGCAAAATTTCCATTTTGTCCGCCAACAACGCCGAGGTCGCGTATCGTAACAGTTGTCCCTACCGTTGTTTCGATAAGTGCACCAGTCTGGTTGCTCGACAGGTTGTGAAATTCACCGAAAACGGTCGCCTGCGTTTCGTCCGCACTAAGCGT
Organism: uncultured Chloracidobacterium sp.; assembly: GCA_964528325.1. Classification (GTDB taxonomy): domain Bacteria; phylum Acidobacteriota; class Blastocatellia; order Pyrinomonadales; family Pyrinomonadaceae; genus OLB17. The sequence goes on along the minus strand of CAZGSC010000108.1, from coordinate 10,830 downwards.
GACCTTGATCTCGCCTCTTGCGGCGGTCGTAACCGGCGGTACCACTTGGCTGCCGTTCAGATGTGTTTCAAACGATCTGCCGAAAGGTGTTGGACTCGGTGTGCCGTTTGGCGTTCCTGTTTGTGACGGGCTGGCTGTTCCGGTCTGTGTTGGATTCGGTGTGCCGAAGCCGCTGAATGTTCCTGAAAGGATGTTCGAGTCGCCATTTTTCACCGTAATGGTCGAACCGACAACCACCACAGGAACGGTCTGGCCGTTGTCGCTGCGTAATCGAAGCCGGCCTTCGCCGCCGCTCTGCAGAGACATTTGACCTGCGACTGTGCCGTCGACAAAAACGTTGAGGGACGTGCCGATCGCGAGATTTACCTGCCGTACACGAACTTCAAGCTCGGTGCGGCTGCTGTGAATTTCATACTCTGCAAATCCGGTCGGCAGAACACCGTTCACTGTCGGTCCGGTCAACCCTGCGAAAAGCTCGCTTTCGTTATTCGGTGTGCCTGTAGCTGAAGGCGTTGCTGTTCCAGTTCCGGACTGCGACGGTGATGGAGTTGCGGTTCCTGTGCCAGACTGTGAAGGCGTGACAGTTGGGGTCGTTGTTGAGCCGCTGCCAAAAATGCCATTCACCAAGACGGTATTGTCGTTGCGAACTTCTACGGTTGATCCGTTATTTACTGTCGGAACTGCCTGACCGTCTTCCGTTCTGAGTTTGAGCTTGGCTTTTTGACGATCATCGACAGTCAGCGTGCCAATATTGGATCCGTCAACAAATGCTGTAAGAACCGTGCCTTGAGCAAGACTGAGATCTTCAACTTCGACTTCGATCTCGCGGTTGCCATTCGAATAAAGCTGCCAAACCGATGCACCATGCGGGTTGATCGAGCCTGTCGGCGAATTTAGTGCTGCTGATATAACCAGAATGGGTGTTCCGCTCGGCGAAGGCGACGGAGTTCCTGTACCGGTTCCTGTTCCCGATTGAGACGGTGAAGGCGTTGCTGTTCCTGTGCCTGACTGCGAAGGCGACGGCGTAGCCGTTCCAGTGCCCGACTGTGAGGGCGATGGTGTCGCTGTGCCCGTTCCTGATTGTGAGGGTGACGGTGAAGCTGTTCCGCTGCCGCTTGGGGTCGGTGTCGAGCCGTCAAAAGCTCCTGAAACGAGAATTGTGCTGCCGCTGCGCACGTCGACTGTCGAGCCTGCGTTAGCGACCGGCACTGCCTGGCCGTCTTCTGTTCTTAGCTTAAGTTTGCCGCGTTGCCGATCATCTACGATCGCCTGGCCGATGAGGTTTCCGTCGACATATACGCCGAGGCTCGTTCCCATCGAAAAATTGACGTCCTCGATCTCGACCTCGATCTCGCGGTTGCCGCTCTGATAGAGCTGCCATGCTGCCGCTCCGTGCGGATTGATGCTGCCCGTAGGCGACGTAAGCGTCGCTGTGCGAATAAGGATGACCGGCGTACCGTCGGCCTTAACGCTTCCTGTAAGGGCGGTTATCGACACCCAAGCCGCGAGCAATAATGTAAAAGCAACAGCTTTCCAATAGTTCTTGTTTGTTGATCTCATGTTTCCTTTTTTCATTTTTATTACCTGCTAATTTTTTATTACCTCAGCTTTGAGGTGTCGTCAGAGATACAGTGCAGGCCGACAGGTGAAAAAGACACTTATTCCGGAATTTTAAAAAAGAAAAAGGCTGCCTTTTCAGACAGCCTCGATCTGGCTTGAGAACTCTTACTCCGTTGACGACTACTTTGTAAGAAATTGCTCAAAGCCGGAATTGAAAGGCCTTGCAGGCGGTATTGGACAGGCGAGGTTGTTAGTCACAGAGCAGAGAGCATCCACGCGTTTAAGTCGAACTTCGACCCATGGTGCCGCTGTAAAACGTTTGTCCACCGATGTTTCTTTTACATGTTCGAGTAACAGGTGCGGTGATGCGAATGTCGTCGGATACCGAGCTTTTACCAGCGCGGTAATACCTGCAACTATTGGTGCCGCCATCGATGTGCCGGACCACATTCCATATCGTCCACCCGGAAGAGCGCTGACGATCTCTTCGCCCGGAGCGGTCACATCGACCCAATGCCGCTCGTATGACGAAAAACTGGCGAGCCAATCATAGCGTGTACTTGCCGCGACCGACAGCATTCCGTCACGCGTTTCTGCAGCCGGAAAGACAAAATTGACGTTTCCACCGTTACCTGAAGCTACTGACACAGCCAATCGATGCGTGCCAATCTCAGGAAAGGTTGTCCCGGTCGGCGTCGTGCCTACATCAACACAATCAAGAAGATCGTGCAGGACACGAACATCCTCAGGATAGCCGAGGCTTAAGTTTGCGACGTCTGCGCCGTGATTTGCGGCCCAGATAAGGCCCGCTGTTATTCGCCAAAGTTCACCTGATCCGTCGCGATCAAGTATGCGCAGCGGCATTATTTTGGCGTCGGGAACTGTGAGAGCAACGATGCCCGAAACGTGTGTACCGTGCCCGTATGCAGGATCCAGCCGAAGTGCACCAACCTCGCTAGGGTCGTTGTCGCCATCCACAAAATCATGCCATGTCGATGGATCTGTGAGTTTTCCTGCAAATGCCGGATGCGTCAGGTCAATGCCCGTATCAAGAACGGCGACAACAATAGGCTGGTCGTTATCGACACGCTTGCCTTTTGTGCCGGCCGCAGCAAACGCCTCATCTAAACGAATTCGGTCCGGAAACCACTGTTTTGCGTAGCCTTTTGCGCTGCCGCCGATCGCCCACGAACGTCCGATGGCCCACGACCGCCCAAGCGTCCAAGTCAGGCCCGGCTGTTCAACCTGTGAGAGTTTTCGGTTGACTTCGGCAAAAATGATCCTCGGATCAGCAGGAGTCGTCATTGCTGTAACGACCTGCAGCGGTGTTTGGCCGTTGGCGATCTGCATTAAGTAGATAGGCGGAGATGCGACTTGTGAGATCGGAGTTGGATTAAGAAAGTATTGGGCTGCCACCGCCGGAAGGTCTGATGCATTTGCTAGCTGCACTATTACCTGGTCGGGGGCACAACTACAATTGTTGCCTTCCGGTGACTGACCGTCAACAAACGTAGCTGCCGTCATCGAGATAAAGAACCCGAGAATCGCAGCAAAGACCCTGTTTTTTCTTATTCTTTCCATCAATTCCTCACCACTCGTTTTTTCCAAGAAGTTCCTACTACGTTTTAACAGTGTCTTTTGGCGGTTAAAAAAGACATTTGAATAAGTTATTTTCCGATCAAAGCGAATGGCGCCCAATAAAATGGATGCTCGTCGTTCTCAATAAAACCCAGTTGTGCCTTTCTTAGAGATGCTTCGATAGATTGTCCGCGTTGCAGATCAGTGTAAAAATCTTGCATCAACCGCCCTGTTGCCGCATCATTTACTGCCCATAAGCTCACTACGAGCGAATCGGCTCCCGCGGTCAGAAATCCCCGCGCCAAGCCCAGTATCTCTTCTCCGGCAAATATTTTGTTCAGTCCTGTCTCGCAGGCGCTCAGGGTTACCATTCTTGCCTTTAGTTTCTGCGAACAAATGTCTCGTACTGTGATCCATCCATCCGCTAAATGCAGGCTCGAAAACATTGGGTTCTCAGCTCGAAAACGCCCGTGACAGGCCAAATGTATCATGTCATAATCAGCGGCATTTTCGATAAATGCGGAAAACGTTGCTTTTTTGCCGACAAATGTCGTTGGACTCGGAACGATCGGACGTATCTCGCGGATCTCATTTTCAACAAGCGGAATTCTCTCATCGGCAAATCCGATAAGCAGGGAATTTTGTATCTTTTTTGCACGCCGCTTTTGTAAGGTTGTCCAAAAACGGGAGCTTGGTGCGTAACTGGTTTCAAAAGTTTCAAGCAAATATTTATTGCCATCGCGAAGAGCATGAAAGGGAACGTAGTTTAGGCTGCCAACGGGAACGAAAACCAGTCGGCTTCCCGAAAGATGATCTGCGATCGGCCGTACAAGCTGATCATAGAGTTTCTCAAGGCTCTTATCCGCCCGAGTTTTCAGATCATCTAAAAATCTTCGCAGTTGTATATTTCCATATCGCAGAGCCCCAAATTGAAAATGGAGTTCCTCAAGCGTTTGATCTACCTCAGCCAGCCTGCTCATGTCACGGATAAAGCGGATCTTGTTTCTCGTAATAATGAACGCAGAGATATTTCCTCTGAACTCAACAAACTCGATAAGCGTTGTCGATCCGTCGAGCTGTTTTTGCAGGGTTTTAAGACTAAATACATCGCTGCGAACGTCGTTCGAACGTGTTCCGGGCAAACCAAGGCTTGTCATCTGTCGCAAAGTATCGGAGAGTTTGACTTCGAGACGGTTAATGTCGATTGTGAGCCGCTGCGTTTCCACAACATCGGCGCTGTCGAACTTTTTATAATAAAAATTCAATTCCGACCGCAGTTCACTTAGCTTGTCTAAAAGCTTTTTGGAGACTTTTGAAGTGCCTGAATTTGTTGACGTCGCGTCCAGCAATGATCTTGCGCGGCCGCTTTCGATAACTCTAAATGCTTCACTGAACTTATTTTCATCCAGCAGAAGCTGAGCAAGATTCTCAAATGGTTCGAGCCTTGACCCAAAAAAAGCCATGCTGATCTCTTCGGCAGACAAGGGCGAACGCAGGTCCTCTATAGTGCGGATCGCGTCCTTAAAGAAAGTTCTAGCTTTGGCAGTGTCGCCTCGTAAAAAAGAAATTTTACCGAGTGAATTCAGTGCAAACTGTTTTGCATTCGATTGCTTATATTCTTTTGCCAGTGCATAAGCCCTGGAAAGTTTTTTTATGGCCTTTCCGAATTCACGGGTCTTTCGGTACAATTCGCCTTCAAGGATATTCAATTGAATATGGTGTCTGGGATTTTCGCTTTGCCGTGCAGCAGCGGACGCCTTGATCAAATATGAGCGGGCTTGTTCAAGTTTCCTTTGCCGCAAGGCGAATTCCGAAAGCGAGAGCAGTGCCGCCGACCTTCCTGTTTGATTTTTTTCTTTCTCAAACAATTTAAATGAGCTTTTTAGCTCGCGTTCGGCAACTTGCTTCTCACCAAGATATGCAAGTGTCCGTCCAAAATTTAGCCTTGCTCTGGCTTCTTCTGCTCTCAAATTCAAATCACGAAAAGCGCTAGTTACCTGAGCATAGATCTCCGCGGCCTCAACCCCAAGATTTAGTTCGGAATAAATATCTGCGATCTCAAGGTCGGCGATCGCCGATTGATGAGGCAATCCAAGGTCGTCATATTTTTGACGCGACAATTCAAGATAATTAAGAGCTTCGGCATAGCGCCCGCGGAGAAGTGCCAGATTTCCGAGGCTAGCCTCGATCTCTGCCTCGGTCACGCGCATTTTTTCAGATCGGGAAGTTTCCAGAGCTATTCGATAGTATCGCTCTGCTTTTTGGAAATCGTTCAATTCGGCGTAGGTATTTGCCAGGCCGTTCTCGGCCATCGCCTTCCACGAATTTTCGCTGGCCTTAATAAAACGGCGTCGAGCTGACAGACAATATTTCTTTGCCTCGCGATGGAGAGAACGGCGAGAAACGATGTTGCTTAGATTCATCTCGATCTTTCCTGCAGCAAGTTGATCATTTTCGCTTACAAAGAATTTGAGTGCCTTTTGTCCGCTTCGTATCGCCTCTTCATATCGTCCGAGCATGGCCAGCGCGATAAGTTTTGCAACCTGTGTTTGGGCGGAATCGCCGGCTCTTCCGAGCTTATTAAATCGTTCGCCGGCATTGTCGAGATTAGCAACCGCAGATTCGAATTTGGCTTTGGTGATGTCGGAAATGCCCGCAACCCACGATTTAATGGCTTTGATCTCAACATCCTGGTTGATCTTTGCAAGTATACGCATTACGTAGGCAGCTCGTTGAGCTTTTATAGGATCGACCGTCCACACCGCGTAGCAGGCTTTCCTGATCTCACGCCCAAGGAGCGCATCAGCAAGGCGCGTGTTTTGAGCAAGCATATCTTTACGCTCTGTGTCGTTTGCAGCTGAGATCAGGCCCTTTGCCAAGTCTGCTCGTCGCATATGCTGTCAATTATACAAGAGGAAACGACGAAGGTTCGCGACCCTTCGTCGTTTTGAGGCGGGAAGTCCTGATCTGAGGACTATTTGAGATCTAATTTATCTATCTGAATCTCTGTATTTTTACCTACGATCGTCAGGTTGTATTCACCTGCTGCCAGTCCGGACACGTTGAACGCATTCGTTTTGTCGATCTTAACTGTGATCGAAACCTGATCGCTAATTATCTCGATCTCGCCATTGGCAAATCCATCGCCGAGGATCTGACCGCGAATATCAAATTTGTCATCAATAGCGGTGATCCTGAGATCAACAGCATTGTCACCGGAATCGAACAGCATTTGCCTTGCCTGGCTGCCGGAAGCCGAGCGTTCGCCGAATGCTGCACGATTCGGGGCAAGATCTACTTGCATTACAGCCAGTACACGGCGAATGATAGATGCTTTTGGTTCGGCTGCTCTCGTACGGTAAAGGTTTCTTGCGTATGTGACAACATCTTCGGGAGCATCCACCGATCTGTCTGTGAGCATTCGCTGAATAATGTGTTCAATTTTTTGTTCTTCTGAATTCTTCATGGCTTATTTCAAACCTTTTCAATGACTCTCTCCAACAGAACAGTGCAGGCGAAGATGGGAAAAAGACATCGACGATTATTTTGTCAGCACTTTTTCAAGTTTCTTTAAACACCTCGAACGCAATGGGCTGATACTTGTTTCGCCTACGCCGATCGCTGCGGCAACTTCGGCGTAGCTTGCCGACGGATCGCATAAATAGATCATCGACAAGATCTGCTGACACCGCTCTTCTAACAATTTCAGTGCCGTGCGGATCATGTGCTGCTCTTCCAATTCGATCAGTATGTCATCAGCCAGAGGCGACTTGTCTTCAATTCGCGCCATTTCCGCTTCCATTTCTTCTTCTGTTTCCGGAGAATAAAGGCCTTTTGAGCCGCGAATGATCGCCCATGTTTTGAACTTCGCTGTAGTAACTATCCAGGACCGGATCCTTTCAGGCTGTTCGATAGAGTCGATTTTTTCGACGAGAGTGAGGAATACCTCCTGAAATACATCTGCAGCCTGCTCTTCGCTCAAACCGGCACGACGCGGTATTGCAAAGATCAGGCGCTGGTAGCGCTCGACCAGCGTGTTCCAAGCCGTCTGATCTCCTTTTTTGCATCGTTTTACGAGCGAGGCATCAGCCTTTGCAAGTTCATGGGATGCTAATAAATTCTCATTTTGTGTCGGAGCAGGTTTCATTGCGTCGTTTCGATTCTGAAATAGGAAATGAAATTTAGCAAGAACAGATCGATGCCTCAGAGATGATAAAGTGCATTGAAAAATGTTGGAGCAAAGAAAAAGGCGGCTGCAAAGCAATACCAGGCAGGATTCGAACATGAGCCACTTTATCCATAGTAGCCTTGGAACAGAGTTTACCGGAGTTCCTCTAAGCTTGGAGTTTTATCCCGTCACGAAGTTTTGGGAATCGCGAAAAGGCCAGATAGTTTTTATCCTTGTTATCTCGTTTGTACGGTTACCCCTTATGGTGCTACCGCCTGCCTACTTTGTGACCTTCCAGGATCTGAACGTAGTTGCTTCGTTCGTATGCTGTTGGATCGGAAATATGCTGCTGGCTCATCGATCCTTTGAAAGCTTCGATCGAGAGGAACGGGGTATCATTCATATACAGCTCAAGATCATCGAGAACGTTTTTGATCCAAGGGATACCATGACTTATCAACCCCGAGGCACACATCCCGACATCAGCACCGGCAAGGATGTATTTTATGAGTTCTGTCGCACTGTGAATACCGGTCGTCGCAGCCAGCGAGACAGGAACACGCCCATAAAGCACCGCGATCCACAAGAGCGGCAGTCGAATCTCGGAACGGACGCTGAGATCAAGATTTGGAAGCACAGCTAATTCTTCAATGTCGAAATCCGGCTGGTAAAATCTGTTGAAAAGTACCAATGCGTCAGCACCGGCAACTTGAAGTTGGGACGACATATTTCCTACCGATGAAAAATACGGGTTTAGTTTTACGGCGATCGGGATACTGACGGTACTTCGTACCAACTTGACGATATCGATGTATCTCTTTTCGACCTCTGCAGAGGACATCCTGATATCGGCAGGAATGAAGAATATGTTGATCTCGAGCCCGTCGGCTCCGGCTTGTTCGATCTCGCGCGCATATTCGATCCAACCTTCAGGTGTTATTCCGTTAAGACTTGCGATGATCGGTATATCAACACGTTCTTTCGCTTTCCTGATGATGTCGAGATACTTTGCGGTGCCTACTGCGTAGTCCTGCAGATCGGTGAAAAAGTTTGACGACTCAGCCGAAGCGTTCGTCGTCGAACGACCGATCAGGTCGAACTTTTCAGTTTCCCGGCGGATCTGTTCTTCAAAAAGCGAAAATAGAACAACCGCGCCGGCTCCGGCGTCCTCCATCGCAACAATGTTCTCTAGTTTTTGAGACAACGGATTTGCGGAAACAACCAAAGGCGTTCGCAGCTTCAGTCCCATGTAGGTTGTACTAAGATCAGGCATTTTAATTCCTCCTTTTGAGCGCTAAAAAACAGGCTGGAACGAACTCGCCCCAAATCCTGCCATTTCTTCATAAGTTTTCCAACGCAGATCGACGATCTCCTGAGCAAGCTGCATCAAACGTTCAGCCTCTTTCGGCGCGCTTTGGGTCAGCGCTTTGTAACGCAATTCGTTGTATGCGTACTTCTTTAGCGAAATGCTCGGCTTCGGGGAATCCAACACGAATGGATTCTGATCATTCCTTCTAAGCACCGGGTTGTAGCGGATCAACGGCCAGTAACCGCTCGCGACTGCGAGTTTTTGCTGATTCAGCCCTTTCTCCATATCGATACCATGGGCAATGCAGTGGCTGTAGGCCAAGATAAGCGAAGGGCCATCGTAGGCTTCAGCTTCGCGAAGTGCGAGCAAGGTCTGCTGTGGATTGGCTCCCATCGCAACCTGCGCGACATATACGTTTCCGTATGACATGGCTTGAAGAGCAAGATCCTTTTTTCCGACTCTTTTTCCGGCTGTCGCGAATTTAGCGGACGCTGCAGTCGGCGTTGCTTTCGACATTTGGCCGCCGGTATTTGAATAGACCTCGGTATCCAGAACAAGTACGTTAATGTTCCGTCCGCTCGCCAGGGCGTGATCCAATCCGCCGGAACCAATGTCATAAGCCCAGCCGTCACCGCCGATCAGCCAAATACTGCGATGGACGAGTTGGTCAGCCACAGAGAGCAGGTGTTTTGCGTCAGAGTTATCGATTTGACGTAGTCTGTCTTTTAAGACACTTACTCGCCGACGTTGTGCCTTTATCTCGCTTTCCAAATGCTGCGGAGCGTTGATGATCTCGTCAACAAGTTGTTTCCCCAAAGCCGGCCGCAGGAACTCCAATAGCTGGTGAGCCGTGCTCAGCTGTTTATCTGCAGTTAGCCGCATTCCTAATCCAAATTCAGCATTATCTTCGAACAGTGAATTCGACCACGCTGGCCCATGTCCAGCGGCATTTGACGTCCAAGGCGTGGTCGGGAGGTTGCCGCCATAAATGGACGAACACCCGGTCGCATTCGCAACCAACAATCGGTCGCCGAATAATTGCGTTAGTACTTTTATATACGGGGTTTCGCCGCAGCCCGCACAGGCACCGGAAAATTCGAACAGCGGTTCGAGAAACTGCACGCCGTGGACTGTCGAAAAATCGACCTCGGGCTTCTCGTTTTGTGGCAATTGTTCGAAAAACTTTATCATGTCTCTCTCCGCGTCTAGTGTTGCGGGTTTGTCGGCAAGATTGATCGCCCGATGGTCGACACTATTATGGTCGTCGACCGGACAGACCTCGTAACAAAGGCTGCAGCCCGTGCAGTCTTCGAGATAGACCTGGAGCGAGTATTTAGTCTCGGGGAATCCTCGCGCGTTTATCGGTGCCGATTTGAAGCCGTCCGGGGCTTCATCAAGATGATCTTTGTGAAAGAACTTTGATCTGATAACGCTGTGTGGACAGACAAAACTGCAATTCCCACATTGAATACAAATATCGGGCTCCCAAACCGCAATTCGGCTGGAGACGTTTCTCTTCTCCCATTTCGACGTCCCGTTCGGATATGTTCCGTCCACGGGCAAAGAGCTAACCGGAATTGAGTCGCCTAGACCGGAGATCATCATTTGAGTTACCGTTCGGACAAACTCAGGCGCTTTATCGGAAATTCCCAAATGTGTTCCATTAACCGCTGTAGCGTTTGTGGGGACCTTAACCTCGAAAAGATTTTCGAGTGTCTGATCCACCGCTATGAAATTCTTCTCCACGACCGACCGACCCTTTTTTAGATAAGTTTTTTCGATGGCTTTCTTGATCTGAACTACGGCCTCATCAGGCGGCAGCACACCCGACAAAGCGAAGAAACACGTCTGCATGATCGTATTGATCCGGCCCGCCATACCAGTCTTTTGAGCGACTTTCGCGGCATTGATCACGTGCAATCTGATCCCTTTGTCTAAAATCGACTGCTGTACTGATAACGGGATATGATCCCAAACTTCGTCCGGCCCGTAAGGGCTGTTCAAAAGAAAGGTCGCACCGGGCTTAGCCAACGCAAGCATTTCCTCTTTTGCAAGAAAATTGAATTGATGGCAGGCAATAAAATCAGCCGCAGTGATCAGGTATGGAGCCTTGATCGGTTTTTTCCCAAACCGAAGGTGCGAAACAGTTTTGGCCCCGGATTTTTTGGAATCGTATACAAAATAACCCTGTGCCGAAAGATCGGTGTTCTCGCCG
>CAZGSC010000107.1:0-12321 GCA_964528325.1 uncultured Chloracidobacterium sp. | reverse complement strand
TTTCCAAAACAGGCTTGCAAAACGAGGCTAAATCATCGGCGGTCGGGTTTTCAGACGAGTCGCAGGTTACGGACGAGCAACTTGTTCGTGCGGTGTTGGATGGCGATGAACAGTCATTTACCGAGATATTTGAAAGGTACCGAAAGTTGGTGACGGGCATTGTGGGACGGTTTTTTCGTGACCGTTCCGAGGTCGAAGAATATGTGCAGCAGAGTTTTACCAAAACATATTTTTCGCTCAAGAATTTTCGCGGAGAAAGCGGAACTTCCTTTCCAGCTTGGATAACCCGGATAACGGTCAATGTTTGCTACGATGAGTTTCGCCGACGCGGACGACGCCCGGAAAGCCTTTTCACCGATATGGAAACCGACGGGGAACCCTACATCGAGACTATTTCGGATAGTGGTGTAAAAGGCCATGAACATAAGCTGGTTTCGGCCCAACTTGCTGAAAAGGTTCTTTCATCGCTGGATCCGAAGGACAGAGTAGCGATGACGCTGGTCTACTCAGAAGATTATTCTCTGAGTGAAGCCGCGGAAATTATAGGTATCAGCGTTGGAAATCTTAAATCAAGATTATTCAGATGCCGCAAACATATTAGAGATCGATTTGGACATTTTTTTGAATAAGAGGGAAAAAACTTTATGAAGATAGTTAAATTGGCTGTTTGTTTTGCATTCGTAGTTGCAGTTGCTGCGTTTACATTGCTTAGAACCGAAGCCGTTAAAGGTCAATCAGGCTCACTTGCTGCACCGACAGGCGTAATGGCATCTGATACCAAATATCGAGACAAGGTCAGAGTTGAATGGGATGCTATTCGCGGAGCGACATTGTATCGGGTATTTCGAGGAACTACATCGGATCCCGGTACTGCCGTTGATATCGGAAATACGCCGGCAAATACTTTTCTCGACACTACTGCAACAGCAGGCCAAACTTTCTTTTATTGGGTGAGAGCTGAAAATACGACAATGGTAAGCTCCTTGAGCGCAAGCGATCAAGGGACTCGTTCGAATACGGCTCAACAAGGCCCTGTTCCGCCGCTTGGCCCGCCTCCCGTGCCAGCCGGCAATCCGATCACTGCTGCAAAAGTTTATCTTGGAAAAGCCCTCTTTTGGGATGAGCAAATGTCATCTACTCGGACCGTTGCCTGCGGCACATGTCACACAGCGCACGGCGGCGGTGATGACCTTCGTGCTTTTACATCCCCTTCAACCTCAACAAATCCGGGTATCGACCAGTTTTTTGGCGGCGCGGATGATATCGTTGCCTCAAAAGGCGTGCCTCAGACCAATCTTGACGGAACTTATTTGATGTCGTCGACTTATGGACTTAAAGAACAGGTTACGGGCCGCAGTTCAGTGTCCTACTTGAACGCCGGTTATTCGACACTGCTGTTTTGGGATGGCCGAGCTAGTGACACATTTCGTGACCCCATTACCAATGCGATCATTCTCAATACAGGCGGAGCCCTTGAGAGTCAGGTACTTGGACCGCCGGTCAGCTCTGTAGAAATGGCTCATACCGGACGCGATTGGAATCAGGTCGCTGCACGTGTTGCCGAGTCAAAGCCGCTGGCGATCGCAACAAATATTCCAACTGCCTTAAACACCTGGATCGGAGGCCGCAGCTATCCTAGCTTGTTTAATGAGGCTTTCGGTACATCTGACGTCACACCCGTTCGTATTGCAATGGCTATCGCGACATATGAACGGACACTCTATACTGATCAGGCACCGGTCGATCTGGCAAATGCAGGTATTACCCCACTGACCCCGCAGGAAAATAATGGCAGGAACTTATTTGTGCAGAATGAATGCGCCGTCTGTCATGCCGGTTCGGTCACAGCGGTTACCAATGGCGCCGGAGCTTTCAGGTACATTGGAGTGAGGCCTCAGAACGACGACACAGGCCGCTTTCAGGTTACTGGAACCAACGGTGACCTGGGCCGCTTTAAGATACCGATCCTGCGAAACGTTGAGCTTCGGGGCACGTTTATGCATAACGGCCGCTTTAATACGCTCGACCAGGTAGTGGCATTCTATGCTCGCGGGGGTGATTTTAATGCACCCAACAAGGATCCGGACGTTCGACTTCGACCTGTTCTTAATGGAAGCGCACAGCAGCAGGCTGATATCGTGGCTTTTCTGAAACGACCACTTACTGACCCTCGTGTAACTGCTGAATTGCCGCCGTTCGATAGGCCTACACTCTATAGCGAATCTGCCCGCGTCCCCCAGGTCACAGGTTCAGGCCGCGTCGGCTCTGGAGGTTTTACGCCGGCAATAACGGCTATTTCACCGCCGTTTGCCGGTAATCCTAATTTTACGATCTCAGTTTCGGGAGCATTGGGAAATGCCGACGCGGTTCTTGTAATCAATTCAAGCGACCCGGGCGCAGGGCTTGTCATTCCGTCATCGGGGAGTTTTGCTCGAGTAGTAACTACCACTCAAAACACCGGCGCAGGTAACGGCTGGGCTTCTGTAAGCCTTCCCCTTTCAGGCACCGTCCGCACATTAGGCAAGACGTTTTACGCTCGCTGGTATGTCGTCGATCCTTCATCTCTCGCAGGATTTTCTGTATCGCAAGCCGTAAAGTTTACTGTTTTCGGTTCTGGCGTTTTCGCAACCGTGGAAGCTGATGACGTCGCCCTTGACTAGGCAAACTTTAATGGAAATTTAACATTGGTGTGGCCGGACGTCAATCGATAGTCCGGTCATTTTTTTCGATCGCTTTGGTCAGGATGATCCACTCATGGAGAGTAAACGTCTCAGCGCGGCGTTTTCCGTCGATGCCGGATCGTTCCAAAATTGCTGCAGCATCCGGAAAGTTCGTTTTGAGATTGTTGAGAATGTTCTTTCGCTTTTGGGAAAACGATATGCTGACTATTTTGCGAAACAGAGTTTCGTCAGTGATCGATGATTGCTTTGGCGTAAGACGAACGACCGCACTCCACACCTTTGGAACCGGCTGAAATGCTTGCGGCGGCACGTCAAAGAGATATTCGGTGTAGAACGCATTTTCCACCAGTACGCTTAGAAAGCCGCGTTCTTTGCCACCTGCTTTAGCCGCAATCCGTTCGACAACTTCACGCTGAAACATCAAAACAAGGCTCGAAAAAAGGTGACGCTGATCCATCAGACGCTGCAAGATCGGGGTTGAGATATTGTACGGCAGATTTGCTACAAGTTTGGTTTTTCCGACGCTATTCCCTTCTAGAATTTCTGAGAAATTAACATCGAGAGCGTCATTATTTATTAGCTGAAAACTATTTGACGAACCAAATCGCTCACGCAGTAGCGAGACCATATCACGGTCGAATTCAACGGCAATAACAGCGTTAGCTTTTGCTAACAGATGCTCGGTCAAGGCACCTTGGCCCGGGCCGATCTCAACAACGGTTTCTTCACGACCTAGAATAAGAGCGTCGATGATGCGCTTGATAATTGTTTGATCGCGGAGAAAATTTTGTCCGAGTGATCTTTTTGCCCGCATAAGCCTTAGCCTCAGGCGGTCGGATAGCTGGTTATCTCGATGTCGTCGCCTAGCCGTTCTATGGAAATGTCTGTTAGACGCATCGCCTCAGCAAGCGTATCGGCTCCCGGGCCGCCGACAGCGTTCGGGGCCTCGCGGCCGCCAATTATTATCGGAGCGGCGAGGAATGTGACCTTATCGACGAGCCTTGCATCGCAAAAAGCTCCCGCGATCTCGCTGCCGCCTTCGACAAGGACACTTTGAATGTCACGGTTTTTCAGTTCGTCTAAAACACCTTTCAGATCTCGACCGCCCATTGGCGATATGACAACTTCCGCTCCCAAGGCGCTTAAGACGGACACTTTCCCTGCATCATGCGTGTTAGTAAAAATAATGGTCGGCGTTTCGCTGGCGGTTGAAATTAGATTCGAGACTGCTGGAAGCCTAAGTTGATTGTCGAGCACAACACGAACCAGCGGCCGTCGACGAGGTTTGCCGCTGCGGTCGGTGAGGATCGGATTATCGACGATCGCGGTATTACCGCCGATGAGAATTGCGTCATGCTCATGACGAAGTTCGTGAACACGCTTAATGGCGTCGCCGCCGGACAAAGCCGTCGAAACACTGTTATTCAGAGAGATACGTCCGTCTATCGACATCGCGAGTTTTAAATGCACGAACGGCCGCTGCTTTTTGTGCCAGCAAATAAATTTTTCGTTTTGTTTGGCAGCTTCGCCAGCGAGAATTCCGGTCACGACATCGACACCTGCTTCTCGCAAGGTCTCAAAACCACGACCGGAAACAAGTGGATTTGGATCTTCTATAGGACAAACGACGCGTCTGATACCTGCATTTATCAAAGCTTCGGTGCATGGTGCAGTTTTACCGTGATGCGAATGCGGCTCAAGAGAAACATACGCCGTCCCGCCGCGAGCTTTCTCGCCTGCTTGTTCGAGAGCGATGACCTCAGCATGCGTAACATCGTCATAAAGATAGGTTCCCTCACCGACGATCTCGCCTGCAGTAGAAACAATGACGCAGCCTACAAGCGGATTGGGCGAAACGAGGCCAATGCCATTTGCCGCAAGCTCAAGAGATCGTTGACTCAGCTCAATGTCCATTTCATCTTTCGATTTCTGTATTCCGTTTTCCACTTTCAGTTATCAATTAAAAAGCCCGTTCACATAACTCTCCGCATCAAAAACCATCAGGTCGTTGACCTGTTCGCCGATACCGACGTAGCGGATGGGCAGGTTTAGCTCCTTGGCAATGGCGACGGCGATGCCGCCTTTGGCGGTGCCGTCGAGCTTTGTCAGGACGATGCCGGTTACGTCGGCGGTTTTCATGAATTGCCGTGCTTGTTCGAGGCCGTTCTGGCCGGTGACGGCGTCGATGACGAGTAAAGTCTCGTGCGGTGCTCCTTCGACCTCGCGCGAAGAGATTCGTTTCATCTTTTCAAGTTCTGCCATCAGGTTTGCCTTGTTGTGCAAGCGGCCGGCCGTATCGACGATCAAAACGTCAGAGTTCCTCGCCTTCGCCGCTGCGAGAGCGTCAAAGAGAACTGCCGCAGGATCAGTTCCCTGCTTTTGCTGCACAAGCTGAACGCCGGCTCGCTGAGACCATATCTCAAGCTGATCGTTTGCGGCAGCACGGAACGTATCCGCGGCGCAGATGAGAACGTCATTGCCTTCGTCCTTGATGCGTTGGGCGAGCTTGCCAATGGTCGTGGTTTTGCCGACGCCGTTTACGCCGACGATCATGAGCACGTATGGTTTGATCGATTCATCGATAGTGCGTTCGTCTGCGACGCCGCGTTCGGTCGAATTATGGAGAATGTCGAGCAGCTCCTTTTTCATCGCCGCCTTCAGAGCGTCAAGATCGCTGATCTCGGCCCGCGAAACGCCTCGCCTCACGCTGTCGAGCACCTGCATCGTCGTCGCGACGCCGATGTCGGTCGAGATAAGCATTTCCTCAAGCTCGTCGAGGAATGCTTCGTCGATCTGCTTGCGGCCCTCAAAGATCGTATCGAGCCGGTTATTGATCGAATGCCGCGTTTTTTCGATGGCCTTCGTAAACCGAACGCCGATCTCACGCTCGACGGCCTCTTCCTGGGCCTTCAGCTCCTCGATCGATTTATCGAGGCCAAGCACCGAGCTTGAGAATTTGTCTTCCTTCTTCCTTCGCCAAAAAAATGCCATATATTGAAAGAGTCACGCGATTACGCGTGAGCTCAACCCTATCATTGCAACATCTCTTCACGCCTAAAAGGCGTAACTCTTACGCTGCCGCAAACTAAAGAGTATAGAAAAATATCCGACGGCGGACAAACGCCTGTCGGATTCACATTTTTCATTGACGACAATGTAAAGTGACTCGCACGTTCGCGAAAGGCGGGGGAGAGTTCTGCGTAAATCTATTTAAGCCGCTCGTCTTTTTCGATTCGGCCGTCGCGGATGGTAATGACACGATGGGCACGAGCGGCAATGTCGGGCTCGTGGGTGACGACGATAATCGTGTTGCCTTCTTCATGGAGCCTTTCAAAGAGATGCATGATCTCGATGCTGGTCTTGGAGTCCAAAGCTCCGGTCGGTTCGTCGGCGAGAAGGATCGAAGGATGATTTACAAGCGCCCGCGCGATAGCCACACGCTGGCGCTGTCCGCCGGAAAGTTCGTTTGGCTTGTGGGTAACGCGATCGCCGAGTTCTACTGAGGCAAGAGCCGCTTGTGCCTTTTCCTGACGTTCAACGGTACGCATTCCGGCGTAGATCAACGGCAGCTCCACGTTGTGCAAAGCGGTCGCACGCGCAAGAAGGTTGAATGTCTGAAAGACAAAGCCAACCTCTTTGTTGCGAATGCGTGCAAGCTCGTCGTCGGTCATATCGGAAACGAGATTGCCGTTGATCCAGTAGTCGCCTTTTGATGGTGAATCGAGACAACCGATGAGATTCATCAGTGTCGATTTGCCTGAACCGGACGGGCCGATGATCGCAAGGTATTCACCTTTTTTAACGTCAAATGAAACGTCGCGAAGAGCATGAAGTTCCTCAGTGCCCATCTCGTAGGTCTTCCAGATATTCTGCATCCGGATAAGAGCCTCGCCATTTGAAGGCGGCGTTTTGCCATTACCGTTTTTGTTTTCCATAAATCGGTACATCTGAATAGTGGAGAGCTGAGAATGGAAAATGGAAAGTCAATAACGGAGATTGTGCAATGTCATTTTCCATTTTCCACTTTCATCTATGTCTTATTGGCTGCCTCGCCTTCTTTCTTTGTTTGCTTCTTTACGACAGTGCCCTCTTTTAGTGTGTTGAGAACACGGCTTGGGCCGGTTATTACTTCCTGACCCGCTTCAAGTCCCGAAATGATCTCACGGTCAGATTCGCCAATGATGCCCGTAGTGACTTCGACAAATTTTGCTTTATTTCCTTCAAGCACATAAACACCGGTTATTGTTTTCGGCTTGTCCGCAGGCGCAGGAGCATCGCCTGCAAGCGTCGGCGTGGCTGAAGCGTCGGGTTTCTTTTCGATCACCGCCTGAAGCGGAACCGCAACAACATCGTTAACGATCTTAGTTGTGATCTCGGCAGTTGCACTCATGCCCGGACGAAGGCCGTTGCGAATTTCTTCCGTAAGGTCTCTTAACTCTATGACGACGCGAAACTCTTTCGCTTCCTGAACGTTGATGTTCGTTGAAAGGCCGCCGCTAGTTTGCGATTTGCCAACCGCAAGAGGGGTTTTCTGCGTGACTTCACCTAGGATCTCTTTGTCGCCAAACGCATCGACCTTGATCTTTGCTTTTTGGCCAACCTCCACTTTATCTATGGATGTCTCATCGACCTTCACTTCGACGTTGATCGAGGACATATCTGCGATAGTCAAAAGAGCCGTCGTCGAAAGGCCGGCGACCGCGAACGTTCCGACCTTGGAAGGAATTTCAGCAATAACGCCATTTATAGGTGCGACCTGCAGCGTCTTGTCACGCTGATTTCGTTGGCCACGAAGAGTTGCAGACTGCTGGTTAGCCCTTGATTGGCTTGACTGGACACCTAGATTCGCAGTATCGACAGCCCTACGAGCGTCCTTGACGGCTACGGCCTGTTGACTCAATCGAGCAGTGGCATCTTTCACAGATAGTTTTCTGGAATCAAGATTTGCGTTGGCCGTTTCAAGCGACGCCTTTGCGTTATCGACGCGATCCTTAGCTTCGTCATATATCTGGCGGGAAACGACTCCGCTTTCAAGCAATTGCGCGCTGCGTTTGAATTCTCGGGTTGCGGCGTTTAATTCAACCTGTGCCTTATCAACGTCTGTTTGCGCCGCGATGACCCCTTGTCGAGCAGAGTCAACAGCGACCTGTGCAACATTCATTTGCTGCTGTGACTGGGCATACGAATTCTGAGCGGCAATAACTTGTGACTGTGAAATGCGGACTTCGTCCTGTGCTCCTTGAAACGCGGCCAGCTGTGCGTCCGTTGAGGACCGAAGTTGATTAGGATCAAGTTTTACCAAAGGCTGGCCTTTGGTAACGTGATCACCTTCCTTGACATAAATGTCCTCTATACGGCCTTGAACTTCGCTCGTCAGGTTCATGAACTGGATAGGCCGCACTTCACCTGACGACGTTACAGTCGAACGCAGTTCCCTTCGTTTTTCAAGTTTAACGACCGTGACCTCAGGTGTATCGGACCGTGTTGCGAAGACACTTGCGATGATAATGATCAACAGAAGCAACACGGCGCTAACGCCAATAATGATCTTGCTTTTACGGCTCAATGCCATTTTTATCTTTTCCTCTCATCAATTTTAGATCTTTATTGCTAAAGTATATCGGATCAGAACGGTTAATTCGCGTCAACCGGATATTACGACGGAATTCTGCCCATTGTTTCAAAAAAGTCCGATGAAATAGAGGTTTTAACAATATGTCGAACCATCCTGTATATTTGACGTAATTTTGGGGTAGAATTAGCATTTACGAACAGCGGTTCAGATTGTAAAATAGCAGATATCGCTCGCTGTTGACGATTAGACGAACCATTAAGCAGATGATCAAATGCCACACATGCCAGACCGCCAATCTTGACACCTCGCGTTTTTGCGATGAATGTGGAACAAGATTGGTTCAGATGTCCCCACAGCCGGATTATGTTCCGCCTCAGGCTGAACAACCGATGCCTATGGCGGCAAATGTTAATTCAGTTAGTGCGGCCCCGCTAGCAGTTGAACCACTTGCAAATATTTCTGTAGATCAGTCCGCTGAACACACTGCAAAACAGCGTCATGCGACCTTGGTCATCGAACGCGGCGGAACCCCGGGAACTGAATTTGCGCTTACAAACGATGAGTCAACCATTGGCAGATGGGACGCCGATAACGGTATTTTTCCAGATATTGACCTGGACGCCTATGACGACGACGCCAAGGTGTCACGCCGCCACGCACGCATAAGCCGGAACAACGGCTCTTACTTTATCGAAGATCTCGGTTCGACAAACGGGACATATGTAAATCGCGGCAGGCGACTTTTACCCGGCAACATTCAAATTCTCAATGACGGCGACGAAGTGATCGTCGGCAAAACGTTTTTACGATTTTTGGTGAATCACTAATTAGCGAGAGTTTCTTTAGGTCATGACTCTGTGTTTTAAATGCGGCTCCGAGATCGCCGAGAGTGGACAGCCTTGTCCACTTTGCGGAGCTTTGTCTGATAACAGTGTCCATAGTGAGGCGTCTTCAGCAGATCTTGAAAACACTCTCAACATGCCATTCTCGGATGCGATCGACCTTGCTGTGGAACATTATCCACCTGACATCGGCGAAAAAACCCTTGAAGATCCAACAAGCGCGGAAGTCGCTGCAAATGCTAAAACCCTAGAATCCGAAAATCTCGATGAGTTTGTTCCGCCTTCAATAGAATTGTCAGCGAGCGATCTGATCCCTGATGACAGTCAGGAAGAAAAGGTAATAACTAACGATATTGGCCCCTCCGATGAAATTCATGGAGCGGAGGTTGATATTGTTTTACAGCCTGCCGATACTGACCAACCGGTTCTGGCTGCAGACAGCGAGATCGGAAAAACCTCGGGCCTTAAACCCTTGATCGCGGGTATAATCCTGAATTCGCGCTATGAGATAGTTCGCAAGATCGGCGGCGGCGGCATGGGGGCAGTTTACCTCGCACACGACCGCAACCTCGGCGGCATCGAACGTGCTGTAAAGGAGATGATCCAGTCAACCCTTGAGGAAGAGCAGCAGAAAAAGGCCATCGAAGATTTCAAGCGCGAGTCGATGATCCTTTCTACACTCGACCATCCTTCTATTCCGACGATTTATGATTACTTTTTCGACGAGACCGAAAGCCGTTTTTACCTTGTAATGAAATACATTGGAGGTGGTGATCTCGCCTCTCGGTTACGGGCGACTCCGGGTGGACGGATCGATGAAAAAACAGTTACGGCATGGGCCTTACAGATCGTAGATGTTTTATCGTATCTTCACACACTTCCGACTACGATAGTTTATCGCGACCTAAAACCTTCGAACTTAATGATCGATGAAAAGACCGGCAGGATCATGCTTATCGATTTTGGTATCGCACGTTCAATAGATCAGGGACGCGAACAAGGTGTAACAGCCGTCGGGACTATGGGCTATGCTCCGCCTGAATTGTTCAGCGGCAACGTGGAACCTCGATCGGATATTTACAGTCTTGGGTCGACGATGTTTCATCTGCTTACGGGAGCTGATCCGCAAAACAATCCATTGTTGATCTTTGATTTTCAAAAGAATCCTCGACCGCGGCAGATCAATCCTCAGCTTTCGGATCAGATGGAGCGGATACTGATGCGTTCTGTCGAATATAATGCAGACGCTCGTTTTTCGAGCGCGACTGAGTTGAAACAGATACTGTCGCAGCATCTCGATAATCTGACCACGGGTAGTGTGACCTACGGCGTTACGGAGATTCCTGAGGCCGTCAGCCTGGCATATCAGAATGTATTTTGCGGATTTTGTGGTCAGCGAATTGTTGCCACCGATCTTTTCTGTGCCTTTTGTGGGGCAAAACAGCCGATCGCTCAGCATGGTGTTCATTCCGAGATCTACGGAAGGACTGCTCCGACGGCGAAATTAATGGTCGATGGCACAAGTGAACTTGATGCACCAGTATTTTCGCTCGAGAAGAATGATACTCTACTAGGCCGCAGAGACCCGCTCTCGAATATTTTTCCTGAGGTCGATCTATCAAGATTTGATCCCCAGACAAAGATCTCGCGACGGCATGCCCGTATATGGCGGGATGGCGGCCATTTTTTGCTTGAGGATCTCGGATCTTCCAACGGTACGATCATTCTCTCAAGCACCAGCGATTCAGTTCGTCTGTCGCCCCGCCAACCGCATGCTCTGACGAATGGTGACAGAATTCGTATCGGCGATACCACGCTGCATTTTTTGGTGAATTGACGCTTAATTTATGGAATACGCGGCACAGTCAGAAGAGCTTTCAGATGCATCATTTCAAATGGAAATATCCGCCCCAGTTATTGCTAGTAATGTAAGTGCTCCGTTCTATTTGCGCTGTGCGGCTTTGTTCATCGATTACATGCTGCTCCTGCTGCCTCCTGTCGTCGTGCTCATTTTTTCTAAGTTCTTTGGCGAAATTATGGGCAGCACTGGAATTTCGAGTACGATCTGGTACTTGGTGCTGATCCTGTGGTTAATAGATTTTTTTGCGCTCCCATTATTCTCAGGCCAGACTTTTGGAAAAATGCTCGCAGGCATAACAATGATAAAGATAGACGGGGCACCGGTGCGGCTTGGTAATTTGATACGGCGAAATGTACTGGGTTGTTTCTTAACTGTGGTCACTTTTGGTTTGGGATTTCTGATCTCAGCAGTTAATAAAAGCGGCCGTTCCTTGCACGATTATGTTGGAGGAACGATCGTCGTTCAGGGTCGTAAAAGACGAGCTTAGAATATGGCGGAGTTACTTATTAACCATCCAAACGGAACGTCGGACAAGTTTCCGCTGACGCGCCTGCGCGTTACGATCGGACGTTCGGCACGAAGTGAGATTTGTATTCCAGATGCGTTTGCGTCACGACTTCATGCCGAAGTTAGGCAGGAGGGTGATTCGTTCTGGCTTCACGATCTAGGTTCGGCAAATGGCACGCGGTACAACGGAATGCCAGTAAAAGAGTCTCTTCGACTGCATTCAGGCGGAGAGATACAGATAGGCGAAACTAAGATCATCTTTACCGACAATGGCCAGGTGGCAAAGAACATAAGTTCTACGCTTATAGCGGATAGCACACAAGCCTTAGATCCGTCGAACACAGTATCGTTAGCCACCAGAAAAAATCCGACGACCGACATTCTGGATTCGTCGCTGTCAAGTCGCACGGATCTTCTCGGCCTAATAAGCAAAGTAGGTGTTGCCCTGCTTTCGTCCAGTGGCCTTGACGAGACCTTAAATCAGGTCGCGTCACTTGTGTTTCAAGCAGTGCCCGCCGAACGAGTTATCATAATGCTCCGTAACGAAAAGTCTAAGGAGGGTATGGAGATCATAGTGGCCCGTATCCGCGGTGTCGATGAGCCGATAAACGAGGTGCGCATCAGCAGGACGATAATGAACGAGGTCGTCGAAAATGGGAAGTCCGTTCTTACCTCGGATGCCCAACAGGACCCAAAATTTGCGAGCCAAACATTAATATTACAGGGAATTCGTTCGGTTTTGGCAGTTCCATTGAGCGTTAACGAATTTGACGTTTTCGGTTTGATCTATGCGGATTCCCCGACTCATTCGGCGACCTTTAATTCCGAACACCTTGATATTCTGACAACGCTTGC
>CAZGSC010000106.1:0-12346 GCA_964528325.1 uncultured Chloracidobacterium sp. | reverse complement strand
CGTCGCGGCCCATCTTGACAGCGGCCTTGATCTTGGAATCAAGATCGACCTTTTGCACCGAAAGATTCTCTTTTTGCTTCAACAAAAGCCGTTCTGTCGCCATCACCTGAGCGACAGCATTATTCAATTCCGGTACACGATCGCGCATATCGCGGATCGTTTGCTGAAGCACGAGCTCAGGATTTTCCATCCGATCAAGCGCAGCTCCCGTGCTCGCCCTGAACACTCTCGTAATTCTCTGCCACAGTCCCATTTTATCTACCTGCTCCTATACAATTGTGTTAAAAAACCCAATAGCCACAAACCTTACGAATACAAAAAACGCAAAGTTGCAAATTCCGAAACAGTATAACAGGAAAATCGATCTAGTTAATAGCAAAAACGGGCGTGATGTGCATCAATCGCAAGTTTCAACGCATCGAAGCGTTCAACAGTCGTAAACAGCTGCTTTCCGACGAAAGCCGTTAGTTGAGAAAAAACAGTTGGGATAAAATAGGCGCGTCTTGTTCGCGTCGGTAGAGGATCAAAAATGAAAAAACTGACAACTTGGGGATTGCTGCTATCCATATATATCACTTTTATTGCTCCGGCGGCTGTGACGGTAAATGCTCAGGCCATTCAAAAAGCAAAGGAACAAAGAATGAAAGATCTGCCTGACGGATTGAAATTTCGCCTCAGCGAGGGCGTGGAGGGTGCCGAAACACGCGAAAAACAGCCGCTTGCATCGACCGATCCATTGAGCCAAGGCGATGCAACCAGCATTTTAAAACGCCTGCCAGAGATCAAGCCTGAAAAGGACGACCAGACCGACTTTGCAAAGCGAGTCGGCACACTGCCCGCGCCGAAAACAGGACAAAAAATTCCGGTCAAGTTCCCTTCCGACGAAATGCGCGGTACACCCAAGATCGACATTTCGGGACAGACGCTGCAGGTTGTCCGCTATTCTCCCGAGGGCGAAGTGCCGCTTGCCCCAGATATCAGCTTGACGTTTTCACAACCAATGGTTGCCGTAACGTCGCAGGAACAGGCCGCTCAATACGCTCCAGTTGAATTCACACCGCAGGTCGAGGGACGCTGGCGCTGGCTCGGAACAAAGACGCTTATGTTCGATACGACAAAGCGTTTCCCAATGGCGACAAAATTCACTGCCCGCGTGCCCGCCGGAACAAAGTCGGCAAACGGCCAAGTTTTGCAAAAAGATGTCGTGTGGACATTCACAACGCCGCCGCCAAAGGTTGAGCAAATGTTTCCGCAGAACCAAATCGTAAAGCGTGATGCTTTGATGTTCATTTCGTTCGATCAGGAGATCGATCCGTCAACTGTCCTCCAAACGATCAGCGTCACGGGGCAAAACAAAAAAATTGCCCTAAGGCTTGCGACGCAGGCAGAGATCGATGCGGACGGTTCGATCTCATATTACTCGAAACAATCTCAGCCAAAGCGTTGGCTTGCTTTTCGCGCGGTGAACTCAGACGGAATGCCCGAGAATGCGCTGCCGTCGGCTTCGACGATCACTGTCACTGTCGAAAAAGGAACGCACTCGGCCGAAGGGCCGCTGACGACCGTGAACGCTCAAAGTTTCAACTTTCAAACTTACAGCCCATTAAAATTCAACGGCGGTTACTGCAGCTATCGCAATGCACCCAAATGCTCGCCTTTTGATGCCTGGTATCTCGAATTTAACAATGCGATCGAGGCATCGAAATTCACAAAAGAGATGCTTCGTATCGAGCCCGCGATCGAAGGATTGAGCATTTATCCGTCTGGCAGCAACGTTTATATGCAGGGCTACAAGAAAGGCAGGACGACTTACAAAGTTACTGTTGACGGCTCGATCTCTGACATCTTTGGACAATCGCTCGGCCAACCGGCAACGGCAACGATACGTGTCGGTTCTGCCGAGACAAATCTTTATTCGCAGGGCGGCTTTATGACTGTTCTTGACCCGACTGCGAAGCCGACATATTCGATCTATTCGACAAATCTCAACAACGTAAAGGTTCGGTTGTATTCGGTCGAGCCAAAGGATTGGAGTGCCTTTCAAAACTACGTCCGACACATAAATTACGACGACGGCAAACGTCCATCGATTCCCGGAAAGCTTGTGTCGGATAAGATCGTGACAATCGCGACAAAGTCCGATGAAATGGTCGAAACGCGGATCGATATCGCATCGGCTCTTGATAATGGTTTTGGCAACGTCATTCTCGATATTGAGCCGACAGTTCGCCGTGACAAATACGACCGCACGCGAATATTCACATGGCTCCAGGCTACGCAGATCGGGCTGGATGCGTTTGTCGATAACACGGAACTGATCGGATTTGCTACCGAGTTAAAAACCGGCAAACCGCTGAGCGGCGTCGAACTATCGATCTACCCTAATGGAAAAACTGCCAGCAGTCAGCAACCGGCAGCCAGCTATGAAGGTTATTTAGCGACAGCTTGGAATTGGCTGACGAGATCATTTCGCGGAGGGCCAGGCGACGAAACGCAGGCGACTGATGCCGACGGATCAATTACAAATGTCGAAACCGTTCCCGAATCGCAAACCAACCGCACTGGCGAGAGCGGAATTCTTCGCTTGCCGCTGCCTGATTCATCGGCGCCGCAGCAAAATCTACTCATCGCAAAACGCGGACGTGACACGGCATTTATGCCGGAGAATACAGAGTATTATTGGCAGGATAGCGGCAATTGGTACAAAAAGCCGGAATACGATTCGCTTCGTTGGTTCGTTTTCGACGATCGCAAGATGTACAAGCCGAAGGAAGAGGTTTCGGTCAAGGGCTACATACGAAAGATCACGGGTGGCAAGCTTGGCGATGTTGAGGGGCTTGGCGATGCTGCCATCGGCCTGGCCTATTCAGTTAAGGACGCTCAAAATAACGAGATAGCGAAAGGAACGGGAAATCTAAATTCCTTTGGTGCGTTCGACTTCAAGTTCTCAATTCCGGATAACGCAAATCTTGGCTATTCTCATATCGAGCTGAACACAAACAGCAACATTTCCGGCGGCAGTTTCCAGCATCAATTTCAGATACAGGAATTTCGCCGCCCCGAATTTGAGGTTACAAGCAAGGTCGAGACCGAAGCACCGCACTTTGTAGGCGGCAAAGCTTTATTATCAGTCGAGGCAAAGTACTACGCCGGCGGCGGACTTGCCAACGCTGAAACCAACTGGACCGTGACCGCCAACGCAACAAATTACACACCGCCAAATCGCAGTGATTACACATTCGGCACTTGGACTCCGTGGTGGAGAATTTATGACGGCGGATATTACGGTGGACGCGGCAATTACGGCGGCGGCTCATCGCAGTCGTTCAAAGGTGTTACCGATGCGAGCGGCAAGCACCTGCTCAAGATCGATTTTGAATCGGTCAAACCTCCGCGTCCATACACGATCACCGCCGCTTCGTCGGTTCAGGACGTAAATCGTCAAACGTGGTCAAGCATGACTTCGCTGCTTGTTCATCCGTCCGATCTCTATATCGGGATCAAAACGCCGCGAACATTCGTCCAGAAAGGCGAAAAGATCGACATCGAATCTATCGTCTCTGATATTGACGGCAATCTGGTCGCCAACCGCGATGCCGAGATAAAAGCCGTGCTCAAGGATTGGGCTTTCGATAAAGGCTCGTGGCAGGAAATCACGGTTGACGAACAAACTTGCACAGTGAAGTCCGTGTCAGAACCGCCTGCATCTGCGAGCGGCAAAAGCGCCGCAGCAAAATGCGCTTTCATCGCCAAGAGCGGCGGCCAATACACGATCACCGCAACCGTAATGGACGACAAAGAGCGTTTTAACGAAAGCGTCATGACCGTTTGGGTTCCGGGCGGCAAGCAGCCTCCGAAGCGCAATGTCGAGCAGGAAGAAGCTCAAATAATTCCATCGAAAAAAGATTACTCGCCGGGCGATGTTGCCGAGCTGCTCGTAATCGCGCCTTTCACTCCTGCCGAAGGCGTGTTGACTCTCCGACGCGACGGCATTGTCAAAACCGAACGTTTCACTATGAAGGACTCGTCCATAACGCTCAAGATACCGCTCGAGGAAAAATACCTGCCGAACATCACCGCACAGGTCGATCTCGTCGGATCAGAGCCGCGAATGAACGATAAGGGCGAGGTTGATACAAAACTCGCGCCGCGTCCGGCATTTGCCAGCGGCAATATCAGTCTTCCGATCTCTACCGCTTCCCGAAAGCTAACCGTCGTCGCCGACCCTGTCGATAAAACACTCGCTCCCGGCGGAGAGACAAAGGTCAACGTCGCCGTTACTGACAATCGCGGTGAACCAGTCGCAAATAGCGAGGTCGCTGTGGTGGTGGTTGACGAAAGTGTGCTCGCTTTGTCGCGATACACGATCGGCGATCCGGCGGACACATTCTATACAGTTCGTGGAGCAGGTGTAACTGATTACCATTCGCGTAAAGACATTTTGCTTGGAAATCCCGACGATGTGAAAAAACCCCCACCGCCTCCGAAGGATTTGCCAATCAACGGACGACAAATCTCTGGCCTCGCCGTGGCTCCAAGTGCAAGAAAGGAAGCACGGTCAGACAAATTCCAGATTGACGGTGCGTCAGGAAGTGAGAACACTTTCATTATTGACGGTCAGGAAGTTGCCAATGTGCTTTCAGGTGCATTGGGCGGAATGGATCTTGTTAAAGAAGTAGATGGTAAACCAATTGCAATGCGTCAAAACTTCAACGCACTCGCAGTTTGGTCACCGACAATAAAAACCGACTCGAATGGCCGTGCAGTAGTCGATGTCAAACTTCCCGACAATCTGACGCGTTATCGAATCACCGCTGTGTCGGTTGATACGGGCAAGCGTTTTGGCAAGGCTGAATCGACCATCACCGCCAAACAACCGCTTATGGTTCGGCCATCGGCACCGCGATTTATGAATTTTGGCGACAAGATCGATCTGCCCGTCGTCATCCAAAATCAAACCGACAAGGACATGGCAGTCGATGTCGCGATCCGTGCAACAAATGCCGAATTGCAGGGCCTCGAGTCGTTGCAGAAGCCCGCACGAAGTAAGGGCATAGGTGATGATATCGAATCAGCAGGTAAACGCGTCATCGTCAAAGCCAACGACCGTGCAGAAGTTCGCTTCCCTGTTTCGACGCTCAAGGCCGGAACTGCGCGATTCCAGATCGCAGTTTCGAGCGGCAAATTCAGCGACGCTGCGGAAATCTCGCTTCCCGTTTGGACGCCTGCGACGACCGAGGCTTTTGCGACCTACGGCACGACAGATCAAAACGGCGCGATACTCCAACCGGTTACGACGCCGGGCGATGTGTTTCCGCAGTTCGGCGGGCTTGAGGTCACAACTTCTTCGACGCAATTGCAGGAATTGACCGACGCTTACATCTATCTGGCGAACTACCCTTACGAGTGTTCGGAACAGATCTCGTCGCGGATGATCTCGACCGCCGCACTGCGAGACGTGCTTGCTGCGTTCAAAGCGAAGGATATGCCGACGGAGGAACAGTTGAACAAACGCTTCACGCGCGACATCGAGATCTTGAAATCGAGGCAGCGTGACGACGGCAGTTTCGGTTTATGGAAAAAAGACAAGGAACGATATGAATACCCGTTCCTGACCAACCACGTTGCTCACGCCCTGGCACTCGCAAAAGCAAAAGGCTACAAGGTGCCGGACGACATGCTTAACAAAACAAAGCCGTATCTAAAGAATGTCGAAAAGCATTTTGACGAATGGTACAAGAATTCACCTGAAGTGCGTTGGACGATCTCTGCCTACGCTCTTTATATACGCGACTTGATGGGCGACAAAGATGCAGCAAAGGCAAAGAAACTTCTGACGGAAGCGACAATCGAGAAAATGTCTTTCGAGGCTCTCGGCTGGATCTTATCGGTGCTTGCCAATGATCCTAACTCGCAAACCGAGCTTCAGACGATACTCCATTTCCTCAATAATCGAACGACGGAAACTGCAGCGACTGCCAATTTCGTAACTGATTATCGCGATGGCGGCTGGCTGATAATGGCGTCGAACCGACGTGCCGACGGCGTCCTGCTTGAAGCGATGATCAAAGCCGACGCAAAGAATGATCTTATTCCAAAGCTCGTTCGAGGCCTGCTCGATCACCGCGTCAAAGGTGCTTGGTCAAACACGCAGGAAAATGTGTTCATCCTGCTGGCTCTCGACAAATATTTCAATGCATTCGAAAAAGTCACGCCCGATTTTGTCACGCGTGTCTGGCTAGGAAATACTTATGCCGGCGAAGAAATTTTCAAGGGACGTTCGGTTGATTCAAAACAGATCAATATTCCAATGTCGTATCTCGTCGATCAGAGCGGAACGTCGAATCTGATACTTGATCGCCAAGGTGCTGGACGGCTCTACTATCGCATCGGCATGAAATACGCACCGAAGAACCTGAAACTCGAACCCGCAGATTACGGTTTCACTGTCTTGCGTAAATATGAAGCCATTGATGACAAAGACGACGTCAAGCAAAACACCGACGGCTCGTGGACGATCAAATCGGGTGCTCGCGTTCGCGTTCGTTTGACGATGGTCGCACAGGCCCGGCGTTATCATGTAGCTCTCGTAGATCCGCTGCCTGCAGGACTTGAGATACTCAATCCTGAGCTTGCGGTGACAGAATCGATTCCGTCAGACACCGGCGGCAACACCGATGTTGTGGAGTATGGTTCGAGTTCGTACGGCCGAGGCTGGTGGTGGTGGCGTCAATATTGGTTCGACCATCAAAACTTCCGCGACGAGCGAGCCGAGGCATTTGCGGCATTGTTGTGGGAAGGCGTTTACAACTATTCGTATGTAACGCGTGCGACAACACCCGGACAATTCATCGTTCCACCCGCCAAGGCCGAAGAAATGTATCATCCGGAAACTTTTGGACGGACCGGGACAGATTTTGTAAGAGTGGAATAGCGAATTTGAGATCTTTTGAAAGCTCGTACGTTGGTAAGATACGGTACATTCAACGTTGAGTGTATCGCCCTTACTAACGTGCGGGCTTGTGCGTTGTCTGTGCTAGAATCACTTTTATGCGCGTCATTGTTTGTCTTATTATTTGTATTTTCTGCTGTTTCGAGTGCAATGCTCAGACCGATCTGCAAAAGATGGTCGATGCCGAACACGCTTTCGCGCAGCTGGCGGCAGACAAAGACACACGCACTGCCTTTCTCGCAAATATGACAAGCGACGCAGTTGTGTTCGTTCCGGATCAAATAAACGCCAAGTCTTTTTGGGAAGCACGAACAGCAAATAAGAGCCTTTTGTCGTGGGCTCCGAATTTTGCTGACATTTCAAGCAACGGCATTCTCGGTTACACGACGGGCAACTGGGAATTTCGAGCGAAGGGTAAGGACGACACGCCTTCGGCATTCGGTAATTTTATTACTCTATGGCTTCGTCAACCTGACGGCCGATACAAATGGGTTGTCGATATCGGTGTGTCACACCCGAAGCCCGAAAAATATTCGACTGATTGGATAACAGCGACGCTGGTAAAACCACAGAAGAATTCGTCAAATATCCCGACTTCTAACCCCGCGGAAGAGTTTTACCATTTGGTGGCTGCTAAGGGTGTTGCCAAAGCATACGAAACATATGCGGACGACAACTTCCGTTCATATCGAGAAGAGACATTGCCTATTCTCGGTAAAAGTACAGTTCTAAAGATGCTCAAAAGCGACAAGGCCGTTATCTCATTTGCAAAGAGAAGCACTGCATTTGCGTCCGGCGACATTTCATATAACCTGACCACTTACACTAGAACACTCGGTGACAAGATCGAGAAAGGTAATTTTATGCAGATCTGGAAATTCTACGACGGTAAATGGCACATCGTTCTCGACATATTTAAACTCATTCCATAATATGCACCCAAAGTTGAGCAGTCATTTTACTAAAGTCTGCGAGGTCTTAAAGCTCGAGTCCGAGGCCATCGCCCGTGCGGCATCAAACCTCGATCCGGTCGAGGTCGAAAAGGCGACGGAAATTCTCAGATCATGCAGCGGAAAGGTCGTCGTAACCGGCGTCGGAAAATCCGGCGTGATCGCGGAGAAGATCGCGCAAACGCTGACGAGCACAGGCACTGTTGCAGTATTCATTCATCCGTCCGATGCTATCCACGGCGGACTCGGCGTAATGTCTTCAGATGACGTTGTCATCGCATTGAGCAATTCGGGTGAGACGGACGAGATATTGGTGATCTTGCCGTATATTAAGCAACGCGGCTCAGGTTTGATCGCGATCGTCGGCAATACTAATTCCTCTCTTGCACGCAACGCTGATGCAATTCTAAATGCTTTCGTTGATAAAGAGGCCTGCCCGCTGAATCTTGCTCCGACCGCGTCAACAACAGTCGCACTTGCGATCGGTGATGCCATTGCGATGGCATTGATGGATGCGAAAGGTTTGACCGCGGAGGACTTTGCCGCCAATCATCCGGCTGGCCAGCTTGGAAAACGACTGACCCTAACCGTAGAAGCGCTAATGCATCCGAGCCCAAATGTAACCCAAGACGCAACATGGCTCGATGTAGTAAAAGCGATCTCAAGCCACGCACTTGGAGCAGTTAATGTAGTCGATGAAAATTCACGCTTACGCGGCATTGTCACCGACGGTGATCTTCGCCGCGCCATCGAACGCACATCGCATAACGATCTTTCCACGCTCTCGGCCGAAAACATGATGACCCCTTCGCCGATCACCGCCTCGCCCGAAATGCTCGCTTACGACGCTCTTAGACTAATGGAAGACCGTCCGTCGCAGATCTCCGTCCTGCCCGTTACGAATAACGGAATTTGTGTGGGGCTTTTAAGACTGCACGACGTAGTAAGAAGCGGGCTGTAATTATTCGTCCGTTTCAACCAGATGGTAAGGGATACGTTGTGCGAGAAGGTGTCCGCTCATTATCAGGCCTGTCCAGATCAGAAGTGAAACTGCCGAAACTGCCCAACCGATATTCGCAATCAGATCATCCTCAAGGGTTATCCCAGCAATGATGGCCGGAAATCCGAAGAACGCGATCTTGAGCGCCGTCTTTTTTGATCGCTCCACGGTTTCCAGCAAATTGACGCGGCTGATCTCCATCTCCATATATTCGTCGTCGGAATTGAGATTAGAGAAATATTCGGTTTCGGCCTTTGACCAGCGTCGCAGTGAAGGCGTTTCTGCGATGCGGTTAGCAGTTGAGAAATGGTGGATCACGTGGGCGATCTTGCCGTCGCGAAGAGCGATCTCAGCGAGGCCGCGTGCCGTGCGAAAATTCTCGCCGAGGCTTTCAAGAGCATTCTGAAAAACGCTTCCCGCTCGACGCCACTCACCGATCTGAAAATACCACTCGCCCAAACGCACAAGCAGTTCACCGTCGTCAGCCGCACGGCGTTCGGACAAACGCAGTGCTGCAAGAGCTCGACGCTCAAGTTTTTGATCACGCGTCATGCCCGCAAATGAATGGAGGCAGCGGGCAAAATCAAAAATAAGCCGCGCGTCGCGGGGCTTTAGCACCAAAGCACGCCGAAATGCCTCCAAGGCCTGCACCAAATAGCCCGATAACCGCAGCTCGTTTGCCAGACTGGTCAGATCGTCGGCCTTTTCATCTTCAAAGAGTTCGAGTGACTCAAATGCTTGCTGCGAATATTTGACCCGTTTACTCGACTTTTTAAACGAACTTTCCAAAACATCGGCCGCCGGAATTCGCGAAAATTCAGCGCGCATCAACGTTTCTTTTGGATCGGCAAGATGGTCACGAAGTTCGATCGAGCGGTTATCGAGTAAGTTGTCGGAAAGCCTCGGCAAAATGCTCTTGATGATCCGGCGATAATCTTCGCTCACTCCTGAAGTTCCCGATGCAAAAACGACGTTCACCCCTTTGCCGCGAACAACCGTGCGATACCGGTAATAAAGGTGGCCGCCACGCTTTATAGTTCTGATCGCCTGCGTCTCAACCTGTTCGATGTCGGTGATCTTCAAACTCCGCCGCGACGTGCTCAGCCATGCCCAAATTCGCGGAACGATGCCGGTGCGCGTAAGACGCTTGCCATCAAATTTTATGTGGTCAGCAAGCGCAAAGAACGGTATCAGTATCCACGACGCCCCGAACAGGATCACACCTGCAAGGTCCATTTCAAGGTAAAATAGAAAAGCCGAAAAAAAGGTTCCGAGAAGAAGTGCGGTGAAATAACTTTGTGGAGAAACGCGAATGGAAACTGGATCGGGCGAAACGATCTCGTCCAAGTATCCATTAGCCTCTGCATGCTTAATATTAATTTGTTCGAGATCCTTCACTTATGGAAACCGTCGCCAACCAATCTTTAATAATTATTCATTATCGATCATTAAATTTCAGAAAGACAAGCTTTTCCAGGACAATTAGAGATCGACGACGAACAATTACAAAAAATAACGATTGAGGCAGTATTCCCCGAAATCTAGTTAGGCTTGATGCTGATCGGCAAGCCGCCCGCCCCGCTGATCGAAGGTGCTTCCGGCGTAGGTTCAACGATCTGTGCAGCGCGATCTGCATCGATCGCCTTCAGCTTATCTTTGGCGCTGGTAGCAGTCTCGGACATCTTGATCGGTTTGTCATCCATGTCCTTTGCTTCACTCGCCGCCTTGGCAATATTGAAATAGAGATCGGCAGCTTCCTTCTTTTTGCCCTGTGTTTCAAACACCTTGGCAAGTTCAAAATTTACTGTATCCTTAGCGACGACGGGGTCGTCCATTCCAGCGAGTTCCTGATAAAGCGCAATCGCCTCGTCCAGTTTGTTGTCCTCAACCCTAGTTTGAGCCAGTGCAAATTTCGAAAGTTTGGCGACATCAGAACTTCCTGCTGCCAGGCCTTCAAGTTCCTGGATGCCAGCAGGTCGATCTGTTGTCAGACGATTTACGGCGATAAAATACTTGGCTTTTTCGGCGACCGCTCCCCCAAATTTATCTGCAACCGCCTGGAATTCGGCAATGGCAGCCTCGGAGCGCTCCTTTTCCGTCTTAAATGTCTTTTCCTTAGAACCTGCCATCGGCCCGGTTTCTGAGATCTGTGCCTGCGAGGTCTCGATCGCTTTGCCAAGCGCAGTCTGAGCCTCGCCGCTGGAACGACGCGAATAGACCGTAACGGCATAGCCCACGGCAACGAGCACTACAAGGGCAATGATCCCGTAAAGGATCGCCTTGCCCTTTCCTTCGAACTTTTTGCCTATGTCCTCAAGGCGCTCGCCGACCTTCTCCTGAAACGGATCATTGTATTTCTTCTTCGTCTGTGGAGTCGAAGCCGCCGCTTCCAACTGTTGAAATCTTCTCTTTTTCTGTGCCATCGTTAAAAAAAATGCAAATTCTCGTTGCTAGCCCGTTATATACTTGCGTTAACCGGACTTTTTCCAAAAGAGTTAATGTATCGTAAAACAACGATTTGAGCAACTAACTAAAAGGCAATATGAATAAAACACGAATTATCGAAACGAGTTTTATTTCCGACATTCGGGAACAAACGCCCGTTTTCGGTGTCTAATATTACAGTCCGCCTGATAGCGGATGGGGCAATTTGACAGCTTCCAGTCACGGGAGAGGCAAAAAAGTGGCGATGGTCTTGGTCAAGTCAATTACTTTTGACGACGAGGAAGTTGGGCAGACCGTAATGTCGGCCCCGCCAGAAATTGCGAGCGAAGAGCCTCGTTTTATTGACAAATTACGTTCCGGCGATGCAGATGCCTTTGAAACTCTGATAGACCGGCACTCAGGCGATATCTTTGCTCTTCTGTTCCGGCTGACCGAAAACGCGGAAGAAGCGAGCGACCTTACACAAGATACTTTCCTCAGGGCTTTGCGGTCGATCAAGAGCTTTCGCGGTGATTCGGAGTTGAAAACCTGGCTCTTTCGCATTGCGATCAACGAGTCGAGAAATCGCTTTCGATGGTGGAAACGTCGAAAACGCGATATGACGATCTCACTCGACATATCGGTCGGCGAGTCAGAAACTCCAATTTCGGACATGCTGGCGGACGGTTCGATCAGTCCGGAGGAGGCGGCACTCTCGCACGAACGCGAATACGCTCTGAAAGCCGCGCTGCTTGAACTTCCCGAAGTCTATCGCGAGGCGATCGTACTTTGCGATATGGAAGGAATGAGTTACGAAGAAACTGCCGCCGCACTGGGCGTCGGAATTGGAACTGTGAAATCAAGGATTTCACGCGGCCGCGAAGAACTGCGGCGAAGACTGAAGGATTTTTGATGCAGAAGCCCGCACGTTAGTAAGGGCGCAACACTAAACATGTTCCTTTTTTATTTTTGTTATTTGAAAGTTATGTATTATTTGTCCCTTTATCATTTTGTAAGTCT
>CAZGSC010000105.1:0-12352 GCA_964528325.1 uncultured Chloracidobacterium sp. | reverse complement strand
GAGCCTACAAACCCATACGGAAAAACTAAACTCCAATTTGAAAATGAATTAAGAAGAAATCACGAGGAGCACGGCCTTAGCTACGTGAGCCTCAGGTATTTCAATGCGGCCGGTGCAAGCGAGAATTGCGGTGAGCGGCATGACCCGGAAACGCACTTGATCCCGATGGTTTTACAGGCCGCACTCGGCCGCATTCCGCATATCAATGTTTTTGGCGATGATTACCCCACACGCGACGGCACATGCGTACGGGATTATATTCATGTGATCGATCTGGCACGTGCTCACGTGCTCGCACTCAACTCTCTCGATGGGAATACCGCTACATACAATCTCGGATGCGGAGGAACAGGCTACACGGTT
This sequence comes from uncultured Chloracidobacterium sp., assembly GCA_964528325.1. GTDB lineage: Bacteria > Acidobacteriota > Blastocatellia > Pyrinomonadales > Pyrinomonadaceae > OLB17. The sequence continues at coordinate 11,989 of CAZGSC010000105.1, read as the reverse complement.
CGCGAAGTGATCGATATTGCCCGTGAAGTCACTGGCAACGCAATCCCTGAATCCATCGCTAGTCGTCGTCCGGGCGATCCGGCGGTGTTGATAGCCTCGTCCGAAAAGATCAGCCGTGAATTGGGCTGGAAGCCTGAATTTCAGGATCTGCGAGCCATTATCAACTCCGCGTGGATATGGCTTAGTATGCGGTAACGAAATCGTATGGGATCCGCGCTAAAAATTACAATTTTGTTTCAAAATAGATGAGGCTGGGCTTATAATACCTGTAATCAGACCCAGCGTTTATGTCAGATCGTCAGGAAGTTACAGCTCTGCTAAAGGAGATCAATGACGGAACTGTCAGCGCTCCCGAAAAATTACTTCCGCTGGTTTATGACGAATTGCGCAAACTGGCGCGCAGCTATATGCAAAACGAACGGCCAGATCACACTCTGCAGGCAACGGCCTTAGTTCATGATGCGTATATCAGACTGGTAGATTGGGAAAACGTTTCCTGGCAAAATCGCGCCCATTTTTTTTCAGTTGCGGCACAAGTGATGCGAAACATTCTTGTAAATCACGCGGTCAAGCGAAAAGCTCAGAAGCGTGATTTTGGACAGCGTATAGAACTTACACAAGAGATCAGTTTTGCCGACGGCAATGAGGTAGACGTAATCGAACTCAACGAGGCTCTCGATGACCTTGCGGCTTTTGAACCAGTACAGGCAAAGGTCGTTGAGCTGCGATTTTTTGGCGGCATGAACATTGAGGAAACCGCACATGTTTTGGATGTTTCGCCGGCAACAGTCAAACGTGAATGGGCGATCGCAAAAACGTGGCTGTTTCGCAGGCTGAAAAGTGAATAAAACCGCAAATTGGGAAGAGATCAAAGAGATATTTTCGGCGGCCTTGGAACTGGAACCGAATCGTCGTGAAGTCTTTATCTCGGAACGCTGCTCTGATAATTCTGAGCTTAAGGCTGAAGTTGAATCTTGGCTAGCTTCTCACGCAGAATCCGAAAACTTCATTGAGACCCCTGTATTTTTGAGAGAGGAGTTTTTCTCAACGAATAGTTCGTCCGTTGGCAGAAGGTTCGGAAATTATCAGATCATTTGCGAGATCGGACACGGCGGTATGGGCGCTGTCTATTTGGCAAAACGTTCAGACGGTGAGTTTGAACAGCAAGTAGCTCTCAAAATAGTCCGTCAATCCATTGCCGAAAGCCAGATGGTCGAACGCTTTCGACGCGAGCGGCAAATTCTTGCTTCATTAAATCATCCAAATATAGCAAAGTTATTGGATGGTGGTGTTTCCGAAACCGGTGAGCCGTTTATTGCGATGGAGTATGTCGAAGGAGAAATGGCAACCGATTTTGTTCGGGAAAGATCATTGCAGTTAAATGACATACTCAGATTGTTCCTAAAGGTGTGCTCGGCTGTTGAATATGCTCATCGAAACTTGATCGTTCACAGAGATATCAAACCCGGGAATATTCTCGTAACGCTTGACGGCGAACCAAAACTGCTTGATTTCGGCCTCGCACGTTTGCTGGACGATCATCAGGCAGGGAGTGTTACAGAAACCAAAACGGCGTTTCGAGCACTTACACCGGCATATGCAAGCCCCGAACAACTCCGCGGCGACTCGATAACAACGGCCTCCGATATTTACAGTCTAGGCATCGTTCTCTACGAACTGGTTACAGGCGAACGTCCGTTCCAGTTCGAAGAAAAGAGCCTTGAAGAAATAATCAGAACGGTATCGGACATCGAACCGCCGTTGCCGAGTAATGCATCGACTCCCAACAGACAATTAAAGGGCGATCTGGACAACATCATTCTCACCACATTGAGAAAGGAGCCGGAGCGACGTTATCAAACCGTCGAAGCATTTGCCGATGATATTAAACGGTATTTAAAAGGCCAGCCCGTTTCTGCTCGCTCGAACACCTTTCAATATCGTACTGCGAAATTCATTCAGCGTCATAAAATTGGCGTCTTGGCAGCCAGCCTGATCATTTTTATTCTGATCGGCGGAATTGTGGCAACGATCCTGCAGTCACGGGCCGTGAAACGCGAAAAAGAAAAGGCCGAACAAATTAATGCGTTTCTCGAACAGATCCTTAAGTACTCAAATCCGATACTCAATAATCTGCGAAAGAACGGGCAGGAAACTACGGTTAGCGAGGTGCTGGATGAGGCCGCTCGACGCCTCGAAAGCGGCGAATTTGATTCTTCGCCTGAGATAAAAGCCGAACTCGAGCGCTCGGTAGCCGCGACCTACTACGGGCAAGGACGTTATACCGAGGCCAGAAAACACTTGGAGCAATGTGTTTTGCTCCTAAAAGATCTTTACGATGAAAATGACCCGCACATGATCACAGCTTCGATGATGTGGGCAAGCCTATTGTTCGACAGAGGAGAGCTTGATGAGGCGGAGAAAATATTTCGTAAATATCTGCCATTAATGGAAGGAGAATACCATAGCGGGACAGTTAGTGCGGCCTCACTGACTGAGACATTAAATAATTTTGCATACTTGCGTCGGACACAAGGCGACTCGAAAGAGGCCGAGCAGCTTTTTCGTAAAACTCTCGAAATTATTCCGCTGCTTTCGAGGGAGGTGCTCAATGGAGTTGCCACCACAAGAAGCACACTTGCGTCGACGATAGCCGATCAGGGAAGGTTTGACGAAGCCCTCGATACTGCTCGCGAGGCCGTGGAGGAGTTCCGGAATAGAGGTGATGAAGACTCGCCGAGTTTCGGGTTCGCTTTGAATATCTATGGTGGTTTCCTTGTCGAAAAAGGCGATCTCGAGAATGCCGATGCCGAGTTGAGAAACGCTGAAAACATACTTAACAAATACTTTTCTAAGTCGAACTTGTGGATCGGCGATAATATTCGTAATCAAGCCCTTTCGGCCTATATGCATGGGCATTACAATGAATCCATCGAAAAAGCCAATGCCGCGCTAAAAAATTACGAAGACGGTTTTGGAAAACATTATGACAACTATCCGACAGCATTGATCATAAAGGGGCTGAGCCTTACAAGATCCGGACAAACCGGCGAAGGCGAAAAGATATTACGCGAGGCACTTAAGCTGCGTTCAGAGACATTGTCTGCAGATCATTACTGGGTTGCCGCTGCTAAAGGAGCGTTGGGTGAATGCCTTACGGCACAAGATCGTTTTGGCGAAGCCGATCCGTTGCTGAAAGCCAGTTACGAAAGCCTAACGCGTTCGCAAGAGTCCGATAGTCCCAGACTTGAACTTGCCCGCCGTCGATTGGTCTCGCTTTATCAGAGTTGGGGCAAGCAGGAACTTGCAAACTCGTACCAAAAAGCCCTCTAAAGAAAATTATGGACCTGAAAATAGGCGACAGCTTTTCGACTTCGCGAGAGGTCACTGACGAACTCATACGCAAATTTGCGGACGTTTCCGGCGACTATAATCCCATCCACCTCGACGAAGGGTTTGCAAAAACGACGCGATTTGGTCGGCGGATAGCTCACGGCATGTTGAGCGGCGCTTTTATCTCTGCCGTTTTGGGGACCGAGTTCAAGGAGCGAAAGATCGTCTATCTGTCTCAGACAATGCGATTTACGGCCCCCGTTTTTCTTGGCGACACTGTTACTGCACGCGGCACGATAACGAAGATCCGGGAAGAGAAAGGGATCGTTACTCTTGAAACCGTTTGCACCAATCAAAATGATGAGGTGGTTGTCACCGGCGAAGCGATGGTAATGCTCCTTAGATAGGTTCCGTTGGACTTGAACACACGCATTTGCCAGAATAAGCAACGATGACCGCCGAAAACCTCATAGGATTTAAGGATATTCCGCAGACGATCCCGCATTTTTGCTTCGAATCGTTTCGGCGGCACAACAAGCGCGATGCGTTGGCCTTTAAGATCGGAGACGCATGGAATTATGTGCGCGGCAATGAGGTGGTCGAACGAGTAAAACGCATCGCGATGGGCCTTGCATCTATGGGCGTCAAAGCAGGCGACCGCATTGCGATTATTTCGGAAAATCGCCCCGAATGGTCACTCGTCGATCTCGCGATCCTTTCATTGCGAGCAGTTAACGTGCCGATCTATACGACTCAGGCTGTCGACCAGATCCGATATATCCTCGAAAACTCGGGCGCGAGAATGTTGTTCATTTCCGGCAAAAAGCTTTGGAAACATGCTGAAGCCGCGATCCAGAGCGTCGAACAGATCGAAAAGCTGGTCTTTTTCGAGCGCGAAGGAATGCCTGCTGATAGCCGCGCTGTTTCTCTGGAAGACATCGAGGAACGAGGTATTGAATTTTCAAATATCGATGCCGATGTATTTGAGCGCTCGCTTGCTGAGATCGAGACCACTGATCTGGCAACGATCATCTATACATCGGGCACTACGGGTGAACCAAAAGGCGTGATGCTCACGCATGAGAATTTTGTCTCGAATATCATCGCTATTTCCAAAGGCTTGCCGATCAGATCCACCGACCGCAGCCTCGCCGTTTTGCCTCTGTCGCACATATTTGAGCGGACGGTTTTTTATGTGCTTTGCTCGAACGGCGTTTCGATACATTACTGTGCATCATTCGATCAGCTTGCCTCGCATCTCAAAGAAGTAAAGCCCACGATTATGACCGCTGTGCCGCGCCTTTTCGAGCAGGTCTATCACAAGATCGTCAAAAAAGGCATGGCCGCCGGCGGATGGAAAACGAGCCTTTTTGAGTGGGCTCTCGCCGTCGGTCAAGACTATTGGGACGCTAAGGACAAGCATCGTTCGATCTCGCCTGTGTTGGCGGCCAAGCACGCGGTCGCCAACCGCCTTGTGTTCTCAAAATGGCGTGACGGCGTCGGCGGCAGCCTGCGTTTTTTTGTATCCGGCGGAGCGCCGCTCTCGAAAAAGCTCAGTTACGCATTTTGGGCCGCCGGCATTCCCATCTTGCAGGGCTACGGCATGACCGAGGCTTGCGTCACTTGCGCCAATCGGCCCGAGGACAATAAGGTCGGCTCGATCGGCACGCCGTTCGACGGTATCGAGATGAAGATCGGTGCTTCCGACGAAGTCCTCGTTCGCGGCCGCAATGTGATGACCGGTTACTACAACAACGCTGAGGCCACCGAACAGGCTCTAGACGCCGAAGGTTTTTACCACACCGGCGACGTCGGTTATCAGGACCATGACGGCCATTTTTACATAACGGACCGGCTGAAAGACCTTTTCAAACTCTCGAACGGCAAATACGTCGCGCCGCTTCAGGTCGAAAGCTTATTGAAGCAAAGTCCGCTGGTTTCGCAGGCTGTTGTCGTTGGCTCGGGCCGCAAACAGGTCGGAGCTCTGATCGTCCCCGATTGGGAAGCACTGAAAGACGCAATGAGTGCGACAGGCAGTTCGACCGACGGTACGCGTGAAGAGCTTTGCGAAGACCCGCAGTTTATCAAACGCGTGCAAAACGATGCCGTTGACCTGACGCGCGAACTCAGCGATTACGAAAGAGTAAAGCGCGTTTACCTATTGCCCCGCGAATTCTCCATCGACAAAGGCGAAATGACGCCGACACTAAAGATCAAACGCAGCGTCATCGACGAAAAATACAGCGAAGCCATCGACGACATCTGCGGAAGCTGAACCTTTCAAAAATTGAGAATTGAAAGTTCTTATCAGAATTCTCCATTTTCCATTTTCAATTCTCCATTGAGGCCGCTGTCTCACTCTGTCCCACTGCCCGAGTGAAACGCGCAACTTATTGTTTTTATTAGAGTTGCGTCGTTTTTCACCCTCCGTTTCGCGTTTTTTGACAAAAAATAACACATTGTGTTACACATTTCGCAATTGTTGTAAATAATGTATTTACTGCGTTTCACTTGCTCGCGGCACAGCGATCTTTGGTGGGACACCTGATCAATATTTTTGATTCTCTATTTGCTGTTGACGACTATTTTTCAAAGAACCCGATCATTTGATAAATACAGATCACAGCCCATTATACGCTGATCTTGCGTAACGTGTTCAATATTTTATCTGTGCAACAGATGTTAAGTCGCAGTTTCCCTGACCAAGCAATACGCTTTGGTCACGTTTTTGCTTGCAAAAAACTGGTTTTGGGAGTAACCTATTGGGAATTTTACCTCACCAGATCTACCTGCTTGCTGTTTAAGTGCCCCTGAGGTTCTTCTGACGAGCGTGAATTGTGTATTTTTTTGAAAACCACACAAAACAGGAGATTGCCAATGTCCAGATTCCGCCGCCTTTCCCGTTCACTAATCTTCCGCACAGCGATCATTGCCGCCCTGATCGGATCAGGCCTTTTCTTTACGCTCAAAGCCTCGGCTAATGAACGTTACGGCTTTCTTATGTCGCTGGCGTTGTTTTTTGACGTGGCGGCTGAAGAAATTACCGATGACAGCGACACAGCGGAATCGATCTTACCGATGGAGATCACCAGCATTACTACAGTGACGTTGGATACCGGCTCCGGTGGGCCTACGGGACAATACACCTCACAAGCGATCATAAATGGCAATTCGGCCATTTCCTATTACAATATTTTAGACGGCGACCTGATGTTTGCGCGCAGTTTTTTTCCCGACGGCTCCGGCACTTGGACGATCACGACAGTTGACAGCACCGGCGATGTTGGCCAATACACATCTCTGGCTGTCGTGAACGGCAACCCTGCGATCAGCTACTACGACGTTAGCAACAGCGACCTTAAATACGTGCGGGCGACTGACGCGAGCGGGACGATATGGGGCACTCCCGTAACTATCGACAGCGCCACCGCCGTAGGCCTTGACACATCGCTGGCGATTGTAAACGGCAACCCTGCGATCAGCTACTACGATGAAACCAACGGGAACCTCAAATTCGTCAGGGCAATGGACGCGAGTGGGACTAGTTGGGGAACACCTTTGACTCTCGACAGCACTGGCATCGTAGGCAGCTACACATCGCTGGAAGTCGTTAACGGCAACCCTGCGATCAGCTACTTTTCTTTTACCAACGGCGACCTCAAGTACGTGCGGGCATTGGATGCGAGCGGGACGAGTTGGGGAACACCCATAATTGCCGACAGCATCGGCAGCGTAGGCAAACACACATCGCTGGAAATCGTTAACGGTAACCCTGCGATCAGCTATCACGGTGCTAACAGCCTCGGCCTCACTTACATACGGGCAACGGACCCGAGCGGAGCAAGCTGGGGCACTCCCATAACTATCGACGCCACCTTCGGTGATGAAGGCCTTTACACATCGCTGGCGGTTGTTAACGGCAACCCGGCGATCAGCTATTACAGTGCTGCCAACGTTCGTCTCAAATACGTGCGGGCCACAGACGTAAACGGGACGAGCTGGGGAACCCCTTTGACTCTCGACAACACCGACAACGGAGGCCAATACACATCGCTGGCTGTTGTGAACGGCAACCCCGCGATCAGCTATTACAATATTACCAACGACGATCTCAGATATATCCGGGCAACGGACGCGAACGGGACGAGCTGGGCCGCGCCCACTACGGTGGATACCAACCCACAGAGTGGCGACGTCGGCTCATATTCCTCACAGGCAATGGTAAACGGCAACCCTGCGATCAGTTATTTCGATGCTGGGAACTTTGACCTCAAGTACGTGCGGGCATCGGATGCAAGCGGGATGAGCTGGGGAACGCCCACAACTGTTGAAAGCACCAATGACCTAGGCTCCTACACATCACTTGCTGTCGTGAACGGCAACCCGGCGATCAGCTATTACAGCCATGCCAACAGCGGCCTCAAATACGTCCGTGCTGCGGACGTGAGCGGGACAAGCTGGGGAGCACCCACAATTGTAGACAGCGGCGCCGGCCAGGTAGGCTTTTACACATCGCTGGCTATAGTAAACGGCAACCCGGCGATAAGCTACTACGATGTTTCCAACGGCGACCTCAAATACGTGCGCTCTACTGACGTGAGCGGAACTGGCTGGGGAACGCCCGTAACTATCGATAGCACTAGCAACGTGGGCCAATACACATCGCTGGCAGTTGTGAATGGCAACCCTGCGATCAGCTATTACGATAATACCAACGGCGACCTCAAATACGTTCGGGCTATTGACACGAGCGGGACGAGTTGGGGAACGCCATCGACTCTCGACATTACCGGCATTATAGGCCAATACACATCGCTGAAAGTGATAAACGGCAGCCCCGCGATCAGCTACCACGCTCAGACCAACCAAGACCTCAAATATGTGCGGGCAACGGACGCGAGCGGGACGAGCTGGGGAACACCATTGACTGTCGACAGCACCGGCGACGTAGGCCAATACACAACGCTGGCTGTCGTGAGCGGTAATCCCGCGATCAGCTACTACGATAATATCAACGACAACCTCAAATATGTGCGGGCATCGGATGCGACCGGGACAAGCTGGGGAACGCCCTCAACTATCGACAGCGCCGGCGACGTAGGCAGTTATACATCGCTGGCTGAAGTGAACGGCAACCTTGCGATCAGCTATTACGACGCAACGAACAAAGACCTCAAGTGGGCATCGGGCGTTCCCGGGGGACCAACTCCGACAAACACGGCGACTAACACGCCGACGCCATTGCCGGGAAATCTCGTCATTAACGAGATCGATTACGATCAGGCGGGCACTGACACGGCTGAGTTCATCGAATTGAAAAATGATGGCGGCAGCACAATAAACCTCGATGCGGTCATAGTTGAGCTGATAAATGGAACATCGTGCTGTACGCCTTACCAGTCGATCGATCTGCCAAACGTCGATCTGGCTGCAGGTGCTTATTATGTGATCTGCGGTGATGGTGCGACGGTTTTGAATTGCGATCTGCTGGTTACGCCAAACACAAATCTCATACAGAATGGTGCTCCCGACGCGGTCGGATTGCGCCTTTCAGGGAATCTCGTCGATACCGTTTCGTATGAGGGAGATACCGGCGCGCCATATACGGAAGGCTCTGGCACCGGACTGACAGATGATGGAGTGACGACCTTTCTTGGGATTTCGCGTTTTCCGGACGGCGTTGACACGAACATGAACAATATTGACCTTTCGACACGCTGTATAACGCCGGGAGCGGCAAACACATCTGCGAACACAGGCTGCACCGCGACAAGCCCAACGCCGACCGCGACGAACACAGCGACAAATACCGCTACATCGACAAATACGGCGACATCAACAAATACTGCGACTCCGACGCCGCCCGTGAACACTTTCTGCAGCGGCTCCGGAGCGGTCAATATCACGGACGATGCGTATAACGGCACGCTGGGGTCGATGGCGTCAAAAACGATCACTGTCCCAAGTGTTGGTCCCCTATTGAATATTCAGGTCGATAACCTTCAGATCAATCATGGGTGGATCGGTGATCTTGTGATCAAACTCCAAAGTCCCGCCGGAACGGTTGTTACGCTGATGAGCAGACCGGGATTCAGCGAGCCGGCAGACGACGGCACAGGGACTACGAGCGAAGGCTCTGACCTTATCACGACTTCTCCGATACAGTTCATAAATTCTGCTGTCACTAGTGCCGAGTCGATGGGAAGTAGTATTCCAAACTCACAGATCGTCTGCTTGAATGATGGTATTTGTTCTTTTGCGCCGAACAACGGTTCGGCGGCAGCAGGAGATCTGTCGACTTTTATCGGCCAATCGGCGAATGGCAACTGGAAACTGTATGTAGGCGATGCCCAGAGCAGCGACTCGGGTACCATTAACAATGTTTGCCTGACGATGCAGGTCGCACCGCCAACGGCCACGGCAACGAACACCGCAACTGCGACGAATACAGCAACGAATACGGCGACGGCGACGAATACAGCAACGAATACAGCAACGAATACGCCGACAAATATTCCGATGGAAACACCGACGGCAACGGCAACATTCACCCCAACGGAGTGCGCGACGCCTGGCAGCCTCGATGTGGCGTTTGACGGTGACGGAAAAGTAACGACTACGGTTCTTAGCTCCTTCGATATAGCCCAATCCACTGCGATGCAGCCTGACGGAAAGATCGTCGCAGGGGGACTCGTTTTTAACGGTAATGACTGGGATTTCGCCCTTGCTCGCTATAATGCGGACGGATCACTCGACACAACATTTGACGTTGACGGCAAGGTAACGACTGAGATCGTTACTTTTGCCTACGATGTTGTCTATTCCGTTGTGATTCAGCCTGACGGAAAGATCGTTGCGGCAGGAGAGAGCGATGACGGTTCTAGCGTTGTTTTTGCTATTGTCCGCTATAATTCGAACGGCTCGCTCGACACCACATTCGACGGCGATGGCAAGGTAACAACTTCCTTTGACAGCGCCTTCAATTACGCCCGTGCAGCAGCGATACAGACTGACGGAAAAATAGTCGTGGCGGGATACCGTTCTACCGGCTTTAGCAATGATCTCGCTCTTGCCCGTTATAATGCAGACGGCTCGCTTGATACGACATTCGACAGCGATGGCAAGGTAACGACTGCGATTTCTGGCCTTGACGATCATGCTAACTCTATTGCAATACAGCCCGACGGAAAGATAGTAGCCGCGGGATATAGCAATATCGCCTCGAACAAAGATTTTGGGATAGTCCGCTACAACACGAACGGCTCGCTCGATACGACATTCGACGGTGACGGTAAGGTAACGACCGCGATCCTTTCCTCGCACGATGTGGCCAACTCCGTCGCGATACAGTCTGACGGAAAGATAGTCGCGGCTGGGGAGAGTTCTATCGGCGCAAACTCTGTTTTCTCACTTACCCGCTATAATACGGACGGTACACTCGACACGACATTTGACGGCGACGGCAAGGTGACGACTGCGGTTCTTGGCTTCGGCGATTATGCCCACTCCGTCGCCCTACAGCCTGACGGAAAGATAGTTGCCGCTGGAGTTAGTGCTAACGGTACCGACGATGATATTGCACTTGTCCGCTATAATGCAGACGGCTCGCTTGATGTAACCTTCGACGGCGACGGCAAGGTGACGACTGCGGTTCTGACCAACGAGCAGGCTTCAGCCGTCGCAATACAATCTGACGGGAAGATAGTCGCGGCGGGATATAGTGGTAATGTCTCAAGCACCTTTTTTGCTCTTGTCCGCTACAATGGCGTGCCGTGCTCTTCGCCTACACCGACGGCAACAAATACATCGACGAACACACCGACAAATACTCCAAATGATATTCCAACGAGCACGCCTACGCCGGCGGGAACTCCGTCTATCGGCGGAACCGTAACATACGGCAACGCTGCTGCCCCGCCAAAGTATATTTCGAATGCAACTGTAACCGGAACAGGATCGCCTAATGTCTTCACGACGACGGAGCCACCTGGCGTAACTGCCGGACAATACACACTATCCGGATTTGGTTCGGGTTCTTACACCATCGGCTTGACCAAGACGACGGGACAGAACAGCGTTACTTCGAACGACGCGGCTCAGATCGCACAGCATGTGGCAGGAACGTTGCTGATCACTGCCAATAACAAGAAGATCGCGGCTGATACCAGCGGCAATGGTGCTATCTCTTCAAACGACGCGGCGTTGATCGCGAGGTTCGTTGCGGGACTTGGAGCTCCTATTGGAAACACGAACCAATGGAGATTCTTTGTTCCGAACCCGACGTTCCCGATCGGTGTGTCACCAACGACGAGGTCATACACAGATCCGATAGGCAATCAGACCGGCCAAGACTTCATCGGCATTCTCATCGGTGAAGTTTCGGGCAACTGGGCTCCAAGTGCCGCGAGGCCCGGAATAACGGAAAGTGGAAAGTGGAAAGCGGAAAGTGAAGGCGGTGGGCCCGAGAGGATCATTGCTGTTGAGCTGCCGTCGCTTGTTTCTTCAGTTGATAAAGAGATCATTGTGCCTGTAAGTGTTCAAGGCATTGCTAACAAGGGCGTGATCTCTTATGAATTCGATCTCAGGTATGACGCCTCGGTGATGCAGCCGCTGGTTGATCCGGTTGATGTAAAAGACACAGCGAGCCGCGGGCTTT
>CAZGSC010000104.1:0-12481 GCA_964528325.1 uncultured Chloracidobacterium sp. | reverse complement strand
CATTGGTGAAGTCACCGGCAACTGGACACCGAGCGCCGCAAGGCCGGCGGGAAGAGTTGAAAGTGGAAAGTGGAAAGTGGAAAGTGAAGGCGGCCGGCCGGAGAGAGGTATTGCTGTTGAGCTGCCGTCGCTTGTTTCTTCAGTTGAAAAAGAGATCAATGTGCCGGTAAGTGTTCAAGGCATCGCGAACAAGGGCGTTATCTCGTATGAATTCGATCTCAGGTATGACGCTTCTGTGATGCAGCCGCTTGCTGAGGCCGTGGATATGAAAGACACGGTAAGTCGCGGGCTTTCGGTGGTGACAAATGCGGCCGAGCCGGGGCTTTTGCGAGTTGTGGTTTACGGAGCTTTCCCAATAGACGAGAACGGCGTGCTGCTGGATCTGAGATTCAGGGCAGTCGGATCGGCAGGTTCAGTCTCGCCGATCTCGTTCGAGCGGATAATGTTCAACGAAGGCAACCCGCGAGTGGAGGCTTTCAACGGACATCTCGAAATATTCTAGCGATTACCAAGCGGCAGAATTGGGGACTTTGAACGACAATGAGTACAAAGGAAAAAGGCCTCCTTTTTTGACGGCCTTTCTTTTTCCTAAGAATATTTCTTACTAATTCTAGACGTATTTATCGATCACTTTTGCGATCGCTTCGCGGGTCACGGCCCCTACGATGCGTTCCTGCTCCTTGCCGCGTTTGAAAACAATCAGTGTCGGGATGCCGCGGATGCCGAACTGCTGCGGGACGTTCATATTCTCGTCAACGTTCATCTTAAAGACACCAGCCTTGTCCTGATACTCTTCGGCTATTGCCTCAACGGTCGGAGCGATCATGCGGCAAGGGCCGCACCATTCCGCCCAGAAATCGACAAGCACCGGCCTGTCCGAGCCTAAAACGTCTGATTCAAAATTTGTGTCTGTTGCTTCTTTTGCAAAATGTGCCATTTTTTCTCCTAATAATTATGAATACGTAATAATTTTATCGATTCTCTATGAATTTTTCCAACAGAGAGAGAAAAGCTGTCAGACCCGAACCACGATCTTGCCAAAATGTGCTCCGCTTTCCATATAATTTAGGGCTTCTCGGGCCTGATCGAATTCGAATACACTGTCGACGACAGGCTTTAGGCCGAAGGATTCGATCTCGACATTCATCTCTTCGAACATCCGCCGAGAGCCAATAAAAATTCCCTGCATGCGAATTCCCTTCATAAAGACAGGGACCGGATTGAACTCACCCGACGTGTCCAATGCCCCGATCAGAGCGACGTGCCCGCCAACGCGGACAGCTTTCACTGATCTTTGTAATGTGCCTGTTCCGCCTACCTCTATCACGTGATCGACGCCGATCCCATCGGTCAATTCGAGCACGGCCTTGTCCCAATCAGGTGTTTCACGATAATTGATCGTCTCATCTGCACCTAATTGTTTTATTTTTTCAAGTTTTTCGTCGCTTCCCGATATCGCGATGACCTTTGCTCCGAAACGCTTTGCAAACTGCACTGCAAAAACCGACACGCCGCCAGTTCCAATCGTCAAGACAGTATCACTTGACTTTATCTTCCCCGACACGACGAGAGCGTTCCAGGCGGTCAGAGCTGCGCATGGCAATGTCGCGGCTTCCTCGAACGAGAGATGTTCAGGCACCTTAACTACAAATTCCTCATTGAACACTCTGTATTCCTGAAGCACGCCATCAAAATTCCCGGCGCCGATAGCAGTCTTTGATGTTGCCGCAGTCGGTTCGCCATCGAGCCAACCAGCTATCACGGTCGAACAAACATGATCGCCAACTTTCCATTTAGTGACGCTTGCACCAACTGCGACGACCTCGCCCGCTCCATCAGAAAACGGAACGGCGGGCAGTTTCATTCTTGGGTTGTAGGTGCCGTTGACAACCATCACATCGCGGTAATTCAGTGACACCGCCTGAAGCTTTACAAGCACTTCCTTCGCTGCAGGCACAGGCATTTTCCGCTGCACCAGATCAAGGTTGTCGATTCCGAATTTTGCTATCTCAAAAGCCTTCATTTCGCCCTACTAACGCAAAAAGCCGGGTCTAAAACCCGGCCCCAAATTAATGGTCACTAAAAAGACTACTTGCCGGGGATCTTGATCTCACGTCCAGCACCAAGAACTGTATTCTTTAGCAGACCGTTGAATTTCGCAACCTCAAGCGGGTCAGCGCCAACACGTTTTGCGACCTGTTCAACCGTTTCATTTTTCTTGGCCTTCACGGTGTTAACCTTATTGGAAACTAACGACGACGGCAAATTGGTCGGCCGCGAATAAGAAGTTGTTTGGACATTGTTGCCCTTTACCGGAACAAACACTTTGCCGTAAGGAACCGACATCCCAGGATTTGCTGCCATCAGGTCAGAAACGCTGACGCCAGTTCGGTTAGAAATATTCTGCCAGCTTTCGCCCGAGGAAGAATTTGCGAGATTCGTATTATTGACCTGCGAAGCCGGGATGCGGCGGAACAACGCAACGACCTGATTGGCCCGTCCGGCAGGCACGTTGACTATATACGGCGTGGGTGGTGTCGTATTGCTCCGAAGATGCGGATTAAGATACCGCAAATACTGAACGCTTGAATCCGATGCCTGAGCAAGAAGGTTCAAATTGGTTGAAGGCGGAACTCGTATTCTGTCATAAGTGAGCGACGGAGCAGGGCGAATGTGGCCAAAACCATATTGATTCGGGCTGTTGGCGATCAAGATCGTCGCCAGGATATTTGGGACGTAATTGCGGGTTTCCTGCGGTAAATAGGGAAAGGCAAGCCAGAAATTCTCAGCGCCAGCCCGACGGATGGCCCGATCTACATTACCTTCCCCTGAATTGTAGGCGGCCATAGCGAGTTCCCAATTACCGTGGTAACGGTTGGCAAGAAACTTCAAATAACGGGCCGATGCTCTTGTCGCTTCGTCAAAACTGTTCCGCTCGTCGACATAAGCTGTTCGTTCCAGGCCAAATCTGGTGCCGGTTCCGGGAATGAACTGCCAAAGTCCTGACGCCGCAGCAGATGACAAGGCTGACGGTTTCCAAGCACTCTCCACCTGCCCGAGCCATGCAACATTTTCCGGCACACCCTCTTCTCTGAAGATCCTTCGGGCCATCCGCATAAACATTCCAGATCGGTAAAGTCCAACTTCCATAGTCGTCCGGCCTCGGCCGCGATAGTAGTTAATGAACTGCTGGATCATTGGATGGACCTGGAAAGAAAATCCAAGCGATCTGTTAGCAACTGCATATTGGATATATTGATACTGCTGCTGAGCGACCGGATTCGTGTCAACCTGCTGCTCATCCGTAGTCAACTCAAGCCTCGAAAGCTCGTCCAATGGTGAAGCTTCAAATTTCTGCGTGTTAAATCCACTATTGATCAGATTCGATTGACCAATCGCACTTGCTGCAACGGTAGTATTCGAAGGTAATTCCGCGGGTTTGCCTATTGAGGTTTTGAGACGACTGCTGATTCTATCAGCCAAACTGTTATCAATATTATTCCATTTGCAGGTCACTGAAAGATCCTTGATCCTAGGCAAATGGCCTCTATCCGGAAACTCGAGAAGATAGACCGTCTCGATGAGTTGGTCGTAACACAATTGAAGATTCTGCTCACGCTGAATATTCAGCGTAGAGTTAAGAAATACCTCAACAGCCTGGTTAAATTTCTCGCCGGCATCAGACATTCGCCTATCCTCATAGGCAAGAAGCCCTTCCTTAAACGAAATGCCGGAATCTTGAAGAACCTTATCAACTGCTTCCTTTGCCCTTTCTACCTCAGGCGTAATCTGAGCGTTCGAGATCGAACCAAAGGCAAAAAATAGTACCGCTGAAAAACTTAAAAATCTAAAAATGCTTATTTTCATTAAATAACTCTAACGTCTTCTAATCACAAAAGTTGCGCATCTTCTGTCAGACAGAAAATACCGCATTTTAACTTTTAAGGTTACCATTCAAACAAAACCCTGTCAAAGAATAAGTCCTTATAAAATAAGGGCTAATTGGCTCTATTGGATGCCTTCGATGCCTTGGCTTTCGGCTTATCAGCCGGCAAAATACTTGGCCGCAGTGCAACATCAAAAACCTGTCGCACATTTTCGACAAATATAAACGTCAAATCGTCTCGAACTTCCTGCGGAAGATCCTCCAGATCCCGTTCATTCGGCCGAGGCAAGATCACTGTTTTGATCTTGGCACGTCGAGCCGCAAGAAGCTTTTCTTTGACGCCGCCCACCGGAAGCACGTTGCCACGCAAGGTGATCTCGCCTGTCATGGCCACATCTTTGCGAACTGGCCGTTGAGCCAGAACAGATACGAGTGCCGTAGCCATCGTAATGCCGGCGCTCGGGCCATCTTTAGGTATTGCTCCCTCAGGTAAATGAATATGTATGTCGTAATTTTCAAGAACCGCTTCGTCAATTCCCAGATCTTTTGAGCGGGCTCTTGCATAGGAAAAGGCGGCTTGTGCCGATTCCTGCATCACTTCACCAAGCTGGCCGGTGAGCATTAGCTTGCCCTTGCCTTTCACTTTTAGCGCCTCAATAAAAAGGATGTCGCCCCCTACTGCAGTCCAGGCGAGGCCCGTAACAATACCTATCTGGTCCTTTTTCAACGCACCTTCGTTAAAGATACGTGACACACGAAGATAGTCCTTAACGTTGTCTCGGGTGATCTGTATTGGATCGAACTCGCCTTCAAACTCCGCCTTATTTCGAGCCACTTTACGACACACCTTGCCGATCTCACGCTCAAGCTGTCTCAATCCCGCTTCCTGCGTATATTCAGAAATGATCTTGGCGATGCCCTTGCGGTCAAATTTGACATCACCCTTTTCCAAGCCGTTCTCTTCGATCTGCTTCGGGATCAAATGACGCTTTGCTATCTCAACCTTTTCTTCCTCGGTATAACCTGAGAGGGAAATGATCTCCATCCTGTCGCGAAGTGCAGGCTGTATCGTATCTAAAACATTCGCGGTGGTCATAAACATCACGTTTGAAAGATCAAACGTGATGCCGAGGTAGTTATCGCGGAATGTTGAATTTTGCTCAGGATCAAGCACCTCGAGCAAAGCACTCGACGGGTCGCCGCGAAAATCGGCTCCAACTTTGTCTATCTCATCGAGCATAATGAGCGGGTTATTTGTTCCGGCCTGCTGAATTGCCTGAATTATGCGGCCAGGCATTGCTCCGACATAGGTTCTTCGATGTCCGCGAATTTCCGCCTCATCATGAAGGCCTCCAAGCGACAGGCGAATGAACTTGCGATTCAACGCACGTGCGACCGAACGTCCGAGTGACGTTTTGCCCACTCCGGGCGGGCCGACTAGACAAAGGATCGAACCTTTTGGCTTTTCTCTAAGCTTTCGAACGGCAAGCGACTCAACGATTCTTTCTTTTACACGTTCAAGACCGTAGTGGTCGTCATCAAGAATCTTTTCGGCCTTTTTCAGATTGAGATTGTCTTTTGAGGCTTTTGACCATGGAAGATCGACCATGATGTCGAGCCAATTTCGCAGCGTCGCGGTTTCGGCGGTGTCGGGATGCATGCGTTCGAGTTTTTTCACCTGGCGAAGCGATTCTTCCTCGGCATTTTCCGGCATTTTAGCCTTTAGTATCTTGTCACGATATTGTTCGATCTCCTCAAAAAGCTCATTTCCCTCGCCAAGCTCTGATTGTATAGCCTTCAACTGCTGGCGCAGAAAATACTCACGCTGCGACCGGTCAATATCAGCTCGCGCTTGTGTGTTGATCTCCTGTTGAACCGTCAAAACGTCGATCTCTTTACTCAAAAGATCATTAACACGTCGAAGCCTCGGCACGGGATTTTCAATATCCAACACGCTTTGTGCATCTTCGACCTTTAGTTCTAGATTTGACGCAGAAAGGTCGGCCAATCGACCTGCGTCATCAAGGTTGGCAATGATCGCCAAAACTTCAGGAGATATGTTCTTTCCGAGACTTGCAGCCCGCTCCATCGAGCCGCGAACATTACGCACAAGTGCCTCGACCTCAAGTGAATTTTCTGGGGCAAGCGGCTCAGAAATCGGTGTTACTCCGGCCTTAACATAGTCACCGCTTCCAATTACTGAATCAACGCGGCATCGTGAAAGGCCTTGTATCAAAATGCGAATACGTCCGTCCGGCAGTTTGAGCATTCGCATGATGATCGCAACTGTGCCGACCGTAAAGAGATCGTCCTGCTCCGGCTCCTCTTTATTCACGTCCTTTTGAGAAACAAGCATTATCATCCTGTCCTGGCTCAAAGCAGTTTCAACTGCTTTTATCGAACGGTCACGCGATACAAAAAGCGGAACGATCATGAAAGGATAAATGACAATGTCGCGCAATGGCAGAACAGGCAATTCCGCCGGAATCTGAACCATTGGCTCTATCGCATCTGACTCTGCAAGCGAAATAGGAAATTCTTCGATCTCAACCATAAACTTTTATGTTAAGAAAATTGGAGCGAAAGACAAAATGGACGTGGCGAGATCAGTGTTGTTGGCGGTGTGCTGGAAAAAGATCCACGAGATCAACCGTCCTAACCAATAATATTTTTGAGAAAGTTCACTCTCTCGTCAGTAACATCCGTGAAACGAATGCCGAAACCAAAGCCGGGCAGCAGGTAGGCGATCTCGCCGGTGAACGACATCGAGTTGTCACCATATTTGATCGTGAGCGAGATAGGCTCACCCTCAACTACGCTTGCTATCGAATCTACATAACAGCCGCCGAGGCCTATCTCGCTGATGCGGGCCTCATATTTTCCCGAGGAAAATTCCAGAGCGGCTTCTGCAACCAATTCTTTACGTTCATATTTTCTTTGTTCGGGCATACGCTACCTACTTTTTGGTTTTTTTGGTTTTTCTTGCTTTTGACCGGACGAGATCCTTTACTTCCGACATAAACTCAGACACATCCTCGAATTGAAGATACACGGACGCAAAGCGCACGTAGGCGACCTTATCGAGAGCTTTTAGCCGGCGCATAATGATCTTACCGATGTCACTGGTTGCGAGTTCACGGTCAAGAGAATCCTGAACGTTCTTTTCAACCTCATCGACGATCGCTTCTAATTGAGGTGTGGAGATAGGCCGTTTTTCTGACGCTCGAAACAGGCCTGCGAGCACCTTATTGCGGTCCCAACTCTCACGTTTACCATCTTTTTTGACGACCATGTACGGGATCTCATCGATGCGTTCGTAAGACGTGAACCGGCGGCCGCAGTCGAGGCATTCGCGGCGACGGCGAATCGAATCGCCGTCCTTGGACTCCCGTGAATCTACGACCTTATCTTCGATATGTGAACAAAAAGGGCACCGCATAGATCAGTGAACAGTGGACTGTAAAAACCTAAACCTAAGTCTCAGGTTCAAAATCGGGAGAATCTGTTTCGATCTCACGCTCAGCGTTCTCACTCGACAGCAGGCTGCGAAACCGCTCGACGCTTATATCGCCGTGGAACAAATAGTATAACCCGAATACCAAAGCTGGCACGAAATAGATAAGGTGCGTCATTATCGACACAGCCGCGGCCTGCTCTTTTTCAACACCGAGAAGAATGAGGCTGAATGCAGTAGCGGCGTGAAAAGCACCGGCCGCTCCGCCAGGCGTCGGAGCAAGCGAGCTAAGCGTTGCGACGCCCATTACAAATGTCGAATCTAGAAATGTCATTGGCGCTCCGCTATCGTTAGTCAACCCAAATGCGAGCAATATAAGCCAAGTTGGAATAGCGATGGACAACCATAAGACAGCCGTCCAAAAGATGGACAGAAAGACGCCCAGCGGGCTTTTAAGAATATCGAGCGAAGACCCGAGATTCTTAAGCACCCTTAGAAATATGTAACGCAATCGCTCGGGAACGAATTTGCGGTCGGTCAGCCGTTCGAAAAAACTCAGTATCGGCTGAGAAAAACGATGATAGATCACCAAACCAACGATACTGGCTAAGATCAAACCACCCAGTATATTTCCGACTTCTTTTATATAGCCAAACTGCTCTGCGTGTTCGGCCGGTATGCGAAACCAAATGAGACTGATCGAAAAAAATGCCATCAGCGACGCCAGATCGAGTATTCGCTCAATCACAATGGTCACGAACGCAGCGCTCGGGCGTACGCGGCGATCACGCATCGGCAGCCACATCGGGCGAACGATCTCGCCCGCCCTGCCAACTATTAATATCGCCGCAAAGCCGACAGTCGTCGTCGCAAAAAGATCATGCAGACGCGAGCCCGTTATCGGCTTGAGCAGTACCTGCCAACGAACCGCCCGGATAAAATAGCCAAAGCAAATTCCGACGAACGCAAGTGCAAGATAGGACTTGTTTGCCTTTGCCAAGCCCGACCGAACCTCTGCCCAATCCAAGTTCCTCCCGAAAAAATACAGGATCACAACCATCAACAGGAAAAGGACAATGAATTTTAGATATTTACGCAATACACCAGTTTTCTGATCCTGCGATCAGTTCCCCGCTCGAAAATTAAATGTCATAAATGGCGCCAACCGCCGAGATCTCAGCCGCAAAGACATATAAGATAACGCATTTAGTGGAAAAATGGAAAAATCGGCATTGGAAATGTATGGTCGGATCTCAAAAACACTTCGCATTATGCCCAAATCACGTTAAGTATTACTTCTGGCTCTCATATGCGTCGGCATAGTCTTTTCGCAATGCCATGGAGCAGAGCCGCAGTAAGGTTACTTAACATCGGCAGCACGGGATTTCGTGTTTTTCTTATGTTTCGTGTCTAATTTCTGCTATCTTTTTGTTGGAACTTTTGTTTTCTGGCCCTCGTAACCAATTGTTGACAAGGCGAGGTTTCGTGCTTTGTTGCTTTTTGCAAGGGGCAAGTAAAGTTTCGGGAGATTACGTTTTTGGAAGCATTAAAGGCTGTGACCGAAATTAATGGTGCGGAACTCGTCAGACGTGCTCGTGCGGGCGACGGCGCGGCGTGGGAGGATATTGTTTCCGCATATTCCCGCCGTATTTTTAATCTCGCTTACCGCTTTACGTCCAGCGTCGATGCTGCTGAAGACCTCACACAGGATGTTTTCATCCGCATCTACAAAACGCTTGACCAGTACGACGCAAAACAGGGCGACCTTTCGAATTGGCTCATGCGGCTCGCCCGAAATTTGATAATTGATGACTACCGGCACCGCCAGCGTAATCCTCAGAATTCGATGGCCGACGCGGTTGACGATCACCAATACCATCTGCGTGCCGCTGGCACCTCGGCTCACAAGGAGATGGAGCGGAAGGAGTTGGCCTCGCAGGTACAGGAAGGCATTGATAAACTGCCAGAAGACCTGAAAACTTGCGTCATCCTGCGTGACATCGAGGAGTTGACATATCAGGAGATCGTTGACGTTTTGAAAATTCCCGAAGGCACTGTCAAATCGCGTATCAATCGTGGACGCATCGAGTTGGCGAAGATATTACGGAGAATGCGGGTAGTAACAATTTAGTTAATAGTGAATAGGTAAGGAAATTGTGATCATTCATGACTAAGCAGCAAAACATAGTGAATTGTTCGACGTTTGAGGAGTTGTTGACGGATTATCTCGACAAGACGCTCGACAATGCCGCTCACAAAGCCGTTGCTGCCCACGCACTTAGCTGTCCGCTTTGCCACACGCTCCTCAATGACGTAAAGGAATCTCTCGATGTTTGCCGCAAGATATCTGCTCCGATGGCTTCCGTGACGCGGCTCGAGGCTCGCGTGCTTTCGATGACAATGCCGCAGACGGCTATGTCGTGCGAGGATTTTGAAGGCTATTTGACCGATTATCTCGACGGATTTTTACCCGCCACTTCGTTCCACCGGTGGGAACGCCACGCCGCGTTGTGCAACACCTGTGAAGACTTGCCCGGAATGGTCGTTCGCTCGATCGCGGCATGTTACACGTACAAAATGGATGAGCTGCCCGTGCCCGCAGGTTTGCACGTGCGAATTTTGAATTTAACTATCGGCACCGAAAAAGCCAAGGAAGTGAAAATGTCATTGGGCGCGCAAGTTGGCGAATGGTTTCACGGGCTGCGATTTCCGGTTGGCATGCCGCAGCTTGCTCCGGTTGCGATGATGTTCCTTTTTGCATTTTTGGTGTTTAGCCAGACGGTTTCGGCGGACGGAACTTTGGCAGGCGTTTATACAAAAGGCCTCGAACTTGCAGAACAAACCTATCAGCAAAGTTCCGAGGCATGGGCCGGCAAACCGAATTCCGCGATCGAGTCTCCGCGGCAAGATCCGATTTCCGGCACAACCGATGTGTCGCATGAGGACAAGAAATAATGAATTGTGCCTATCACACTCAAAATGCTGCGGTTGTAGGCTGTAACGGCTGCGGGCGTCCGCTTTGCCCTGCGTGTGATCATCGTATCAAGGGTTTTCCTTATTGTCAGGATTGCATCGTTCAGGGCGTCGATCTCCTCAGACAACAGGTTCATTCGAATAACGTTCCTTTTGTAAAAAAGCGCACATCGCCTGTGATAGCAACTTTTCTGTCAATGGTTTGTCCCGGCCTCGGAGCAGCCTATAATGGCCAGACGGTAAAGGCCCTCGTTTATTTCGCCGTGTTTGTGGGGCTGTTTCAAATGGCAATTTTGACGGGTGGAACGCCGTTGTTTGTGCTTGGCTTTATGGGCATGTGGTGCTTTGCCGGGCTTGACGCATGGCGGACGGCTCAGATGATCAGGTCGGGACTGACGCCGGATGTCGCCGATGATATCTTAGTTAGCAGATTTTCGGGCAATCCTAAACTTTGGGGTATTGTGCTGTTGGTTTTGGGTGTCGGCTTTGTGTTCAATCGATTTATCGACCGGGCATTTCTCACTCGCGTAATTTTGCCTGTGATGCTTATCGGCCTCGGAATTTATGTTATCCGAGGCTACATCCTAAAGCCAAAGTCCACCGAATCAAGATACGCACCGCGCGAACAGCCGAATTTTGCGCTGGCTCGTTCGCAGCCAAACCAAGCCGAGTATCAAATGGCCGATTTTTCCAACCGGCCGCGAAGCGGAAACTGGCGAGATATTTAAGTCGTTCTCCAGGAGTTTGAAATATTATGGTGATGTTTGTAAAGGCCGCGTCTATTGTTGGAAGTGTTCTGGCGATCCTCGCCCTTGTTATTGTTTTACTCAAAACACTGATCGGTTTCGTCGGTTTTCTGGCTTTTGTAGTCAAGCTTCTTATCGTTTTCGCTTTCCTCGCTTTTTTTGCTTTTGTCGGGTTTATGCTCTTTCGTTCCTGGCAGTCGAAGCAAGAAGCGAACTAGCTTTACTTCAGTATCTACAAGACCTTCGGTTCGAGGCCACATATAGTATCGGTTTGGCACATTTGCCTTTTTCGGTAGCTTATGTTGTTATAGTTGTACGTTTCTAGTTTAATCTTTAGAAACTTACAAGGGGGTTGTCGCCCACGACAAGCAAGAGTTTTTTTATTATTTTGACTCTTGTTACAGGTTTCGCGTTAGTCGCTCGCGGCTATTCTTGCGTGATTCCGCTGTGCCGGGACGTTTTTTGTGTCCGGTGCGAAATCATTAAAAGGAGCTTAAAAGCATAATGCAGAAAAACGACAAGTCATACACTTTTCTTTTATCGCATTCATCAAAGTCAAGGATATATATTAAACGGGTCTCAATCTCGAAACGCTATGTGCATTTCGGCTCGGTCAGTGTCTTTTTGTTTATTTGTTGTACGGTTTTAGGTATCGGCATCGGGCGTATGGTAGAGGCTCCGGTTTTTGCAGAGGCACTTGCAAAAACGTCCCTACTTACTCGAGTCGCCGCGGAAACTGTCGTTCCGGCCCAAAAACCAGATCAGGCCGAGCCTGCCGCCGGCGGTGATTACGCCCTAAACAGCGGCGGCCCGGCAACTGGTGACGAGGCTCTCAGCGGAAATCTCGAGATCGATACTGAAGTGCTTGCGATCCGCGATAATGCCGATCCGGACTTTCTTCCCACCGTTTGGGCTCATCTGGGCAAGATCAACAACGAATTCGGCTTTCGCCGCAATCCGTTCGGCGGACGAGCCTACGAGTTTCACCCCGGAATGGATATTGACGGCGAACGCGGCGATCCCGTTATCGCTCCGGCGAACGGAACAGTCATTTCGGCGGGTTACAAAGGCGGCTACGGCAACATGGTTGAGATCGACCACGGCAATGGTCTAACGACACGTTATGGCCATATGTCGAAGATCGACGCCGAGGTCGGTCAGACGATCACGCGAGGCGCAACGATCGGACAAGTTGGATCTACGGGACGTTCTACAGGACCGCACCTTCATTTTGAAGTCCGGCTCAATGACAAACCCATTAATCCACGGCTCTTCCTTCCGGCTGAACCGGCCGATCTTAACGCTATTGACCGTTAATTCAAACTGAATATCCTTAAAAAAGCGAGCTAAATCACGGCTCGCTTTTTTGTATTTACCTGTTTAATTGGTAGTATTTACATAAACTTGGATTAAATCTCTATA
>CAZGSC010000103.1:0-12613 GCA_964528325.1 uncultured Chloracidobacterium sp. | reverse complement strand
GAACTCCAGCCGATACATTATCAGGTTTTTATCGGCAACTATGTCGCCGGTTTGGCTGTCGTTGTGACGCTTGGGCTGATCTGGCGTAGCTTTGAGGGAAGAAGCAAGGCTGTATGGCGGTGTGCGGTTGCAGGAGTTGCGATGACTGCGGCTGCTTGGGGTTTTGTCGAGTGCCATTACACTGTCCGCATACTCGACGATGTTAACGTCGCCCGCGATGAGGCTCTTCCGGTCGCGCGGCGTTTGACTGAGATCGGCAAAAACGATCCTGAGGCTCATAAGAAGGTCGTTCTTCATCTTGGAATGGCCGAAGCAGATGATCTGCCGACCATTGCCCCGCAATCGGTTTTGTGGGCACGGCATCAGCACGTATTTTCCGGCCTGACGTCATGGCAGGAAAATAAAGTACGCTACTATCAACTTCTCTATTATCAAGGCATCAGCGGGCGACAGATCGCTCAGGCGATGAAACGCGGCGAGGATTTTGTTTCGATGATCGCTTTATTCGGGTGGGGAAGGCACACTGACCGTTTGAACTCGGCGTATAAACCACTGACATTTGGCGAGATCGACGAAGATACAAGAATATTCGACGAATACTGCAGGAATTTTGACCCGTCGCGGCCGGATGCCGTACGGCTCGATTATCTGATAGCTCCGGCCGTGACGCAGCCATTTTTTGATAATATCGACAAATGGTACAGCCGGGATGAGGGCGAGACGTTCGGGAAATATGTCCTCTACAAGTTAAAACCGCGCTAGATCCGAAAAAAAATAGCCGTCCAAATGGACGGCCAAGGTTTGTATTACTGTAAATATTAAAGCTAATTTAAGCGGCCAAAAGGTCGTTTGAGGTTTCGGCAAACACACGTCTACCGTTAAGCGCGTCGTCGATGATCTCTCTGACTGCCGAAGCATCGGGATTCACATCCATACGGGCACAAGCCCTAAGATGTCTGATGATACCCTCCGCTGCGATCTCCACAGCGTCTCCTGACAATTTTGAGAAACGGCGTGCCTGAATATGGTCGATTTGCAAGACTCTGTCCTGCAGCGTCATAGGTCTAGCTGCTGCCACTTTTTCTTTCTCCTTTGTTTCAAATTATTCTGCCTATTCGGGCAGCGTTGGTACATCCAAAAGCGCACGAAACAAAATGCGTTTCATTAAAAATAAGTTAGGTTCCAGACGTATTTCGCTGAAAAGATAGTACGTGCTTTCGCCTTAACTGTAACCAAATGTTAACAAAAAAAATCGGCCTTGTCACGACTTTTTTTTCGACCTTGTGATATTTTTCTCAAAATAGTGTTAAACATAAGAAAAACCGGCAAACCACAAGATTTGCCGGTCGAGATAAAAACTAACGCAAAATCAAGCGTAGCTTTTAGGCAACAGCGTCTTTCATCGCTTTGCCGATGCTGAACTTAACGGTGGTTTTTGCCGGGATCTTGATCACAGCACCGGTTGCCGGGTTGCGTCCGTCACGGGCTTTGCGATGGGTCTTTTTCAGTTTGCCGAATCCGGGAACGGTGAATTCGCCATTCTTTTTCACTTCGCTTGTCGCCATTTCAGCAAGAGCATCAAACATTGCTTTGACTTCTGTTTTCTTGCATCCGCACGAATCCGCCAGCGCTCCGATAATTTCCGTTTGTGTCATACGAGCCATAATTTATCTAACCTCCAAGTTTGGTTGTTTATATATACTTTCTCAAGTTAATTTGCCGGCAAAAAACGCTTGGGCAAAAAAGGGGAACTGCCAGCCGTTAATATCATGACTGGTCGGGGCGGCAAGATTCGAACTTGCGGCCTCACGGTCCCAAACCGTGCGCACTACCAGGCTGTGCTACGCCCCGTTGTTTCAAGATCAAGAAACGATTCAACGATTCCAAGTGTCGAATTCTATGCGCAAGAAGCGCCAACGTCAAGTCAAACCGCGTAAAAAAGCCGTAAAAACGGGATTATTTGGCAAAAAGCGCGTGCTCGGTGACTGATTTTCTGTTTAACGGCATCTGAAAGCTCGCCAAAGGTCTGATCAAAACCGTCCGGAATGAACAGCGGATCGTATCCAAAACCGTTCGTTCCGCGCGGGTCTAATGCAAGCGTACCGTGGCAAGAACCTTCGGCTGAATGGACGATCTCACCCGCTGCATTGGCTATTGCAATGGAGCAAACAAAGCGCGCTCGCCGCTGCATGTCGCCGGTTTTATTTAGTTCGCCGAGCAGCAACAGCATCTTCTTATCAAAGCCAAGATCCGCTCCGCCGTATCTGGCCGAGAGAACACCGGGCCGTCCATCCAGAGCCTCGACCTCGAGGCCGGAATCGTCGGCAAGCGTTGGAACTTGAGCAACCAGAGCGTAGCCGCTTGCCTTTAGCGCGGCATTCGCGGCGAATGTCGAACCGGTTTCTTCTATCTCATCGAAGCTGCCGATGTCGCTAAGACTTATCAACTCGATCGGCATGCCGGCCAATAGGCCGCTCAATTCGTTCAGCTTGCCTATATTACCTGTTGCAACCAGTAATTTTGATCTTTCGCCCAACATTGTCTGAGTATCTCACATGGACGACGGATCAATAACCGTTAACAATGCCATGTGTCCTCACGGCAAGTTATCCTTGAACAAATCATGAACTGGCGTTATGCTTACGGGGAATTATTAGTAAGGAAAAAATGAGGAAACGAAACTATTCTTTGGCGATCATTTTTGCCGTTATCGCCATATTCAGCGGCTCGAAACTGACCTCAACAGCTAAGGCGGCTGACAATACTCGTTTTGCTGATCTGGTTAGCGAGTTTTTTGGCTTGCATAGCACACTATTTTCTCCGGCGTTCGTGCCTGTGCCGGTTTCGCTGCCTGTAATGAGCGGCTCGTCTGGCTCCACTATTACTGTGCCTATAACGACAGGCGATCTGACCGGACTTGGAGTATCTGTTTACAACCTACAGGTGACCTTCGATCCTGCGGTACTGGCGCCGGCGTCGCCCGCTTTTGATAAAACGGGAACGCTGAGCTCCGCAATGTTGATCGACGCAAACACCGCGAACTCAGGCCATTTGATAATCTCGGGATTTAATACAGTTCCGTTGGCCGGAGCCGGAACGCTGCTCAACTTAAAGTTCACGGTTGTCGGCACGCTTGGCCAATCAACCGCTCTGACCTTTGCGGATTACACAGATCCGGGTTCGGCTTTTCATCCGGGATTTCGTTACAACGAAGGCGATCCGGCAGTAACCATTACGAACGGAAGCTTCACGGTTATTACCGCGACTGCAACGGCGACAAATACGCCTACGAACACGCCGACCAATACGCCGGCAAATACGCCAACGTTTACACCGACAAATACCGCGACCGCGACTGCGACCGGCACACCGGCGGTGTCGGTAGCTCTGCCGATGATGACCGCGTCACCGGCTGTTGTTATCGCGGTCCCGATAACGGTTGGGAACTTGACGGGGTTAGGGATAATTTCTTATGACCTTCAGGTCACGTTCGATCCGTCGGTCGTGACGCCGGTTGGCGGCGCATCGTGTGCGGCTAATGCCTGTTTCGACAAGGTCGGAACGCTTAGCAGCACGATGTTCATTACGCCCAATGCCAGTAATCCGGGCCATCTGATCCTCTCAGGATTTGACGTGGCTCTATTGGCCGGGTCGGGAACGCTGCTTAATCTGAAATTCAATATTGTTGGATCGCCCGGACAATCAACGGCGTTGACCTTTGAGAATTACCTAACCAGTCCGGGTTTTAGGTTCAATTCGGGTAGTCCGCCGGCGGTAACGTCTAACGGAAGCGTCACGGTCGCCGTAGCCACGCCGACAGCGACCAATACGGCAACCTTTACTCCAACCGCGACGAACACGGCGACGTTCACACCGACGGCAACCAGCACATCGACATTTACTCCAACGGCTACGTCAACGTCGACGTTCACGCCGACGGCGACATCAACATCGACATTTACTCCGACGTTTACGCCCACCTCGACGTTTACACCGACGGCGACAAATACGGCGACGTTCACGCCTACATTTACACCGACCGTCGTGCCGACGCCGATACTCGGCAATTACAACAATGCCGTGATCCCGCTCAGCACAAATACGACGATCACGCCTGATGCCGCGCCGCTGCTTGCGACGAGCATGAACGTCTCAGCCTCGACAAATTTCAAAGGCAAGCTCGAAGCCGATCCCGCAACAGGCATCGTTCGCGTCACCGATGCACATCCTGCCGGAATTTATCCCATAACCGTCAAAGCCTTCGGCTTCATGGGCGTGACAAATACAAGGACATTCACGCTTACAGTTAACACGCCTCCGGTATGTAATCCGGTCAGTTTTGCTCCGACGGTGAATTACGGAGTTGGTACCGATCCCCAAGGCGTCACTGTCGGAGATTTTAACGGTGATGGCAAGCAGGACTTGGTTGTTGCAAATAGTTTTACTGCGGACATTTCTATCCTGCAAGGTAACGGAGCGGGTGGTTTTGGCTCAGCGACGAATTTTCTAACCGGAAATGGAGCCACTTCAGCAGCGGTTGCAGATTTCAATGGAGATGGCCTCCAGGATCTTGCCGTCGCTAGTCAAGCATCAAACCGTGTTTCGATCCTTGTGGGTAACGGAGCAGGCAGTTTTAGCGCCCCGGTTGATCTAATTGTCGGCACTTCTCCTGTTTCGGTGAGCATCGGTGATTTGAATGGTGACAGCAAACCAGACATTGTCGTAGTCAATGCAAATTCCGATAATGTTTCTGCCTTGATTGGGGACGGATCGGGAAGTTTTAGTGCTGCCGTTAATTACGCTGTTGGTGCGCAACCCAGGTCAGTAGCAATAGGCGATTTCAACAGCGATGGTAAACAGGATCTTGCTACCGCAAACTACGGCACAAACAACGTGTCGATTTTATTGGGCGATGGCTTTGGCAATTTGGGAGCGCCCGTCAATTTCAATGTTGGAAGTAATCCTTTTTCAGTAGCGATTGGAGATTTTGACGGCGACGGAAAACAGGATCTGGTTACGGCAAATAATAATTCAGGCAATGCGTCAATTTTGCTGGGTGACGGAACTGGAAATTTTTCGTCAGCCGGCAATTTTTTTGTTGGAAATAATCCGAGATCAGTAGCGGTTGGGGACTTCAATGGAGACGGAAGTCAGGATGTCGCCGTTGCCAAGATCAATTCGAACAATATCACGATTCTGTTAGGAAATGGCACTGGCAATATGAGTACGTCTCTTAATTTTAGTGTGGGCAGTGATCCGTGGTCCTTAGCTGTTGGCGACTTCAACGGCGACGGGAAGCAGGACCTCGCAGTTGTAAATACTAACTCAGGAAACGTTTCCATATTGTTGCGCGACTGCACAATCAGCGGAACTGTTGTTTACGGCAACGCGATCGGAAGCCCAAGTACGCGATATGTTTCTAACGTGCAGGTGAATGCTGCGGGAACGCCTGCGGCTTCTTCTACAACATTAGCGCCGGGAGCGGGTGAGGGAACGTACAAGCTCGATCTGTTGGGTGCGGGGCCATATACGGTAACGCCTTCGAAGACGGGCGGCGTGAACACTGCCATTAACTCTTTCGACGCGGCAAGGATCGCCGCACATGTTACCGGAATATCGCTTTTGACCGGGAATGCATTGGTCGCGGCCGACGTCAGCGGAAACGGTTTTATTAATTCCTTCGACGCGGCACAGATCGCACGTTTCGTTACATCGCAGCCGCCGTTTGGAAACACCGGAGCCTGGAGATTCTTCACAATACCAAATATTCCATTTCCTGTCGGCTCGACTCCGACCAGCCGGACATACTCGACATTGACCAGCAACCTATCAGGCCAGGATTTCACCGCGATCTTGATGGGCGAGGTTTCGGGAAACTGGAACAATACAGGCGCGAGATCTGGTGTCAGTAGCCCGCACGTAAGTAAGGGCTCATCGTCACCAAGTAGAGCCCTTACTGACGTGCGGGCTACTGACACGGCTGCCGGGCCGCTTAGAGGGATCGCGGTTGAATTGCCAAGCTTGGTTTCTGAGGTTGGACAAGAGATCGTTGTTCCGATGCGTATCGACAATGCGGTTAATAAGGGTATTGTCTCGTATGAATTTAATTTGCGATACGATCCGGCAGTGATACAGCCTTTGCCGGATGTTGTTGATGTCAACGGAACCGTCAGCCGTGGCCTTTCATTCGCGGCAAATGCCAATGAACCGGGAATTTTGCGCGTCGCGGTTTACGGAGCAATGCCGATCGACAGTGACGGAATACTTCTGAATCTCAGGTTTAAGATGGTCGGAGATGCCGGAGCAGTTTCGCCATTGACTTGGCAGCGGATAATGTTCAACGACGGCCAGCCGCGAGTATCGACAGTAAATGGGCGCGTCAGACTCTAACGTGCGGGCTTCTGCATTGCTGAGTGACATTTTTATTGCCAAGACCTCTCCGAGGCAGGTATAATTAAATAGCGGGTAAAACCGCCTCACCACCTACGCTTACCTTACCTGAGGAAATCCCAAATTGGCAGCAGTGATCGAAAATCCTACCAATGTGCTTAATGACAACGCCGTCAAACCTGAAGTGCGCCACGAAAATACGAATTCACCGATGATCGGCGACAGCGAGGCTGCGATCGAACTTGGTATTTGGTTTTCCGGGCTTGAGAGTTTCTTGAACGTCGGCAACTACACTTTCCGCGTGCGTGACGCCGCCAAACCAACGGTCGATTTCACAATAGAATCTCGTCTTACACAGTCGACGCTGATGCGGTGCATGAAGCTGAATGCCCGGCTATTGGTCCAGAAAAATAGCAGCAAGGGCGAAGGTGGGGCAAACGATCTGACGGTCGACGAGCTAAATGAGCTTGCGACAGCTCTGCGCGATTTGATCCAGGTCGGCCAGTGCGTAATTCGCGCCGAACCGCTCGGCATCGGCGAATGGAAAGCATGGTGCAATTTACTTTCTGAGAAGCTTGGCAGCTTGACCGCGTTCACTAAACTGATACGTAACGCCGAAGCGCAAGGCGAGCAGTTTTTGCCGGAGCCGCTAAAGAGTTTTGCTGCAGATCAGAAACCGATCTCGGCTGAAAATGCGGAATTGGCTCTTATCCTGCCGAAATTTGCCAAGGTCCTAAAATGGCTCAGCGTTGTCGGCAAAATGCTCCAGGCAGACGAACCTCTGAAACCGGCGCTGCTGATCTTTTCGCGCGTCAACGAGCAGGCTGCCGACCTCATAAGCTACATAAACAATCGTCTGGCGCGGTTCCCGAATGAAGAGGCTGAACTTTTTGCGTCGCTCGATGCGGCGTCCTATACGGCCTCTATCGAACTCAAAAAAGTGTACGCTCAGGAATTAGCGGGCCTCGCCGATCTGCGGCCGCCACCGTCGATATGTGCCGGAATAGAAACGGCATACGCGATGCTGAATGAGAGCTTTCAGCAGACGCTTGCCGGGCTTGCACGGCTGATCGATCCGTCCGTTGATGTCGTTACGCTTTTCCCAAGCTATCGCATCAATTGTGAAAGATCGCTTGCACTTCGCAGTGACCTTTGGAAACTCGTACGCCTTACGCAAACTGCGGAACAGGAACCTGAGAAAAATGAGGTTGATGCACTGAACAGAGCGCTGCGTGAGTTTACGAATGGAAGCATACGTTTCTTGTTTTACAAGGATACGGAAACATTCGAACGGTTCGTCGAGGAAATACTCGTTACAAAACAAAAGAAAGATCTTGTGCCGCTCCTGCATCGCTTCGGAGCATATCTCGAAACTCTATTCGGCCAGGTCAGTATGCGCGCTGTGCTGGAAAAGCACCCTTTCGAAAAGCTCTCAGCTTGATCTTATTGTGTCCGCAGAGTTGAAAGCGGTTTTTTGAATAACACGTCAAAACTTGCAGCGACACCGACGATCGTAACTAGCAATGTTGTTATCGTGACGCCTGCAATGGCCAGGATCGGGTCGAATTGCCATTCGACGTCCATCAGATAACGGCTGACTAAATACGAAAGACTGACCGCAAAGGTGGTCGCAATTATTCCTGCCAGCAATCCCAAAAGTCCATATTCAGCGAACAAAATAGTAGTCAGCGTTCTTCGGTTCGCTCCTAGAGTTTTCAGGACGGCGTTTTCGTAGATACGCTGTGATTTTGTGAGTGCGACCGAGCCGATCAGGATCAGAATTCCGCTCAGCAGCACAAAGCTGCCGACAAACGAGATCGCAAGTACAAAGTTATTAATAAGCCGCTGGACCGCGGCGACAATGTCGGCAACGTCAAAGATCTGAACGTTCGGGAAATTGTCGAGAACTTCGCGCTGAAGCTTTTGCCGAAATGTCGTCGGCACATGTTTGACTATCGTCGCCGCATACGTTTGCGGTGCCTTTTCGAGTGTGCCTGGCCGAAATACGAAAACGAATGCCGTTCTCGCATTTCTGACGTCTATCTTGCGGATGTTCGCGACTCGAGCAGTTATCTTTCGTCCCGAAATATCGAACGTCATCGAATCACCGGGACTGACCTTCAGCGTGTCGGCCATGTTTTCTTCGACCGATACTTCGGGTGTGTCGGATTGTTTTGTCGTCGTCCACCAATCGCCTGCCGCGATAGACTCATTTTCCTCGAGTTTGTCACGATAGGTCAGAGCAAATTCGCGGCCGATCTGGCCTTGTTGCTGGCGTATCTCACGCTGCTGATAATCGATGGAATTGCCGTTTACAAATGCGATACGAGCACGCACGGTTGGCACAACTTCAGGTTGTTCGCCGAGCTTTCCGGCAATGATATTGACAACCTCGTCGATCTGGCTTTTTTGTATGTCTACAAAGATCAGGCTCGGCAGCCGTCCGTTTCTTGTGAGATCAAATTCCCTAAGCAGATTCGTCTCTATGGCCTGAACGGCCAAAACCACAAATGCTCCTAAGCCAACGGCTAGTAGAATTATCTGTGTTTGATTTCCCGGCCGATACATCGAGTTCACGGCCTGACGAATGGAAAATGTGCCAAGGCCTTTAACTTTTTTCAGAGACCACATCAGGATCGCCGCCGAAAGATAAAGTACGAGTCCCGTTGCAGCCAGAGCCCCGAGAAATAAAGCTCCTACCTTGGGCGACCCTGCTTGCCAGACGGAAAGTCCGAGCAAAATGGCAAGTGATGCGGCGCCTATTGCAGATCGTGTCCAGTCCATTTTCGATAGACTTGTATTATTCTCATCGCGGAGCAGAAGACGCGGCTTGATCGATCTGATCTGCATGAGCGGCAGTGCCGAGAACAGCAACGAGATCAACACGCCAAGAATAATTCCTTGCCATGCGGTCGACAGATTGATCAAATAACTCATCTTCGCCGGCAAAGCGTCGAAAAACCGCCAGCGTGCCAGCCACAATCCGCATTGCGCAAGAAAAACTCCGAACAAACTTCCGATAGAACCGAGAACCAGTATTTGCAAGAGATAAACGGTGATGACCTTTCTCCCGCTGCCGCCAAGGCATTTTAGTACAGCGATGGTCTTTCGTTTTTGCTCAATGAATGCACGTGCAACATTCCAGACCCCGACACCGCCGAGCACGAGGATGAGCAAGCCGGTGAGCGAAAGATAATTTTCCATTCGCGAGAACTGGTCGCTCAAATTTTCCTGCTGTTCGCGGTATGAATTGACCTGCACGGTCGTGCCTTTTAACGCTTCGCGAAGCTGTGCGACAAGCTCGGTCGGATTGTCAGAAGTGCGATAGAGAATTCGGCGCCGAACGCGGCTCGAGTTGCGTGTAATACCTGCGGTTTCAAACGCCTTTTTCTCGACAAATACTCGCGGGCCGAGGCGAAAACCGCTCGAGCCGCCAGGCTCCTCATCTATTGTCGCGCGGATCTGAAATTCGCCTTCGCCAATGCGGAGTTTGTCGCCAACTTTGACGTTCAATTCTTCCAGCAATCCTTTGGCGATAACGGCGCCGTTGCTCTCAAGCTGCTTGTAGTCGAACGGCTCACCCGATGAAAGCGTAAAGGAACCGACTAGCGGAAAAGACGGCTCGATGCCTTTTAACTCGATAAATTCAACACTATCGTTTGACTGATCGGCGGAACGCCCCATTACCGCCGCCGAGATAGTTTCGTTACGAGCCTGGACAATAGGGAACCGGGCGATGACGCCTTCGATCGTTGATATGTCGGTAGGCGAAAAGATATTTGTTGAGGTCACCTCGACGTCGGCCGTCATCAATGCCCGGGCGTCGTTCCCTACAACTTTTGTCAGATTTTGTATCAGCGACCTCAAAGCGACGACCGAGCCGACGCCCAACGCGATGCAGAGAAAGAAAAACAACAACCTCCGCCATGATGAGCGTATCTCGCGTTTGGTCAGATTGAGGATGAACTGCATATAATTTACCGCAGAGATACTGAGACACAGAGAAAAGAAGATCTGAAATGTAGATATCTTAAATCGAGACCTTTTACCTTAGTCATCTCTGCGTCTCTGAGCCTCTGTGGTTCAGATCATCTCTTATGATCTGTCCGTCGGCCAGAACAATTTGCCTTTGTGCCTGTTCTGCCAACAATGAATCGTGTGTAACAAGGATCAATGTCACGTTGTTTTGTCTGTGGAGATCCTTCATTAGTTCAAAAATATGCTGGCCGTTCTTTGAATCAAGATTGCCGGTCGGTTCGTCGGCGAGAAGTATCTTTGGGCTATTTGCAAAAGCCCTCGCAATAGCAACGCGCTGTTGTTCGCCCCCGGAAAGCTCGGCCGGGTAATGATGTCCGCGATTTTTGAGGCCGACCTTTTCGAGAAGCTGCGTCGCGCGGCTGTTTACATCATGCAGGCCAAGGATCTCCATCGGTATCAGGATGTTTTCAAACGCGGTCAGGCTCGGAATAAGGTGGAATGACTGAAAAACAAAACCGATCTTTTCACTTCGAATGCGAGCCAGCCCGTCTTCGCTCATTTTTGTGATCTCGTCCGTATCTATCACGATGCTTCCGGATGTGGGGGCATCGAGTCCGGCGATCATGCCAAGAAGCGTCGACTTACCGCTGCCGGACGCCCCGGTTACGGCGACAAATTCACCGTCCCGGATCTCGAATGAAACATCGTCAAGTATCGTCAGGTCATCCGTACCTGAGCGGACGGTTTTTGTAATGTGCAAGAGTTTGATCACATATATGAAATTAACGCAAAGATGCGAGGGAGCAAAGATGCAAAAGAGATTTGATGGAAATGTTCCCGAAAGTGACTGATGACGGTTGCGAATATATCTGTGACAAGTTTCAATAAGCTTGGTCCTTAGATCTTGTAAGTACTTGTCTATGCGAATAGCTGTGATAATTTGTTCCGTGTTCTTTTGTGCACTGCTCTGCGGTTGTTCGAAAAAGGATGCTCCTGTCAATGCACCGCAGTCCTTTGCGACACCTATTTCAACGTCTGACAGCGAACCCGATAAACCAAGAATAATCGCATTCGGCGACAGCCTGACTGCCGGGTTTGGACTAGCAGATCAGCAAAAAAACTATCCTTCGCTGATGCAGAGATCACTTGCTCTTGAAGGCTTTGATTATCGGGTCGAAAATCTCGGCATTGGCGGCGACACTTCGTCAGGCGGTCTTAAAAGGCTTTGGCTCGCACTAAAATATACACACGTTGAGGTCTTTATCCTTGAACTTGGTGCCAACGATGTTGTAAAGAAAACGCCTGCCGACGAGATCAAGGCCAATCTCGCGGAGATAATAAAGCAGGTAAAAGCGAGCGGAGCAAAGGTTGTCCTTTGTGGTTATGCAGCACCGTCGGAGCTTGGTTATGAATACGGCTTGGAAATTCGTGAGATGTATGCGGCGCTTGCAAAAGAACATGACCTGACGTTCATTCCGGATTTTATGCAGGACGTTAGGGGAAATTCTGACCGGATGCTGGATGACGGAATTCATCCCAACGAAAAAGGTGTTGAGATCATCGAACAAAATGTGCGCCCTGTCGTAAAGACATTGCTTGCAAAAAATGATGAAAGCAAAAAGAAGTAGAGTCGGCATATTGTCAGGGATCGTTCTAGTGATCTCAACTATTTTTATTGCCGGCTGTTCGTCGTTAAAACCGAGTCAGCAGCTTACAAATCGTCCGCTTGTAGTCCCAAAGGGTGTTACCAACTCACCAAAGATCATTGCGTTTGGCGACAGTCTTACAGCGGGATTCGGGTTGTCGGAAAAGGAGTCTTATCCTTACCTGTTGCAAGAGAAGCTAAAAGCCGATGGCTATGATTTTGAGGTAGTGAACGCCGGTGTGTCGGGCGACACAAGCCTCGGAGGCCTCGAGCGCAGCGACTGGGTCCTCGAACAAGATAATGCCAAAATATTGATCCTGGAACTCGGAGCAAATGACCTTCTTCGTGGCATCCCCGTCGCAAAAATGAAGGAAAATCTTGACAAGATAATCAGAAAGGCGAAAGCAAAAAAACTAAAAATACTCCTTTGCGGAATGTTTGCCCCGCCTTCGATGGGCTCAGAATATCAACGTGACTTTATGATGGCATTTCCCGACCTGGCAAGTGATCACAAGATCGAGTTTTTGCCGTTCCTGCTTGAAAACGTCGCCCTAAAAAAGGAACTCAATCAGGCCGATGGCATTCACCCAAATGCCGAGG
>CAZGSC010000102.1:0-12641 GCA_964528325.1 uncultured Chloracidobacterium sp. | reverse complement strand
ATCTGTTTGCCAATTCGCAGTTGCTCGATATCAAAGGTGGCACGATACGCGTACTTCGACAGGAGGATCATCTTCGCGTTTTGTGTGTTCATTGGCTTACGGACGGCGGTAGTTTCAAAGAAAGGCTGTGGGACATTTACTATGCGATACAAAGTCGGCCGCCCGACTTTGACTGGGAACGATTCTTAGGTCCGGTTTCAAAGAAGAGGCGACGCTGGTTGGTATGCACTATTGGCCTCGCCCATCATTTCCTCGGCCTTGATCTGGATGAAACCCCTATCAAAAATGAGGCAAAAAATATTCCGGCCTGGCTTATCAAGGCGGTTGAGAGAGAATGGGCGAGTGAAACACGGTTCATGCCGCTTGAAACAGTTATTCACGATCCGAAAGAGCTCCTAAAACAGATACCTAAGAGGCTGCGCCCAAATCCGATCTGGGCAACAATTCAAATGGAAGGCAGTTTTGACGCGAAAACGCGCATCTTCTATCAACTCGGCAGTTTTTTTCAACGTATATTGCCTTCCTATAAACGAGTGTCGCAAATGATCAAAGCAAGGCTGAAATGACATATCCGCAGATTATCTTGGCTATCGAATCCGCAATTTCCGGCGGCAGCATTTCTCTGCTCCGTGATGGCGTCGAAGTTGCTCACTGGATAGGGAAGTCGGATGTTTCGAAAGCCGAAGACCTGCTAGTCAACATAGACACATTACTCACGGCAAATGATATTAACCGGCAAGAGATCGACATGGTTGCGGTCTCAGCCGGGCCGGGAAGTTTTACAGGGATAAGGATAGGGATAGCAACGGCCTTGGGTTTGAAAACCGGGCTCGATATAACAATGTCGAGCCAGTCGGCAATGAAAGCAATGGCATTTTTGCACACAGAAACCAAAATTACGGTCGCAGTTCCCATGGGCCGCAGTGCGGTCTGCTTACAGGTATTTCAAAAGAACAGTGAAAAGACCGATGCACTCCATGAGCCTCAAACGATGCCCGAGGAAATATTTTTGTCATCGATGCAAAACGAAACTAGCTCAATCTTTGTCCTCCACTCAGTTCTTTACGAAAAGGCCGGGCCTCAACCAAATATTATTAATTTTGGAGCTAACATCGCATATGCCATTGGTGTAATATGTCGGAGCTCGTCCGGAATCATAACTGAACCACTTTTTGTCAGCAAAAGTTTCTAAATGATCTCACAGGAAAAAAATAACTCACGCTTTTCCCCGCGTATTCGTCCGGTTGAAACGTCTCACATCGCCGACCTCATCCGCATTGCCGAAGAAACCAACCTAAGCCATTGGTCGGCCCAGAGCTATCTCGACGAGATGAAAAATCCAGATTCGGTAATGCTGCGCCTCGACGCCGGCGATAATTCCACGATCGGCTTCGTCATTGGCCGCTTTGTACCAGGAGGCGAGATCGAAATAGTGACAGATGCCGAAATATACAATATTGCTTTGACTGAAAACGCGCAGCGAAAAGGCTTCGGCCAATTGTTATTTGACTCATTTGTTGCAGCCTGCCGTAAGAGAGCAGCCGCAAATATTTGGCTCGAGGTTCGCGAATCAAACAATAAGGCTATTGCCTTCTACGAAAAAAACGGCTTTGAACGAGTTCAAACACGCCCGTCCTTCTACGAAAATCCTCGTGAACATGCTCTTTTGATGAAATTGGCCCTGCAATAAAGAGCAAAAAAGGGGGTTGTGTCATAAAAACCCGCCTCAGGCGAGTGATTTCTATGAAATAAGAATCCGCTTGATTATTTATTTCGTTAGGTCTAAAATTAGACTTAACCCGGTTACGAAATTGTCAAATTACGCCATCGGGCTAAAAAAATTTTGAAAAAGTGAGGACAAACGCCATATGGACATGTCAACGACTGATGCGGTGAGGGATGAATTGATAAAGAGTAACCCTGTATTCAGAGATTTGGTTCATCAGCATCAGGATTTCGAAGCCAGACTGAGCGAACTGGCTCATCTTTCATATCCAAGCGAAGACGAACAGTTGGAGGAAGTCACCCTCAAGAAAAAGAAATTAGCAATAAAAGACGAGATCTACGCCATGATGGAGCAGCAAGCCGTTTCACATTAAGGAACGAACTTAGCTGCTGAATTTATTTTTGAACCGGCAGTCGACAGGCCTATACTATGGCTTGAGGCTGCCTTTACTTTTTGGGCAGCCGTCTAGACTGTAGCCATAAACTGCGACATTTGTTAACGCTAATATGAACCCGTTGGCAACTACTGGACGCGCAGCAAGGCTCTCATTTTCGCCAAAAGCGATCCGGCCAACAATCCGACCGTTTGACGTATCGGTAAGTACTGTACCTCGCTCTTCAAAACTGGAGATAAGAACTAACTGCTCGGTCACTCTCGCTACTTGCCCTACGCGTCCCGCAAGGCGCTTTTTCCAAATACGGCCGCCGTTTCTGGCCGAAAGAAAATAAACAAAATTATCGTGTGATGCAACAAGAAGATGTTCCTCAAAAGTGAAGATCTTTGATATCTCGCCGCCGGTTTTGAATGTCCATACAGGCTTAGAGCCTCCATTCAAGGCAGAAACATTTCCGCGCTCATCGCCAATGATCAACTCACCGTTCTCCGCCGCACTCAGAGCGGTTACGGCAAAGGGAAGCTTTCGCATCGAATAGATCTCGCCGTTTTCTAATGAAATGTTAAATAACTGCTTATCCGTTGTCGCCAGAGTTACACTTGATCCATTGAATGCAGGGTCTCCGACAAATCCTTCAGCTATCTGTCTGTTCCACTTCACTTTGCCGCTTTTAACATCGATCGATTCGATCGCCCCGTTTTTTGAGACAACAAAGATCGTTTCATTAATTACCCCAAGTCTGTATTGATCAGCGTCCGGCAGCGTCACCGTCCAATTTGTAATGCCAGTATCCTTGCTTACCCAGCGCAGATTACTGCCACTGGGTTTTGGAGCTTCATCCGACACGGTGGAAGTGACAAAAAGCAGGCTGCTTCCCGTAGTGACAATATTCGAGCTGATTTTGCCGCCAAACTCCGACGACCATACTTTTTTGCCGTCTCGAGACAGTGCCTCGATCCTCGCCCCGTCAAATCCCAAAAACACAAGGCTGTCGTCCGCGGCGATCTGTTCTCCGCGAAGATCTCCCGTCGAATATGACCAGCATTTGGCTATATCAAACTCGATGTCCGCCTTTTCTTGGGCAAAAAGATTCAGACACAATAAGATCGTATAAAGGAAAACTGGAATCGTGGTCCGGGAAAGCGGCGTGCCGTGCATTTATTATCTTACTTCTCGTTGTTTGTGCAAATTGATGATTTTATCACACGCCATTGTCGTGTTATATTGATGACTTAGCTACAATTAACGTTTACAGACAAATTACATAACGAGGAAATCACTATGTCTTTCAACAAGATCATAATTGTCGGCAATCTCGGCCGCGACCCCGAACTCCGCTACACTCCTCAGGGCGTAGCAGTTTGCAGTTTCACAATGGCAACCAATGAAAAACGCCGTGATAAATCCGGCGATCTGCAGGATGTTACAACTTGGTTCAAGGTAACACTCTGGCGAAACCAGGCCGAAAACGCCGCAAAATACCTGACTAAAGGTTCACCCGTCTATATTGAGGGCCGTTTGAGGATAGAGGAATGGACAGATCGCGAAAACAACAATCGCTATACGCTCGACGTCCAGGCAACCGATATGCAGTTTATTAGCTCACGCGGAGAAGGCGGCGGCGAGTACAGCGTCAGCCATCATGAAGACGATCATGAAACGCACAGCGGTCCGCCGGCAGCGGCAAGTTCATCCGCAGGAGCTTCGGCAGCCGCGAGTTCTGCTCCGGCCCAACCATCCGACGATGATATTCCGTTTTAATGTCCCACTTTACCTCACTTGATCTACTGTTGCGGAAGGAACAAGGTGGTAAGCACTGAACAACTAAACAAGAAAAGGACCCATATTTATGGCTCCTTTTCTTGCGTTTCACTATAATGCTTCTATCTAAACCCACTCACCCATCTCGCGGAATTTCTTATATCTCTCGTCGAGGAGTTTTTTTGTATCCAGCGAAGTTAGATCTTTGATCTCACGAAGGAGAGTCTTCTTTAGAGTTTCACAGATCTTATCAAACGCTTTCTGGGTTTTTGCGTCGCCCTCACCGGGCATTGTCCAGGGGCTTGGTTCGGAAATGATCTCATCAACTATATCGAACTTCTTTAGTTCCGAAGCTGTTAGTTTCAGTCCCTCAGCAGCATCTGCGGCTCGTCCTGCGTCCTTCCAAAGGATCGCGGCGCAGCCTTCCGGCGAGATAACCGAATAGACTGCATTTTCCATCATCAACACTCGGTCGCCGATGCCGATGGCAAGAGCACCGCCGCTGCCGCCCTCGCCAAGAACAACCACAACAACAGGAACTTTCAACCCAGCCATTTCGCGAAGGTTGAATGCGATCGCCTCCGCCTGGCCCCGTTCCTCTGCGTCAATACCGGGATATGCTCCGGGCGTATCAATGATCGTAATAATTGGGCGGCCAAATTTCTCGGCAAGATGCATCACACGCAGCGCTTTGCGATAGCCTTCGGGCTTTGGCATCGCAAAATTGCGATGCCGGCGTTCATTGATGTCACGTCCCTTCTGTTGCCCAACGATACAAACCTCGATGTCATCAAGCCGAGCAAACCCTGCTATCATCGCCGGATCGTCTGCAAAGCGTCGATCGCCATGGATCTCGACAAAATCTGTGAAAACTGTACTCATCAGATCCATCGCATAAGGGCGATCAGGATGCCGGGCAGTTTGCACACGTTCAAAAGCAGTTGTGGCCATAACTCAATGATACAGTAATGATTACGGTCTTAGAAATCCTGATCGAGATTGTGTTTCTCTCACATAATCACATATGTTCCATCCTGTTCCATTTGTTCCACTTTATGTGGAACGGAACAAGAACAACAGTGACTATACTATTTAACCCAATTAACTGAGCAACCTCGCTTTTCAAGTTCGCCCTGCAACGCACGGCTGCCCTCGACCAGTATGCCTTCTGATTGAAGTACTACATTTGCACTATCAGCATTAACTTCAAGAAAGACGCGGCAGCCGCCCTTGTGCCGATCAAATAGGAGAAGTAGCTCTTCGAGGTAAGATTCGGTTGATCCGTTCAACGCAGGAATCTTTATGTGCAGTTCGCGGGCGCTTCTGGCCTCTGCGGCGTCAAGCGACTCGACGCCGCTGATCCTTAGAGTCGGTTCTTGGCCTTCAGCGGCCTCGATACTGCCTTCGACAATAAACAACCCGTCGTCAGCAAGAGATGAGCTTAGTTTGTTAAAACTCTCTCCTATCAAAAGCCCCTTTATACTCCCGGAGCGATCCTCAATACGACACTGGGCAAAACGATTGCCCCGTTTGCTCGTGCGTATCTGCAAACCACTGATCATGCCGGCGATCTTTATATTTTGGCCGGACTGGAGATCATCGTATTCGGCTATGCTCTTAAGACGCAAACCGGCGAGCAGGTCTTTGTAATCGTCAAGCGGATGCGTCGAAAGATAAAAACCGACCGCGGCCTTCTCCCGTTGTGCAACCTCACTTTGGGACCAAGGCACTGCGTCTGGTAGTGCTTCATTTGTAACGCCATCGTTTTCAACGGCCCCAAACAACCCGCTTTGCCCACGCATTCGATCCTCAGCCGCACGCTGGCCTTGCTGTAATGCGGATTCAATAGCTGCATTATTCTGCGCCCGCCATGCTCCGATCTCCCCGCCTTCGGGCATCAGCGAATCGAAAGCACCTGCAGCGATCAAACTTTCCAATCCGCGGCGATTAACCGCACCGGCGCCGAGTCGCGAACAAAAATCAAAAAGGGAAGTGAACTTGCCGCTCTTCCTGGCGTCCATCATCGCAAGGACGCTCGTCGTGCCCATGCCTTTTATCGCAGTCAGCCCGTAACGCACAGTGTTCTCGACAGGGGTAAAACCGGCATCACTTTCATTAACATCAGGAGGCAAAAGAGCAAGGCCCATTGACCGCAACTCGCTCGAGTATTTGTAAACCTTCGCAGTGTCCTGAGCTTCGTGTGAAAGAACTGAAGCATAAAAGTACGCCGGATAATGTGCTTTGAGATAGGCCGTTCGAAATGCCAAGATCGCATACGCCATCGAGTGGCTTCGGTTAAATCCGTAATCGGCAAACTTCGCCATCAGATCAAAAATGTCTTTGGCGGTTTTCTTTTTGATGCCACGCTCAACAGCACCGTCAATGAACTGATTTTCGTGACGGGCCATTTCCTCCTGCTTCTTTTTGCCCATCGCACGGCGCATCAGGTCTGCGTCACCCAGACTGTAACCGGCCAACTTCTGCGCAAGCTGCATGATCTGTTCCTGGTAAACAAGCACGCCAAATGTATTGCCGAGAATTCCTTCCATTTCAGGGACGATATATTCGACCTCTTTGATACCACGATGGCGATCGATAAAATCGTCTATCATTCCGCCGTCAAGCGGCCCGGGGCGATAGAGAGCATTGAGTGCCGAGAGGTCTTCGAGTTCCTTCGGCCGCAGCTTACGACACATATCCTGCATGCCCGAAGATTCAAATTGGAATATCGCTTCGGTTCGGCCTTCACCAAAAAGCTCCATTGTTTTTGGATCATTTGTCGGTATCTCAGTCCAGTCGATAGTGACTCCGAGTTTTTCCTTCATCGAAGAAAGACAATCGTTTATCACGGTAAGCGTTGTCAGCCCGAGAAAATCCATCTTGAGCATTCCGACCTTTTCGAGGTCGTTCATCGGATACTGGCTCGTGAGTTCGTCTTTCCCGGACATCGCGACGGGAACTAGTTCGTGCAGCGGCTTCGGGGAAATGACAACACCTGCGGCATGAACTGACGTGTGACGCGAACAGCCTTCCAATTTGAGAGCAAGGTCGATGAGCTCCTTGACACTGGCGTCCTTCATTGCGGCTTTCATTTCAGGCACGGTTTCGATTGCCTGTGAAATGCTTACGTTTCTACCGCGTATCGGCGGCGGTATCATTTTCGCAACCTTTTCAACCGCTCCAAATTCCATACCGAGTGCACGGCCAACGTCCTTTATCGCCGCACGTGACGCCATCGTCCCAAACGTAATGATCTGACAGACCGATTCGCGACCGTAGAATTCCGTCACGTGATCGATCACATTACCACGGCCTCGAATGCAGAAATCTATATCTATATCGGGCATGGAGATGCGTCCCGGATTTAGGAAGCGTTCGAACAGCAGATCATATTGGAGTGGATCAACGTCTGTGATTCGCATACAATACGCCGCTAGTGAACCGGCCGCCGAACCGCGTCCCGGCCCGACGGGAATGTCTTGTTCGCGTGCATATTTGATGAAGTCCCAAACGATCAAAAAATAGCCAGGAAACCCCATTTCCTTGATGGTCGCAATCTCGATGTTGAGCCGCTTTCTGTATTCGTCAAGATCGTGTTTGAGCGTGCCGAGTCCGATCATCGGATCCCATTCAGTTTTCCTGCGATCTTCAAAACCGTCCCACAAAACCTTTTCAAAATACTCGTCCACACCCTTTGAACCTGAATCGACTGGAACCGGATAATTTGGCAGCTGTCGAACATCGTCTCCTTGTGGTATCACAAGATCACACATCTCGGCTATCTTGACAGTGTTTGTAAGCGATTCGGGCAGTTCGTCGCCAAAGATCTCCCACATCTCCTCGGCAGAACGTAAATAAT
The DNA here is from genome assembly GCA_964528325.1 of uncultured Chloracidobacterium sp. GTDB lineage: Bacteria > Acidobacteriota > Blastocatellia > Pyrinomonadales > Pyrinomonadaceae > OLB17. Next base: position 4,901 of record CAZGSC010000102.1, on the reverse strand, counting down.
GGATCGCATCGGAATCGTATGAATTGTTGCTGACCGTTCGGCCTTCACCTATGGCAATTAAAAGTTGATGAGCCCGTGCATCTTCCTGATTTAGATAATGAACGTCGTTCGTGGCAACCAGTTGAATGTTGCTGCGTTTCGAGAGCGCGACTGTATCTTTGATCAGCTTCTTACCTTCATCACCAGAGCGGTCTTGTATCTCAAGAAAGAAATTCCCCGTACCGAAAATGCCCTCAAAGGCCTTTGCATTCGCGAACGCCTTCCCTTCATTGCCGGTCGCGAGAAAATGACCAATCGCACCATCGATCCCACTTGAGAGAGCGATCAAACCGGCACTATGTTCCGCCAAAATTTCAAGATCGATACGCGGCTTATAATAAAAACCTTCGGTAAATGCAATTGACGACAAGTGAACAAGATTCTGATAACCTTCAAGGTCGCGTGCCAACAAAATGAGGTTGTAATAGCCTCTTTCGCCTGCTTCAACCGCCGTAGTACGGTCAAAGCGGCTGCCAAACCTAACAAAAGCCTCGTATCCAATGATGGGCGTGATACCTTTAGCAGACATCACATTAAAAAATGACACGGCACCATACATATTGCCGTAGTCGGTAACAGCACACGCCTTTTGCCCAAGTTCTTCGAGTTTCGCTGCAAGATGTTTGAGTTGGATTGTGCTTTGCAACAAGCTATAATCGGAGTGTAAATGCAGGTGGACGAAGTCCTTCTTTCCAAAAATTGGCCTGTCCGGTTTTTGTGCCATATATGAAGAAAGTTTATCTCGAAACATTCGGCTGTCAAATGAACGTCTCCGATTCGGAGCGCATTTCGACGACTCTTGCGAGAGACGGCTTTGAAATGACCGCAGATGAAACGTCAGCAGACGTTGTGATCTTAAATACCTGCTCGGTTCGCGAGAACGCAGAGCAAAAACTGTATTCGCGTGTTGGGCGTTTACGTAAGAGAGCGGGAAAGAAAATGCCAGTCGTCGGCGTGATGGGCTGCGTAGCACAATTAGAAGGCGAAACGCTTTTCAAAAAGATTGATGGCGTTAACTTTGTCCTCGGGACTCGCGCGGTTGGACGCGTCTCAGCCGCTATTGACGAAGCCTTTAGCACAGGTAAAACCGTGCTCGATGTAGACGAACGTGAAGAAAATTACGACTGGACAGTTGCCGATACGCATCGACATTCTCCTTATGTTGCGTTTTTGCCGATCATCGAGGGTTGCAACAAGTTTTGCACGTATTGTATTGTGCCGTTCTCACGCGGCAGGGAACGCAGTTTTCCTGCGTCAGAGATCATCCGTCACGTATTGGAATTAAAAGCAAAAGGCGTCAGTGAAGTGCATCTCATCGGACAAAACGTTAACAGTTACAAACCTGAAACTGACTCAGGCCTGGAAAACTATGAAGGGAAGTCGGCGTTTTCCAGACTATTACGCGCCGTTGCCGCTACCGGAATGGAGCGAGTGAAGTTCACAACCTCATTTCCCCGTGACTTTCGCTCAGACATTGTTGATGCAATTGAGGAACATAAAAATCTTTGTAATTGGGTGCATTTGCCTGTTCAATCCGGCAGCAATCGAGTGCTTAAACTAATGAAACGCGGCCACACTATCGAGAAATATTTCACTCAAATAGACCGCTTAAGGTCATCAACCCGCGATATTTCACTCACGACTGACATTATCGTTGGATTTCCGGGTGAAACCGAGGAAGATTTTCAGGACACAGTCAGAATGGTCGAGTACTGTGGTTTTGACATGGCTTATATCTTTAAATATTCGCCTCGTTCGGGCACTCCTGCTTACGAAATGCATGACGACGTTTCACCGGCTGAAAAAACATTGCGATTCATGAAACTCGAGCAAACCCAGAAAGATATACAAGACAATCGTTTACAACGATACGTTAATAAAGTGCTTAAAGTATTGGTTGAAAGAAAATCGACACGAACGGCAACTGGCCTAACAGGACATTCCACTTGTCACAAAGTGGTTAATTTTGTTGGTCAAAGCGACTTGGTAGGCAAAATAGTCGACGTTAGGATCACTGAGATCAAGTCGAACTCATTATTTGGCGAGATTCATTAAAATATTCATGGAAAACGGGCAGAACCTTATAGAAGTGAAGATCGGTGCATTAATAATGGACCCGAATACCAATACACCGATTGTAGTGCTTAAAGGGATTGACTCGGAAACCGTTCTGCCCATTTGGGTTGGAGCATTTGAAGCCAACGCCATAGCCCTAGAGATCGAAAAAGTCGTCCCTCAGCGGCCCATGACCCATGACCTCCTTAGAAATGTCATAATTGAATGTCAATTGTCGGCAAAAAGTGTCATCATCACCGATCTACAAGACAATACCTTTTACGCCCGTATTGAACTAAAAGATAAGAATGACGAAGCTGTAATGCTCGACGCTCGCCCGTCAGATGCAATTGCCCTTGCCTTAAGGCTCGACTGCCCCATCTTTGTTGAGCAAAAAGTCATCGACCTTTCAGCAGCGGCCCACACACCCGAAAGTCCTCAGGACGACACCGAAACACCAACGGACGAATGGCCAGAGTTGATTGGTTGACCCATTCCAACAGGCAACATTTACATAATCTCTATTATCAGACGCAAATAATATGATTTGTCGCCTGTTATTGAGCTCGAAACCTATTCGGTCAGCTATGACCACCATAGACTTTTGACACAGTTCTGGTAAAAAGCTATCATTATCGTTTTGTTATCTGAACAGATTTTGATTAATACAACCCTAATTAAGGAGTTATGAAACATTGAGTAAGGGAAATTTTTTATTCACGTCGGAGTCGGTAACTGAAGGCCACCCGGACAAAATTGCTGATCATGTAAGCGATGCGATACTTGACGCTATACTTGCACAGGACCCAACGGCACGAGTTGCATGCGAAACTTTGGTGACGACAGGCTTGGCAGTCGTTGCCGGGGAAATCACAACAACAGCAAAGGTAAATTATAAGGATATCATTCGTGAAACCATAGAAGAGATCGGTTATAACAACGCTGAGTTTGGATATGATTCGAATACCTGCAGCGTGATCGATGCTATTGGCACACAGTCGCCCGACATTTCACAGGGTGTTGACACCGGTGGAGCGGGTGATCAGGGACTAATGTTCGGCTTTGCCTGTAATGAGACGCCTGAGTTGATGCCGATGCCGATTCAGTTGGCGCATAACCTGACGCGCAAACTGAGCGAAGTTCGCCGCAACGGCACAATTCCCTATCTGCGTCCCGACGGAAAATCGCAGGTCTCGATCGAATACCGCGATGGCCGTCCGTTCCGTGTTGAAGCAGTCGTTATCTCTTCGCAAACGGCCGACCTCGACATCGAAGACATACGTGCTGACATTTTGGAACACGTCATTAAACCCGTTATTCCGGCGGAACTCCTTGACGACAACACGAAATACCACATTAATCCGACGGGCAAATTCGTCATCGGCGGGCCTATGGGCGATGCAGGTTTGACCGGCCGCAAGATCATCGTTGACACCTATGGCGGCTATGCACCGCACGGCGGAGGAGCTTTCTCGGGTAAAGATCCGACCAAGGTTGACCGCTCAGCGGCATACATGGCTCGTTACATTGCGAAGAATGTCGTTGCTGCCGGACTTGCCGACCAATGCACGGTTCAATTGGCTTACGCTATCGGAGTCGCCGAACCGGTTTCGGTATTGGTGGATTCACACGGCACAGGAACGATCGACGATGAACGCATTGCTGATATCGTCCGTGAGAATTTCACGCTCACGCCGAAAGCGATCATCGAAACGCTCGATCTTCGCCGTCCAATATACAAGGCGACGGCTCGTTTTGGACACTTCGGACGAGTGAACGACGAATTCTCATGGGAAAAGACGGACAAGGCCGAGGCCTTGAGATCAGCTGCGGAAAAAGGAGCAGCGGCTTAGGATAAAAACACGCAAGCTGGCAAGCTCGCATTCCGACAAAAAAATATGGCTAACGCAGGAACATCAATGCAACACGACATAAAAGACATCAACCTGGCGCCGCAAGGCAAACAGCGTATCGAGTGGGCCGACCGCGAAATGCCTGTTCTCCGCCTCATTCGCGAACGCTTTGAAAAAGAAAAACCACTTACCGGCGTCAAACTTGTCGCCTGTGCACACATTACAACCGAAACGGCAAATCTCGCCCGCACGCTTCAGGCAGGCGGAGCAGAATCACTGCTTATCGCTTCGAACCCGCTCTCGACACAGGATGATGTAGCGGCTTCGCTTGTTGCCGATTGGGGCATTCCGGTCATGGCGATGAAAGGCGAATCGACCGAAACCTATGTCCGCCACGTCAAAGCGGCACTCGAAACAAATCCGAATTTGATCATCGACGACGGAAGTGATGTCGTTGCGACGATGATCAAGGAAAAGCCGGAGCTTATCGGCAATCTCATCGGCACCACGGAAGAAACGACAACAGGAATTGTCCGCCTCAACGCGATGGTCAAAGCCGGCGTGCTTACCTTCCCTTCCATTGCGGTCAATGACGCTCAGACAAAGCACTTCTTTGACAACCGTTACGGTACGGGCCAATCGACCCTTGACGGCATCATCCGTGCGACCAATATTTTGCTCGCCGGAAAAAATCTCGTAGTCGTCGGCTACGGCTGGTGCGGCAAAGGTGTCGCGATGCGTGCTCGCGGAATGGGTGCCAATGTCATCATCACTGAGATCGACCCGATCAAGGCGATCGAGGCGGTTATGGACGGCTTCCGCGTGATGCCGATGGTCGAGGCCTGCAAGCTCGGCGATTTCTTCGTCACGGTGACAGGCAACCGCCACGTTATCGATAGAGAGCACTTTGAGCAAATGCGTGACGGAGCGATCGTCTGCAACAGCGGACACTTC
>CAZGSC010000101.1:0-12700 GCA_964528325.1 uncultured Chloracidobacterium sp. | reverse complement strand
TGACGTCTCGGTTACCCATCGCGACATTCAAAAATAATATGAGTGAAACAAAACGAATCGGCGGGGTTATCGTATCGCACGGACAGGTCGCAAACGAGTTATTGGCGGCGGCCGAAGCCGTTGTCGGCGATCTTAGCCACATTATTGCGGTCTCTATCGGCTGGCACGACGATGTCGAAATGGCAAAGGCGGAGATCGAACGTGCAATTGCACAAGTTTCAAGCGGCAGCGGCGTTCTCGTGTTGACCGATATGTTTGGCGGCACGCCGACGAATATTTCGGCGATGTTTCTCAAGGAAAACGAGGTCGAGATCGTCACCGGCGTCAATCTGCCGATGGTCATCAAACTAGCGTCGAACCGCAGGGAAGTGACGCTTCACGAACTCGCAAAAGAGGTCGAGGATCAGGGTAAAGAAGCGATCTGCCGGACGAGCACTCTCCTTGAACCGCAGAAAATGAAGAAGGATGCTTGAGCGAGAGATAGGCATCACAAACGCGCTTGGCCTGCATGCAAGAGCGGCGGCACAGCTTGTCCGATTGGCCAGCGGTTTTAAATGCCGGATCACGCTGCATCGTCTCGACAGCGGCGTTACGGCTAACGCAAAGTCGATCCTCAGCGTACTTCATCTCGCGGCCGGATGCGGCGTGAATATTACTGTAGCGGCTGACGGCGCAGACGAACAGGACGCCATCGAACAGATCACAAAGCTCTTTGCCGACAAATTCGGCGAGGAATAATGTTGCAGAAGCCCGCACGAAGTTAGGGCTTCTGATCGAATTATGACTGACAAAAAAGTAGGAATACTCGGCGTCCCGCTTGGCTTTGGTGCCGGGAAGACGGGAAGCGAGCTTGGCGTTAACGCAATGCGTTTGACTGCCTTTCGCGGGCTGAACCTCGCGGAACACATACGCGGCGGCTACCAAGTCGTCGATCACGGCGATGTCGCTATCGTTCAGCCCGAGCCGGGCTCGGACGGAGGCCATCCAAAGCATCTCACAGAAATGCTCGCTTCGAGCGAGAACATCATCACCGCGGTCAGCGACATTTTGAACGCCGGCGAACTGCCGATCATTCTCGGCGGCGATCACGCGATCGCGATACCGACATTTTCGGCTATCGCTGATCACTACAAGCAAAAGGGAACTGAGATCGGGCTGATCTGGTTTGACGCCCACGCGGACATCAATACGCCTGAAACTTCGCCGTCGGGGAACATTCACGGCATGCCGCTAGCTACGATACTCGGCCACGGCAATGAACAGCTCGTCAACCTGTGCGGCTACGCTCCAAAGCTCGATCCAAAATACTTCGCCCACATCGGAGCACGCGACATCGATGCCGGCGAACGCGCCACGATCGAAAAGCTCGGGCTCCGCAAGAATTTCTTTACGATGAGCGACATCGACAAACGCGGAATGGCGGCGTGCGTCGAGGAGGCAGTTAACATCGCCTCACAGGCTCCGGGCGGTTACGCTGTGACGTTCGACATCGATATGATCGATCCGCGTTTTGCACCAGGCAGCGGCACCTTGGTCCGCGGCGGCACGACCTATCGCGAAGCCCATCTCGCCCTCGAGATCATCGCAGAACGCGGCGGTATGCGTTCCTTCGAAATAGTCGAGGTCAACCCGCTCCTTGACGAAAGCAACATCACCGTCGAGCTCGCCTGCGAACTGATCCTGTCGGCGCTGGGTAAAACGATCTTGTAAACAGTATCCTATTTCCTGACTGAGCTGATGCCATGAACACTCTCTACTACGGCGACAATCTGGACATATTGCGGGAGTACATCAAGGATGAGTCCGTCGATCTAATCTATCTCGACCCGCCGTTCAACTCGAACCGCAACTACAACGTCCTTTTCAAGAACGAGAGCGGCGTCGAAGCCGAATCGCAGATAACGGCCTTCGAAGACACGTGGCATTGGAGCGGAGCCGTTTCGACGTATTTCGAGCTTATCAAGTCGCCTGACCGCGTCGGGCAGATGATCCAGTCGTTTCACGATTTCCTCGGCGAAAACCAGATGATGGCCTACCTCGTGATGATGGCGATCCGTCTAAAAGAACTTCACCGCGTCCTCAAACCGACGGGTTCGCTTTATCTTCACTGCGACCCGACCGCGAGCCATTATTTGAAGATTCTGCTCGATACTATCTTCGGAGCGCAGAATTATAAAAATGAGATAACGTGGAAGCGAACCAGTGCCCACAGTTCCGCCAAACGCTACGGCTCGAACGCAGATATAATCTTCTTCTACACCAAATCCGAACTGTACACTTGGAACCAAATCTTCACCGAGTTCAGCGATTCACATCTAAAGAAGTTCAGCCGTGTCGATCCCGACGGACGCCGATGGTATGACGACAACCTCACCGGCGCGGGAACGACTAACGGAGATTCGGGTGAGGACTGGCGCGGATTTAGTGTTCGAGCGCTAGGAAGGCATTGGCGAACTACAAGAGACGAACTGGAAAGACTTGATTCGGAAGGAAAAATCTATTTTCCAAAGGATGGCTTTCCGCGTCTGAAGAGATTTCTCGACGAGGCGAAAGGGGTAGCGGCTCAAGAGATTTGGGATGATATCTTCCCGATTAACTCGCAAGCCAAGGAAAAGCTCGGCTATCCAACACAAAAACCTGTTGCACTTCTTGAGCGCATTATTTCCGCGTCATCAAATGAAGGCGATGTTGTGCTTGATCCTTTTTGCGGTTGCGGGACGACTATCGCCGCGGCACAGAAGCTCAATCGTCAATGGATCGGCATTGACGTTACGCATCTTGCAGTCGGTCTTATGAAATATCGTCTGCGCCAGCAGTTCGGCATTTTGCCTTACACGGGCAAGCTGTCATTTATGCCTTCGGGGTTGTCGGGCGAGATCCCGGCGGGGAAAAGGTCGGCAGAGTCAGGGCTTATCGAGACGCAAGGTTACCGTGTCATCGGTCAGCCAACCGACCTTGACGGCGCACGAAAACTTGCCGAGGAAGATAAGTATGGTTTCCAGTGGTGGATTCTTCCGCTTATCGGTGCGAAAGCTTTTGGTTCGGAGGCCGGTAAGAAAGAAGGCAAAAAAGGCGCGGACAAAGGCGTCGATGGAATGATGGTCTTTGCCGACGACAATTCGGGCAAGGCAAAGAAAGTGATCGTTTCCGTAAAAGGCGGCCAAAACGTCAGCGTTTCGCAAATTCGCGATCTCGGACACGTTATCGACCGCGAAAATGCCGCGATCGGTGTTTATGTCACGCTAGAAAAGCCGACAAAACCAATGATCGAGGAAGCCGCAGGCAAAGGCTTTTACCATTCGCCCGGCTGGAACAAGGATTATCCCCGCTTGCAGATACTGACCGTCGAAGACATCCTGAACGGCGCCCAAGTAAACCTCCCGCCAAACATCGACACCTTCAAACAGGCGCAAAAGGTCGTTGCCGAGAGCGATGATCAGGGTAAGCTGGGCTTCGAATGATCTTCACAGCCTCGTTCATGATCGGTTCCGAGTCGGCGGAGCCGACGCAATAGCCGCCTATATTTACCCATATCTTGCGATATGGGCTACAAATATATCACCTTCTTCGAAGGTTGAATTTGCCGTTGCATAAATGCAACTATTGACGACATATGCAATTTCATGCTGCGATGTCAGCAACATTTAATTAGATCTTTGACAACTGAAAATAACGGATAGTGAACAGTGAATAGCGGACCGTGTCGTTTCAGCGAAGATCGTGTTATTCCTAGGAAAAGAAATGCTCTAACCTTCGTAATCACAGGAGTTATTGAGTTTGTGGCACAATGTAAAGTTTTTTGTCAAAAATCGTGAGACAGAGGCCAAAAAATGCCGCAACTCCAATAAAAATGGTGAGTTGCGCGTTCCACTTTGAGTGTGGGACAGCAGTGGGACACAAGATGGTAAGAACCACGCCGCTAAGGCTCTCATTTGTGACAAGATTTAGACTTTTTCACATGTTTAGGCGTCTAAGTATCGTAATGCGGAACGTTTGGCGGAGTTCCACGATTTTTGAGGTATGATTCTCGTGAAAAGATAGTTTGTTGACACGAGTCGATGTTGCAAAGCAAAACCGATGAACAGCTTGTCGAACTGGCAGTGTCTGACGACAGAGAGGCCTTCGACGAAATCGTTAGACGGTGGGAACGAAAGATATTCGCTCTCTGCTTCGGTATGCTTGGACGCGAGGACGACGCAGGCGACGCCTGTCAGGAAGCTTTTATCGCGGCTTATCGCAACATAAAGAACTTTCGCGGCGAGGCAAGAGTTTCGTCGTGGCTGCACCGCATAGCGGTCAACCAGTGTTTGACAATAAAGCGAAGGCAAAAGTCGCGGTCAGAAGACTTTCTCGACGACGACGAAGGAGCCGAAGACAGGACATTCGTCGCATCGCCAAATCTTTCGCCGGCGAGACTGATCGAAAAGAACGAGCGGCTGACGCTCGTGAGACAGGCGGTCGGCGGCTTGCCTACGGATCTGAGGCAGGTGATCGTGATGAAGGAATTCGAGGAAATGACGTTTCAGGAAATTTCGGAAACACTCGAACTGCCGCTCAGCACGGTCAAAAGCAGGCTTTACACGGCACTGAAACAGTTGAAAATGAGGTTGGAGCGAACGCCCGTCGAGGTCGTTTGAACTTTTTAGAAAGCAATGATGAAAAACGGCAAAACAAATTGCCCATTTAAGGACGAGATCGTTTCGTATATTTACGACGAGATCGTCGGCTCAGAGCGTTTGAACTTTGAAAGCCATCTTTCCGGATGCTCCGTCTGCACGGATGAATTCGCTGCGATCTCTGAAGCACGCTTTTCTGTGTTCGAGTGGCAGAAAGAAGAGTTCGGCAATTTGCCGACGCCAAATATCGTCATTCCATACGAACCGAAGAAAAATACTGTCAAAGAAGGTGCGTCTGTTGGCCTGCTGGCGGGGCTTCGCGGGTGGCTGCAGCCTTTGCCGATCGCTGCGGCGGCTGCGTTGATCGTAATCGTGGGATTGAGCTTTGTGATGTTTAGATCTGTCGGCCCGAGAGAGCAGACTGTCGCTTCTAATTTGAATGTGCAGCCAGTTGCCATTCAGAATGCAGAGCCGATCAAGAACGCCGAAACCGTAAAACAACCAGAGATAACGCAGCCGGAAGTTGCTGTGACGACTCCTAAGACAACGAGTAAAGATATTCAGCCGGTTAAGATCGTTGCGCGTCGTCAGACTGCAGTTGTAAAGCAGATGGTTGCGACGACTCCCAAAAAACAGAATTTAAGCCCTGCTCTTTCGACTGCTCCGGTTTTGAGCAATTATGAGGCTGAAGATGATAATTCGCTTCGGCTCGCCGATCTTTTTGCCGATATTGACGGTTAGGGATGGATCAAATATATGAAAGGGAAAAATAGTTTGAGATTATTTACACTGCTTGCCGCAGGATTTATGTTTGCCGCGACCGTGACTGCACAGGATGCGAAGCCTGCTGACGTTCCGCCGCGTGAGGCACAGCGACCGGCAATGAAACAGTTTGGTGATCGGCACGTTGACCTGCTTCATCGGCTCGGGCTGGCCGAGGAACAGATCCAGCAGATCCGCAAGCTTCATATGGATAACAAGCCGCTAATGGACGCAGCTCAAAAGCGGTTTCGTGAGGCCAAGCGTATGTTGGACGACGCCATCTATGCAGATCAGATGAATGAAGCCGATGTTCAGACCCGATTAAAAGATCTTCAGCTTGCACAGGCTGAAATGGATAGACTGCGATTTATGACTGAGTTTGGGGTTCGCCGCATTTTGACTCAGGAACAGTTAGTCAAATTTCGCGAGCTGCGGCAACGATTTGAAAAGATGCGCGAAGAGCTAAAGTCCCGAGACCCGTTTAACGGAGATCGGACTTTCAACCGACAACGCCAGAACAGGCCACAGAGCCCAGAGCCATCGGCTCGACCGATGCCGCCAAAAGAGGAGCAGAATCAAGATCTCTAAATTACGACCTTGTTTGTTTATCTTGCCTGCGTTGCAGCCGGTTCGTGATGGGGCCGGCTGTTTTTTTGCGTTTGATGTTTTGTAAGGGTTCGTTATATCCTGAACCAAATATATTTGACTCTTCCTTTAATGAATCCAGTCACAAAATTTTTGTTCGAACTTCAAGAGATCACAAATCTATTGTGGCGTTCCATAAAGGGACTGCGTAAAAAGCCGCGATATTTTGATGATATCGTCAATCAAATGGATCAGATCGGCGTGGGCTCGTTGGGCATTGTCGTGCTTACCGGCTTTTTCACCGGCGGTGTGCTTATTTTGCAGACTTATCCCACACTTGAATATTACGGAGCGCAGAGCAATGCCGGGCAGGGAATTGCGGTCTCACTGATCCGTGAGCTGGGTCCCGTTTTGACCGCTCTGATGGTCGCGGGCCGCGTCGGGTCGGCGATCTCGGCTGAGCTTGGATCCATGGTCGTATCTCAGCAGATCGATGCAATGCGTGCTCTGGGAACGTCGCCGGTTAGGAAGCTTGTAACACCTCGAATAATCGCCTTGCTGGTCACCCTTCCGCTGTTGACGATAGCTGCCGACATGTTTGGTTTGATCGGCGGAGGAATTGTTGCACGACAGCTTCACGGGCTCGACCTTAACGTTTATATTTCGTCTGTTCGAACCGGCACTGACGTTGACGACCTGGTGGCAGGAATTGTAAAACCCATTTTCTTTGGCGTTATAATTGGATTGATCTCTTGCTATAAGGGTTTGAATACAACTGGCGGCACGGTCGGCGTCGGAATTTCCACCACGCAAGCGGTCGTGGCATCATCAATAAACGTTATTATTGCGGATTTCTTTCTTTCGAAAATATTACAATCTTTGCTGCAGGGTACTTTGTTTTAAGGCAGTAAACGGATTTGCTATGTCATTCGAGAACAATAGGATTCAAGAGCAGATACAGGTAGACGATTCGATACCCGTTCGCTCATCGGATATCCGAAATGACCGTATGCTGCCGGCGATCGAATTTCGTGACGTTGAACTGGCATTTGACGATCAGATCGTGCTGGATAAGATCAGTTTTTCTGTTCGACGAGGAGAAACGAAAATAGTCTTGGGCGGTTCTGGCAGTGGAAAGTCAACTATTATTAAGCTGATTCTCGGGCTTTTGAAGCCGGACGCGGGCCAGGTGTTTGTCGAGGGCGAAGATATCTCGGACTTTGACGATGTAGAGTTGATGCGTATCCGTGAAAATATCGGAATGGTTTTTCAGGAAGGTGCATTATTTGATTCGCTGTCAGTGTATGACAATGTCGCGTATCGCCTCCACGAGGACGGAATCGATGAGGATGAGGTTGAGCACGAAGTTCGCAGGATGCTGCAGTTCGTCGATCTCGAAGGTGCGATAGACAAGATGCCTATTGAACTGTCAGGAGGGATGCGACGACGTGTTGGTATCGCCAGGGCACTCGTCGGAAATCCCGGCATTGTACTTTTTGATGAGCCTACTGCCGGACTTGATCCGCCAACGGCGAGGACCATTTGCGAATTGGCAATTAAACTTCGAGACCTTGAAGATGTATCATCAATATTTGTAACGCATGAAATGAATAATCTTGATTATATCTCCTCTGAGTACACGGTGCTGGACCGTAACGGCCAGGTGCGGTTCGAACTCGAAGGTGACAAATTGTGCCTGATAAATACCGAGGTTATGATGCTAAAGTCGGGGAAAATCGTTTTTAGCGGCAAGGACGAGCAACTGCGAAATACTGATGATCCTTATATTCAAAGATTTATCCGAGGAAAGTAGAATCGATGCCAAGACGTCAACAAAAACTCACTCTAAGCGAGCTTCGCGTTGGTATTTTTATGCTCGCCGCGCTGTTGGTCACGGGATTTTTGATACTCAATTCAAGTGGTAACTTCAACCCGTTCGAGAAAAAGCTTCGGTTAAAGTCGCGTTTTGAAAGTGCCGACGGACTGCATCCGGGAGCCGATGTTCAACTCGCGGGTGTTTCCATAGGAAAGGTTGAGGACGTGAATTTTCTTCCGCCTGACTCACCTGCCGGTCAGAGGATCGAAGCTACATTGGCCGTCGTCCAGATGTTGGACAATAAGCCTATAACTGACCTGATCCGAAGCGATTCAAGAGCACAGTTAGTTGCCACGTCAATACTCGGCAACGACAAAATGATAAACATCATTCCGGGCACCTCAAAAGGCTCACCGGTCGACAATGGCGCCTTGCTGGATTCGAGTGCAGGTAATTCGCTTACTCAATTGACTGAAACCGGTAACGATCTTCTCAAGAAAATCAATGAGATCGCTGTCCCGGCAAATGAAATATTGAACAAGGCCAATCAAGGTGAAGGGACGCTCGGGCGTGTGATCAACGACGAATCGCTTTACAAAAGCCTCGACAGCGCCGTCCTTGAAACACGTGCGACAATGACGCGTTTGCAAACCACGATCGATAAAATAAACAAAGGCCAGGGCAGCGCAGGAAAATTGGTAAACGACCCTGAACTATACGATAGTTTGAACAAAACAGTCGCCCAGTTAGAGGCGATCTCAGGTGATATTAAAGCGGGACGCGGTTCGGCAGGGAAATTTGTCAATGACGACGCATTGTATATTGAAACGCGCGATGCTGTGGCCAACCTAAAAGTATCGGCCCAGAAGATCTCGTCTATCGCCGATGATGTTAAGCTGATCACAGCCGATATCAGAGACGGAAAAGGTTCGGCCGGAAAATTATTCCGCGACGACAAATTATACGACGACACAAAAGACGCCATTGCCCGGTTCAATGCGACTACGGCCCGTATCGAGGCCATTCTAGCGGATGCACAAGCAGGCAAAGGAACTATCGGACGGCTTGTAACCGATGAGACCCTTTACAACAGCATAAATCAGACCGCTAATAATGTTAATACCTTCACCACCGAAGGCACTAAACTTCTCTACGATTTCAGGCAAAATCCCAAGAAATTCCTGCGCATTAAATTAGCACTGTTTTAAAAAGATAGACTTTACGCAAAAAAGACAGGCCGAAAAGCCTGTCTTTTTTTTTAATGGTGCTCAGGGCGAGACTCGAACTCGCACGGATTGCTCCACACGCCCCTCAAACGTGCGCGGCTACCAATTACGCCACCTGAGCAAGATTTTTCAAATATGAGATGTTCATATCTGAATTCAAAATATCAAAGTTACTTGTTCGCCGGGATTCCGTCCGCAGGTGCTGACGTATTCGAATTTGAATTTGAACTTGCATCTGCCGGAGCCGCAGTATTCGAGTTAGCATCCGACGACGATGCAGTGTTTGCATTCGCATCGGCAGTATTTGCATCTGTCGAAGCCGGAGCTTCGGCAGGCGTTTCCGGGTTGCTGTTCAAAACAGAGACGTTTCCAGTCAAAGCAGGCATCGCTAACAACAACGCCGACAACATGAATAAAGTTGCCGCACTGATCGTCACTTTTGACAAGACCGTTGCCGTTCCGCGCGGACTCAATGCCGAACTAGAAACATTACTGGTAAACAAAGCACCTGCATCCGTCTTACCCGGCTGTAGTAAAACCGCAGCGATAAGCACCAAACAAGAAAGGAAAAATAAACCGTATAAAAAATAAACCATCTTAATTACGTCCGTAGTTTACGATCTGAGCAAAACTCTCAGCTTCGAGGCTCGCTCCACCGACCAATGCACCGTCCACGTCGGTTTGCGACATTAGTGTCGCAATATTGTCCGGCTTTACCGAACCTCCGTAGAGTATTCGAGTCTTATCCGCCGTCTCGCTACCATGAGTTTCAGCAACTGTCCGGCGAATGTGAGCGTGCATTTCTTGAGCCTGTTCAGGCGTCGCGGTTTTACCCGTTCCGATCGCCCAGACAGGCTCGTAAGCGATAATGATACGTTCCATGTCGGCAACTGTCAAACCGTCGAGCCCTGCGACTAACTGGCTTTTTACCACAGTTTCGGCATTTCCGCTTTCCCTTTCAGCGAGGGATTCGCCAACGCACACGATAGGTTTGAGCCCCGCCGAGAGCGCTGCTTTTGTCTTTTGATTGACGGATGTATCCGTTTCGCCGTAAAACTGCCGACGCTCGGAATGGCCGATTATCACGTGAGAACAGCCGACATCTTTTAGCATCACGGGGGCGATCTCGCCCGTGTGTGCACCAAAATCGTTCTGGGTCGCGCAATCCTGTCCGGCGACGTGGATATTTGAGCCCTCGAGTCGATCAGCAACGGTCTTTAAGGCCGTGAATACCGGAGCAATGACTACGTCACAATGATTTGCATTGGCGACAAGCGGTTTTAGTTCCAGAGCTGTATTTACCGCTTCGCTGAGCAGTTTATACATCTTCCAATTACCTGCAATTACTGGTCTTCTCATAGTTTTAATGCAGAACCGGGCGTTTTATCAGTCCGCCGTCAACGTCGGACAAAGCGTGTGTTGTGATAAACGCACTTGGGTCAACGGCGAGCACCGCGTTCTTTATTGAGCCGATCTCGAGTCGGGTCGCGACGCAGTAAAGTATCTCGCGTTCGTCCTCGACCGTACCTGTGCTGCCCATGCCACCGCTACCCTTTAATACCGTTACGCCACGATGGAGCTGAGTCGTTATTGCCTCACGGATCTCGGGATTCTTGGGTGAGATTATGGTCAGAGCGGTAAACTCTTCGAAACCATGTAGCAAAAAGTCAATTGCCTTAGTTGCAGCAACGTACGTCAAGACCGAATACATTGCGGATTCGACACTTAAAAATATAGCCGCTGTCGTGAATACAAAGATATTGAGGATCAAAATAACGTCGCTTACATTAACCAAATAGCTGCGTCGGCTGATAAGCAATGCCGCGATCTCAGTGCCGTCAAGAACCGAACCCCCACGGATAGCCAAACCGATACCGGCTCCGATAAACAGTCCTCCAAATACGGCTGTGAGCAGTTTGTCGGGCGTTACATCAGGAAATTCGACAAATGCCAGACACAACGACAGGCCAATGATGCCGGCGGCGCTTTTGATGGCAAACCGCATTCCGATCTGGCGGTAGCCGATAAGCACAAAAGGTAGGTTTATCACTGCGATCAAAAGCGGCAAAGACAGCGGGCTTAGCTCGGCGATCAGCATAGATATGCCCGTAACACCGCCATCGATAAAACGGCTAGACAGCAAAAAGCCTTTCAGGCCAAATGCCGCAAGAAACATACCGATAATGATCAAGGCTGCGTTTTTCGCCTCGGTAAGGATCGAATTCATCACTAATAGTGTTTAGTTTATCACACGTGATTGTGGTTATGCAGGCGGACGGTTTACCGGTCATCAAGGGCAGCCACACCAGGTAATATATCGCCCGCGAGAAACTCAAGCGTAGCCCCGCCACCGGTCGAAATGTGGCTGATCTTGTCATTAAGGCCGGCTTGATTGATCGCCGAAACCGAATCTCCGCCGCCGACGATCGACGTTGCTCCTTTACTCGTAGCGTCGGCAACAGCCCTTGCTATGGCGATAGTTCCTTCGTCAAAAGGCTTTTCTTCGAACATCCCCATCGGGCCATTCCAGACGATGGTTTTGGCTCCCTCGAGGGCATTCTCAAAGATGACGGCGGTTTCGACACCGATATCAAGGCCGACGAGGCCGGTATTTGTGAACGAGATCGGAATCGTTTTGCGAGAATTGATGGGATCGTACGAATCGACGACCTGATGATCAGTCGGTAATATTAGCTCAACACCCGCGTCCTTTGCCATTTGCTCCATTTCGAGGGCTTTTGGCATCATCTCGTCTTCAACCAGCGATTTACCGACCGTAAATCCCTGAGCCTTAAAGAACGTGTATGCCATAGCACCACCGATCAGGAGTTTATCGACCTTTCGTTTGATAAGCGATTCGATGACCGGGATCTTGTCCGAAACCTTAGCCCCGCCGAGGATGGCTACGAAAGGGCGTTCGGGATCGTGTAAAGCCTTACCTAGAAATGTAAGTTCTTTTTCCATTAAAAGACCGGCAACGCAAATGTCAACATAGTGAGTGATACCTTCGGTTGAGGCGTGAGCACGATGAGCTGTCCCGAATGCGTCATTGACATAGACATCTACGTTTGCAGCAAGCTGTTTTGCAAAATCAGCATCGTTCTTTTCTTCTTCGGCGTGGAGGCGTAGATTTTCTAGGAGCAGAACATCGCCCGCAGCCATGTTTGCGACAGATTCGTTAACACCATCCCCGACGCAATCATCTGTAAATGCAACATTTAACCCTTCTAACTTAGATAAATACTCAAACACTGGCCGGAGACTGTATTTGGCCGCGTCATACGGCAATCCCTTTTCTTCAGCTTTCTTTTTGTCTTTGAGCGGCCGGCCCAGATGCGAGGCGAGTATTACCTTCGCGCCTTTTTCGACGGCGTATTTGATCGTCGGCAAGGCTCCGAGTATGCGGGTGTCGTCAGCGATGACGCCGTCTTTGATAGGGACATTAAAGTCAACACGGATAAAAACGCGTTTGCCCGCAATCTCTATGTCTTTTATGGTTTTTTTGTTCATCTAAAAATAAAAGAACCCACCCGCAGATGCAGGTGGTTCTTAGTGATCTCATCCTAAAAGATCTATTTGAGGCCGACCTGCGATTTCGACATTACCTTGTCATTCTTAAATGAAAGGATGATCGATCTGTATCGTTCGCCTTCCCATTTATTTACTGAAAACCGCACACCGCCTCCGGTTGAACT
>CAZGSC010000100.1:0-12711 GCA_964528325.1 uncultured Chloracidobacterium sp. | reverse complement strand
TAGTCATTTATCTTGAAATTTTGGAGGAAATGATCATGAACATAGTCAGATACGATCCATTTAGAGAATTACGCGGTTTTAATGAGGAAATGGCACGCTTATTCAGAAGCGCAGTGCCGGCATCAACCGCAAGAGAGGAAGTGTTTAACGGCGCATGGGTGCCTACAGTCGATATATTTGAGAACAAAGACAGTTTTGTTCTTGAGGCAGAATTGCCGGGAATGAGCCGAGAGGACTTTGAGCTCTCATTCGAGAACAATGTCGTGACGCTGAAAGGCGAGCGGAAATTTGAAAAGAAGACCAACGAAGACAATTATCATCGCATCGAGCGTGCATACGGCACGTTTACGCGATCATTCACGCTGCCGCCGACGGTTACCGCCGAGGGAGCAAAGGCCGAGTTCAATAACGGCATTCTTCATGTAAGCTTGCCAAAGCGCGAAGAGGTAAAAGCTCGTAAGATCGAGATCACAGGGGCAGACGCCAAACCGAAAACGATCGAAGCGAATGACAAGGCCAGATCAGCAAACGGCTAGTTCATTTTAGGCATGTGACAAGACGGTGAATGGTGAGTGAAAAACATTCATCATTCACCGTTCATAATTTATAATTTTGATATGAGATTCGACAGATTTACGATCCGCGGCCAGGAAGCCGTTCAGGAAGCGATCAGCATCGCGGAAAAAAATCAAAACCAGCAGGTCGAACCCGAACACCTGCTAGCGGCGATGCTTGAACAAAAAGAGGGCGTCGTCAAACCCATTTTAGGCAAGATCGGAGCCAACTCGGCGGCGATCCTTGCAGATATCCAGGCTGCGATCGAAAAATTTCCAAAGGTCAGCGGAGGACAACAGTATTTCAGTTCGCGAACGAACACGATCTTTCAGGATGCGCAGAAGGAAGCTGAAAAGATGCAGGACGAATACCATTCGACCGAACATCTTTTGTTGGCCATCGCCGCGGAAAAGGACGGCGATGCCGGGCGCATTTTGCGTGTCGCTGGCATAACACGAGACGACCTCGAAAAGGTCGTGACCGATATGCGCGGCGGCTCGAGGATCACAGATCAGAACGCGGAGGAGAATTTTCAGTCTCTCGAAAAATACGCCCAGGACCTTACGGAACGCGCACGCAAAGGCAAGCTTGATCCGGTCATCGGGCGTGATGACGAAATACGTCGCGCTATTCAGATTCTTTCGCGCAGGACGAAGAACAATCCCGTTTTGATCGGTGAGCCCGGCGTCGGCAAAACCGCAATAGTCGAAGGTTTGGCTCAAAGAATAGTGTCGGGCGATGTGCCAGAAACGCTAAAAAACAAGAAATTAGTTTCGCTCGATCTCGGGGCGATGCTCGCCGGTGCGAAATACCGAGGCGAATTTGAAGATCGACTTAAAGCGGTTCTCAACGAGATAGAAAAGGCGGAAGGCCAGATCATTCTCTTCATAGACGAGCTGCATACGCTTGTCGGAGCCGGTGCTTCGGAAGGCGCGATAGACGCGTCAAATATGCTCAAACCTGCACTCGCTCGCGGCACGCTGCGTGCCGTAGGTGCGACGACGCTTGCCGAATATCAGAAATATATTGAAAAGGACAAGGCTCTGGAGCGACGATTTCAGCAGGTCTATGTTGGAGAACCAACAGTCGAAGATACGATTGCTATTCTTCGCGGGTTGAAAGAACGTTACGAGGTCCATCACGGCGTTCGCATCAAGGACGCTGCTATTGTCGCGGCCGCGACGCTTTCAAATCGTTACATTACCGACAGATTTCTGCCGGATAAGGCTATTGACCTCATTGACGAATCCGCATCGCGTATCCGCATTGAGATCGATAGTTTGCCGCAGGAGATCGACGTTCTCGAGCGCGAAATATTGCAGCTTGAGATCGAGCGTCAGGCGCTGTCGCATGAAACCGATAAGAAATCTAAAGAGCGGCTCGACGACATCGAAAAACGAATTGCCGATCTAAATGAAAAATCTTCAGCGATGAAGGCCAAATGGCAATCCGAAAAAGAAGAGATCGAAAAGATGCGCACCGCTAAGGAACAGCTCGAACAAGCCAAGCTCGAACTTGAACAAGCTCGTCAGGCCGGCGACCTTACAAAGGCGGCAGAGATCCAATACGGCCGAATACCCGAGCTTGAAAAATTGCTCGAATCCGAACAAACGCGGCTCGCCGATCTGCAAAAAGACGGTGTTTTTCTAAAAGAAGAAGTTGACGAAGAAGACGTTGCTGAGATCGTTGCAAGATGGACAGGCGTCCCAGTTTCAAAAATGCTCGAGGGCGAAATGCAAAAGCTCATTGCGATGGAAGAAAACCTCCGCAAACGTGTCATCGGGCAGGACGAAGCGCTCGAAGCCGTTGCAAATGCCGTTCGCCGTGCGCGTGCCGGTTTGCAAGATCCCAACAGGCCTATCGGTTCGTTCATTTTTCTAGGGCCGACGGGAGTTGGTAAGACCGAAACCGCACGAGCTTTGGCTGAATTTCTGTTCGACGACGAGCGTGCGATGGTGCGGCTCGATATGTCGGAGTACATGGAAAAACACGCGGTCGCCCGCATGATAGGTGCCCCGCCGGGATATGTTGGTTATGAGGAAGGCGGACAGTTGACCGAGGCCGTCCGCCGCAGGCCTTATTCCGTTGTCCTCTTTGACGAGATCGAAAAGGCTCACCCGGATGTGTTTAACGTGCTGCTGCAAATCCTGGATGACGGGCGGTTGACCGATTCCAAGGGCCGCGTTGTCGATTTTAAGAACACTGTTCTGATAATGACCTCGAACCTCGGTTCGCGTGAGATACAAGCGGCGTCGGAAAACCCGTTAGTGGACAGGGACATAAGAAACGAGGTGTTAAAGGTGCTCCGGGATCACTTCAAGCCTGAGTTTTTGAACCGCATCGACGATATCGTCGTATTCCAACAGTTGGGCAAAGACGAGATCGCAAAGATCATCGACGTTCAGCTTGAAAAGCTGCGAAAAAATCTGGCGGAACGCGGTATCACTATAGAATTGGACAACTCAGCGAAGGAATTGATCGTCGCCGAAGGCTATGATCCGGTTTACGGAGCACGTCCGCTCAAGCGGGCGATACAGAACCTGATCCAGAATCCGCTCGCGGTCAGTTTACTTAACGGTGAAATTGCCGGCGGTCAAACTGTTCGAATATCTGCGGAGAATGGAGAGATCAGATTTGCTCCTGTTACCGCTGGAAAAAAGGCTGTTACCCCATAAAGTGGTTAGCGGCGAGTGGTGAGTGATAAGATTGAAAAAGCATGAAATCGAGAGATATAGAAATAGACGAGGTCGAGGAAACAGGAAGTGAGAACATTCCTGTAAACGATAAGCGGCGCTTTAATGAGAAAGGTGAGCGCATTGCCGAAGATGAACCGCCAAAGGGGCCAGGCAAATCAAACGCTGAGTTGGCTCTGGAATCAAAGCTAAAAGCTGAGACCGAGCGCCGCGAGGCCGCCGAAGCGAAGTTGGTCGGTGTACAGGCAAAATTCGAAGAAGCAAAAACAAATCTTGAGAAAGAAACAGCCGACATGCGCGCAAGGCTGATGAAAACGCTCGAGGACCGAGGGAAACAAGCTCAGTTCAATTTTTTGACGACACTTCTTCCTGTTCTCGACAACCTTAATCTCGCGGTTGCGGCGAGCGAGACGGATCCGTCCGTTGAGCATTTGCGAAACGGAGTTATCGGCACAGCGCGTAGTTTTGAGCGGGCGTTGATCGATGTTGGTGTAGAGCCGATAGCTTCCGTGGGCAACGATTTTAACCCGGAGCTTCACGAAGCTGTCGACGTAGCAGCGGCCGACGCTGAAAATGACGGCAAGATCGTTGCGGAATACTCAAGAGGGTATAAGTTTGGTGACAAACTGCTGCGCCCAGCTCGGGTTCAGGTCGGAAAGGCGTTAGCCGATTCGGCCGGTGAATGATATTGATGTTTTTCGGACGAGAAATTGCTTTTAGCCAATGACGGCGAAATGTTATAGTGGAATTTAGGCAAAACCTTCCACGCCGGCCCGCATCATAGTTTTTGGTTTTTCTACAAGGGAATTATGGCAGATATAGACGCATACAAAGACAAATTCAGCGAGAGCGGGCAGCGGGTTTTGGAGACGGCATTAGGCGAATCCAAGAAACGTGATCAAAACTACGTCTCTATCGAACATATCTTACACGCAATCGCGTTTGAAGAGGACGAACTCTTCACGTCCACAATGCGTGACCTCGCTGTCGATCCGCGTTCGGTTAAGTTGTTGATCGAAAAACGAATGGAAGCCGGCCGCCAGCATAGCGGCAAGGGCTATCGCATTGCGCCCGAGACAACGGAGCTTTTCAAACGGGCGATGGATCGTGCCCGTTCGCAAGGGCGCCGCGTGATCGACGGCAGCGATATTTTTTACGTTCTTTCAAACGATGAACGCAGCGTGCTCAATGACGTTTTGCAGAATTTGGGAGTGCCGTCCGATGAGGTCGCTCAGACAGCCCGAACGCGAATTAAAAAGCGTGAAAAAGAAGAGGAACGCGTCCGTCAGAAATATGAATTGCCCTCGTTTCTGCGGCATTTTGGCGTGTCCTTGAATAAACTTGCCCGCCAGGACAAAATTCCGCCAACGATCGGCCGCGAGCAAGAGATCCTTCAAATGATAGAGATACTTTCGCACCGCGAACGCTCAAATTCACCGATGCTTGTCGGTGAACCGGGCGTCGGAAAAACTGCGGTAGTTGAAGGCCTGGCACGTTTGATAGAACTCGAGCCGGAAAAGGTTCCTGCACGTCTTCGTGATGCTCATATTGTGCAGCTTCAAATGGGCGGCCTTGTTGCCGGAACGATGCTTCGCGGTATGTTTGAAGAGCGTATAAAAGGCATCATTGATGAGGTCAAAGAGAAAGATCACATCATTCTCTTCATCGACGAAGCTCATTCGATCATCGGTGCAGGAGCGGCGATGGGCACAACATCGGACGCCGCAAATATGTTCAAGTCGGCGCTCGCTCGTGGTGAACTGAGGATCATCGGAGCGACCACGATCACCGAATACAAAGAATATATCAGCGACGACGAAGCTCTTTCACGGCGTTTCCGCCTTGTAAAAGTTGACGAACCGAGCATTGATGAAACGAAGGAGATCCTTTTCGGCATTCGTCCTCGCCTCGAGAAGAATTATTCAGTAACGATCTCGGACGAGGCTATAAACATGGCCCTCGAAATGTCGCCGAAATACATTCGCAACCTTCACCTGCCGGACAAAGCTATCGGCTGGCTCGACACTGCCTCGGTCAAGGTCGAGATAAACGAGCCGCTTGAAATGACTGTCAGGCCCGAACATATTATCGATGTCATATCTCAGGAATCGCGTATTCCTAAGGATATGATCTACCGCGACACCTCGGACCGTTTTTCGACAATGGAAGCAGACCTTGGAAATCGCGTTGTCGGACAAAAGGACGCTGTTCGTGCCGTTGCAGAACGTTTGCGGCTTAACAAAGGCCCGCTTAAAGAAAATCATTATGCGCCGGACGGCGTGCTGCTCTTTCTCGGCCCGACCGGCGTCGGAAAGACCGAGCTTGCAAAAGCCGTTGCCGAATTTATGTTTGGCGACGAGGGCAAAATGATCCGCATCGATATGAGCGAATACGGCGACGGCACGGTCGGTATCGAAAAACTGATCGGTATGCCGCGCGGCATCGTCGGCTCGGAACGCGGCGGCATCTTGACCGAACAGCTTCGTGACAATCCTTATACAGTTCTGCTTCTCGATGAGGTTGAAAAGGCTTCGCCATATCTGATGAACATTTTCCTCCAGGCCTTTGACGAAGGATGGATCACTGACGGACGCGGTAAGAAGGTCTACCTTTCGGACGCGATCGTCATTATGACTTCAAATCTAGGCTCGGACAATTTCAAAAAATACGAATCGCCGCTCGGTTTTGCCAACAATTCCAATGGCGATATGAAACAGATCCGCAGCGATGTAATGAAAGCTGCCGAGACGCGTTTTACGCCGGAGTTTCGCAACCGGATCGACGAGATCGTTATCTTTGCACCGCTTACAAAAGAAGAGGTTCGCGAGATCGCCAAGCTTTATCTCACCAAGATCCAGCGAAACATGGAACGCCAGGGCAAGCTTGTCGAAGTCACCGAGGCCGCCCTCGATACACTTACAGAGAAAGGCTTTAGCCAGACCTATGGCGCACGCTTCTTAAAACGGCACATTGACCAAAAGGTCAAACTGCCTATCACAAACGACTGGAAAGCTGCGATGAAGTTTACCGTTGATGCGGTTGACGGCGAGATCACGGTTAAACCGGGCGAGATGTTCAGCCTCAACTAAACCTTTGCAAAATTTTTCGCATCAAAGGCTTCGGTGATAATATTTCATCGAAGCCTTTTATCATGAAAAGAACGATAAAAATAAGTTCCCGCAAAGGATTGTTGTTTTTTCTTTCCATTGCTTTTTCGTCGATCGTCGCTGCTCAACCCGAGGCCAAAAAGACCGAACCTCAGAACAAAGCTGATGCGATCATCGAAAAAGCCATTCAAAGCCTCGGCGGCGAGAAGTATTTACAGGTCAAAACGCAAGTAGGGCGTGGCAGGCTCAGCGTTCTCCGCGACGGCGCTCTTGTGTCGTGGCCCTGGTTTGTTGATATTGTCGTTTTTCCTGATAAAGAGCGAACCGACTTTAAAGGCGGCGGATCGCGGACAATACAGGCAAATTCAGGAAGCACCGGCTGGTTATATGACGACAGCCTCGACGTGATAAAGGTCCAGAACGAAACACAGATCGCAAATTTCAAACAAGGCATAAGAACGAGCCTCGACAATCTGCTCCACGGTTCCTGGCGAGGCGACGCCGAACTGACTTACATCGGCAAGCGTCCGGCAACGTTGGGCAAACGTAACGAAGCCGTAAAGCTGACCTATAAAGACGGCTTCTCAGTTGAGTTTGAATTCGCAGTTGATGACGGCCTGCCGCAAAAGGCGATCTACAAACGCACGAGCGCCGACGGCGAAGAGGTCAAAGAAGAGGATCGCTACGCCCAGTTCCTCGATATCGGCGGCGTCAAAACACCGTTCATCATCGACCGCTGGACAAACGGCAAACAGACCTCACGTATCAATTACGAGTCCGTCGATTTTAATAAGACGATTCCCGACTCGATCTTCGCAAAACCCGCAAACCCCAAAGACGCCAAAAAGGACCTGAAATTCTAGCCTGCGCGTGACAGAAATGCGACTGTAAACTCGTAAAGCTGTAAAATTTGGAAAGGTGTTACGCCCAATATAAGCGTTGATATGCCGCCATCTTCGACGGCTCTGACGTTCGTTGGCCTTGTTCCCACAGTTTTCACTGTGGCTACAAATATGTCGTCAGGTTCGCCGACTTTCGGAAAACCACCTCTGGGACGCATCGCCTGAGAACGGAAAAATGAAAAAGGCGGCCATTGGCCGCCCTTGTTGTTGATCATTTTTCACTGTTCATTATTTAGATGAACGCGAAATCGAACTGCCCCTGATGAACGGATTTGTCCGAGGCGATGTCAACGTTACCGAGCAGAGCTTCGATCTCGTCGAGGACTTCCCGTTCGGTGCTGCGTAAGGCTCGCGAGACATTTGGATGTACACGAAGCGTCGTGTGCCGTACATCGTCGAGATGCTTTGACAAGCGGCGGGCTTCCGCGAGTATCTCGTAGCATACAGTGGTCGGCGATTTGACCCAGCCTGAGCTCTCGCAATATTCGCACGGGGCACACATTGTGCGTTCGAGCGACTGTTTGACGCGTTTGCGAGTCATTATGATGAGGCCGAAATCATTGAATGAAAGCACCTTTGTTGGACTTCTATCGGCTAAGAGTGCTTCCTGCAGCGCCTGTGAAACCTTATTTCGGTTGCGCCGATCTTCCATGTCGATCAGGTCAAGCACAATGATGCCGCCGAGGTCGCGAAGCCTGATCTGCCGGGCGATCTCATCGACGGCTTCCATATTTGTTCGCGTGATCGTGTCTTCGAGACGCTGGTTGCCCTTGCCGACAAATTTGCCGGTATTAACGTCGATCGAAACGAGCGCCTCGGTCTGATTGATGACGAGATAGCCGCCGCTCTTGAGCCAGACACGCGGTTTGAGCGCTTTGTCGACCTCTTCCTGTACGCCGTAGTACTCGAGGATCGGCTCATCACGGGTGTAGAGCTTAACGCGGTTCACCATTCGAGGCTGAATGAGGTTGATAAATTCGACCGTGCGTTGATATTCCTCATCGTTATCGATGCGAATGGCAGTAAAATCACCTGCAAGCTGGTCGCGCAATATTCGCTGCACTAGATCAAGGTCCTGATGGACGATAGCGGGCGATTTTTTCTTTTCGGAGCCTTTCTTTGACTCGGCCCACATTCGGGCTAGGTATCTAGCATCGTTTCTGAGGTCCTCTTCCGGAACGCCGATGCCCGCTGTGCGGACTATAAAGCCGCCCGATGGGATCTCGGGATCCTGACGGATCTTCTGGATCAGCGTCCTGAGACGGCCGCGTTCATTCGAGGATTCGATCTTGCGCGATACGCCGAGATGTTCGATCGTCGGCATGTAAACGAGATAACGCCCCGGCAAAGCGATATGCGATGTGATGCGGGCGCCTTTTTTCGCGATCGGTTCTTTTGCGATCTGAACGAGTATCTCCTGGCCTTCTTTTAGAAGATCAGAGATCGTCGGCTGTGGTGCGCGATTGCCGCGATCGTTACGATCAAAACGTTTGCCGCCATTTGATTGACGATCACGATTCTGACGGTCATCGGACGGACGATCTCCACTCGGTCGATCATTGCGTCCGCGTCCGCCGCGCCTTCCTCGATCACGATTATTATCACGTCCACGCGGACGGTCATCAGTTTGTTCGCGCTCCGGCTGAGTTTCCTCCGGGCGTTCGTCTGAACGTTCGCTGCGGACATCCTCGGTCGCCTGTTGGGGCTCAGGCTCAGAAATTTCGACCTCTATAATTCCACTAGTTTCTGACGTTTCATCGAGGGCCTCATCGCCGTTAGCCTTTGGTTTTCGACGCCCGCGCCCGCCGCGGCGGACAGCCATTTCGGCTTTATCGTCCGCTTCTTTATGGCTTGCCTCAGCGTCCTCAAGGCCATCTTTTTTTGTTGATTTTTTGGCCTTGGGCTTTGCAAACTTGCCCTTTGAAGCAGCTTTTTTGGCGGGCTTTTTGGGCTTTGCAGGGGCCTTCTCTTTGTCGGCAGCTTTGGCCTTTGCGCGGCCGCGGCCTTTTGCGGGAGCGGAAGTTTCTTCATCTTCATCCGCGATGCGTTCAAAGCCGCTAGAGTCGCCTCCGACTTCGGCAAGAAGCGAGCCGACCTCAGCTTCGGCTATGCTTTCCATATCAAATTCGACCGCGCGAACGCGATCAATTATGTTCTCCTGCATATAGGCGTCCTTAAACAGATCGCCTGTGTCTTCGTCCTCGCTGTCGCTGATGCGTTCAAAGCCTGAATTATCAAATTCAATCTCGAAGATCGGTGCCGGCTCAGCCTCGGGCTGAACCTCCTGATCACGATCTTTCCTGCCGCGGCCACGTCCACGCTTGCCTTTTTCGGGCTTGGATTCCGGCATTGCCTCGATTTGAGGCTCATCGATCTGTGCCGGTTCGCCGGCAGTTGATTCGGTCCGGTCAGAAGTTGCGACCAAAGGTTCGGCGAGTTCCTGAACAGATTCCATCTGCTTTTCACGCTCGATGCGAGAACGGTCGATCTGCTCGTTGGCCTCGCGTTTGGCCTCTTCGGGCGAAGATTTCTTGCCCTTTTCCATTACAATGCGCTCGATCTCTTCTTCTTCGTCAAAGAAGTCGGTGACATACAAAAAGGCATCACGTTCGAGCCCTATATCGACAAAGGCCGACTGCATTCCGGGTAGGACACGCATCACGCGGCCCTTATAAACATTGCCTGCGACGCCGGCGTTTTCCTCACCGCGTTCGATATAAAATTCCGTGACCTTGCCATTATCGAGAATGGCGATCTTTTTTTCGCGTCCATTGACGCTAACTATCATCTCTTTAGACATACAAAAGTTGATTCCTCAAATAGGGTGTATAAATTGCCCATACGTTTGAAGACGGAGAGTTTGTTCAGATGTGAAACTATTGCAAACTAAGGGCTTAGCTCGAGGATGAGCGTCACGCGCGTTGTGGTTTTATAGCTTGGTTTTGGAAGTGGTCTCCAAATGGACAAGTATTGAAATTTATTCACGCAGGAATCTCGGTTTTAGAAAAGCAACCTTGCTTTTCACCTTCGGGGAGCACCAAATCTCAAATTATGAGATCGTGCTCAGACCCGTAGAACTCGATAAACTGATAAGACCTTGGTCTTTTGCAAAAATCTTCCGAACCGTTTGCACTCTCCATCGCGATAACAAAACCGCAACGCGGCAAACCTCGGACAGTATAAACGAAAGCCCGCCGCATGTAAACAAGAAAAGCGTTCCGGCAGTAACGATGTATTCGGAACGTGCCAAAATGCTGGGTTTCCCGATATTTAAGGTTTTATTCGGGTACCAGCTCGCCGCAGCTTTTCTTCAAATAGAGCGGCACAGCCGCAAGCATCTGACAAGTTGGGTCATCCGCGATACAATTGAATCCATACTTGCTGTTATGGAGATCTATTTCCAACTAATAAGCGATGCCGAATCGCTAAAGAAGGCCATTGACGAGCTGAAGGAGGCTAAGTATCTCGGCTTTGACGTTGAGACGACGGAACTTGACCCTTATAAGGGTGAACTGAGGCTGGTGCAGCTTTCGGATGGGAAGAAAACGAAGGTGATCGACCTCAGAGGCTTCGGCAGTGGAAAGTGGAAAGCGGAAAGTGGAAAGTTGCCTGAAACCGTTAAAGCATTAAGGGCTAATGCCGAACTGGCACCGCTGCGAGAACTGCTCGCCTCAACAAAACAGGTCAAGATCGCGCACAACGCAAAATTTGACTGCAAATGGGTGCGGCATCATTTGGGTGTCGAGGTCGGCGCGGTTTATGACACTTATCTGGCGAGCGTTTTGATCTCAGCGGGCGAGGGCGAGCGGCGGCACGGACTCGCGGATGTCGTGCAGTTCTTTTTGGGCCGAACGCTCGATAAGACCGAGCAGGTGAGTAATTGGGCGGCGGACGAGCTGACACATTCTCAGATCGAATACGCCGCGCGCGATGCCGCGATCATGCCAGAGGTTCGTGAAAAGCTCGACGAGCGAATTACGCTCGACGGCCTCGCAGAGGTTCTCAAACTTGAGAACGAATGCGTGATGCCGATCGCCGAGATGGAACTGAACGGCTTTTATCTTGATCAGGGACGATGGCGCAACCAACTCGGCATCGTGCAAAAGGCGCAGGCAAAATTTGCCGATGAACTGCAGGACATGCTTTCGGCGGGTGTTGCGCAGGCTTCGCTGTTTGGGCGGGCCGAGATCAATCTCGATTCGCAAGCTCAGGTTACGGACGCGCTCGTCGGGCTTGGTATTCCGATGCCGAACACGACGCGGGCGTGGGAACTGCAGCCGCTTGCCGAAAAATATCCGCCGGTCGCAAAGCTGCTTGAGTATCGAACCGTCGCTAAGGCTTCGTCAAGTTTTGGCGAGAATATTCTCGAATTTATCGAACCCGCTACGGGAAGAATTCATGCGGACTTTCGCCAGATCGGAGCTCCGACGGGAAGGTTTTCGTGTTCGAGCCCGAACCTTCAGCAGATACCGCACGAGGCGGAATATCGACGATGCTTTCGCGCTCCCGACGGCCGCAGCTTAGTGATCGCGGATTATTCGCAGATAGAACTGCGCATTCTGGCGGACATTTCCGAGGACAAGAATTTTATCGATGCGTTCGCATCGGGGCAGGATTTTCACTCGGCGACGGCGGCTCAAGTGTTTGGCATCAAGGCAGAAGACGTCACACCCGATCAGCGTTCGTTTGCAAAGCGTTTGAATTTTGGCGTGGTTTACGGACTCGGCGCGTCGAGGTTCGCGATGATGACCGGCCTTTCGCAGTCCGATGCTGAAAACACATTGCGGCGATATTTTTCGACCTATCCCAAGATGGACGAGTGGCTACGTGTGCAGTCAAAGAACGTTTTGACCGAACGCTCGGCACGGACAAAGTCCGGACGCTTGGCGCGAATGAGCTTTAATGAGAACGACCGCGGCTCGATCGGTGCTGCACAGCGTTATGCTAAAAATATGCCTATCCAGGGCACTTCCGCAGACATCCTAAAACGCGCTTTGCGGCTATTGCACGACGACATTCGCGAAACTTCGGCAAAGCTTGTCAACATCGTCCACGATGAAATTGTTGTCGAATGTGATCTGGCGGAAACGGATCAAACTGCCAAGAAACTGGAATCAGCAATGCTCCGTGCGGGTGAGCAGTTTCTTTCACGAGTGCCTGTAAAGGTTGATGTTCACGTCGCCGACGAGTGGGCAAAGTAATTCAACGTTAAATAATCTGTCGCTATCGCGCCCGGCTATGACGTTAAGACGCACTGGCCTCGGCGCCGCGTTTGGGCATGTACATTATCCGCGAACAGTTTTCGCAGACGATGATCTCGTCGCCTTTTTTGACGTTTAGCTGGACCTGCGGGCGAAGGTGCATAAAGCACGCACTGCATGCGCCGTTGACAACTTCGGCAACGGCGATGCCGTCGCGGCTGCGTTGGGCAAGGCGGTCGTACACCGCGGCAAG
>CAZGSC010000099.1:0-12760 GCA_964528325.1 uncultured Chloracidobacterium sp. | reverse complement strand
TGGATTCCCACATCTTGCGATGTGGGCTACAAATATATCACCGTCTTCGACGGTTTTCCGCTTGTAACGCTTTTCATAGGGCGTAACACCTTTCCAAACTTTGGGGCTTTACGAATTACACGTGCGGGCTTCTGCAAGAACAGCAAACTCCCGCCGTTCTAGGAACATCAGCAATTGCTGAAGCTTAAAAAGAACGGAGTTTTTATGTCTAAATTTGATAACCCTTTGAATGATATCCAGATCGCCAGCCCTTGCAGTGCAGACTGGAACGAGATGTTCGGTGATGAACGCAAGCGCTTTTGCGGCGATTGTAAGCTCAATGTTTACAATCTGTCGGGAATGACACGCAACGAAGCTGAGGCATTGATAATGAATGCCGAGGGACGGCTTTGCGTTCGCTTTTACAAACGAGCTGACGGCAGCGTCATCACGCAGGATTGCCCTGTCGGCTGGGCGAAGGTTAAGCAGCGAACAAAGATATTTGCGACAGCTGCGGCATCTATGGTGATGGCTTTATTTACAGGTATCTTGTTCGTATCGGCCTTTTCAAAGAGCCGCGCGACGATGGGCGAGATCGCAAGCCCGTTAGTTACTCCGTCGCCGACACCGACAAAACTTATGGGAGCTATCGCGTTGCCGCCAAAGAACACCAACACGGAGGCCATGGACGATGTGATCCAAGGGCAGGTCGCTGCTCCGCGGGAAACACCATCGAAATTTGAGATGGGAAAGATGAGAGTCCTGCCAAGGCAGAAGTCTATTCACCGAGAAAGCTAGTTCTTAACGTAGTAACCTTGCCGGGCACGAATGCGCAAGGCCGCTCGGGTTGGCAGGCTGAGGTCGAGTTTAACGAATTTATTGGCCGGAAAATCGGATTCAGAGTAATACTGAACAAGATATTGCGAGCGAAGCTCGTTGCTTAGCTGACGAAAGATCAGATCCAGCATTTCAGTATTTTTGCGAGTGTTGCTGGAGTTTTGAAAGCTGTCCTTAGTATCGATAGGCAAAAATTTTGGCAGGAACGCTGTTCCGCCGGTTTCTTCGGCAAATTTCTGCATATTCTCCTGTCCGAATACGCTCATTTTGTTCAGTTGAAACGAGCTGCCCGCAGGGTTTATCGAATAAAACACAGTGTCCGCATTTTGAAGCGATCTTAATACTCTCGCTCGTTCCTCCAACGCCGCGTTATTTCGGTTCGTCACGGTGAGGTTATAGCGTGTTTTCTCGTCGAGAGTGTTGATCTTTTCGCCTATCTTGCGATATCCGTCCTGGATAGCCTGGGCTATGCGGTTGCTGTTCGTATCCTCACCGTCTGAGATGACAAGTACAACACGACGTGTGCCTTCGGGGGCATTTTTCCTCAAATACTCGGAAGCGGCCCCAATGCTGTCGTAGAAAGCGGTATATCCTTTGGTTGGTGTGATCGTCTGTATGGCGGCCCCTGATCTTTCAGCCGTATCGCGCGGCTGAACCAGGACAGGTTTTTCACCTATGGTGAATATAGTTGCACGGTCGTTCGGCCGCATAACATCTTTTAGAAATTTCGCGGCGGTTTGCTGTTCAAATTTGAACATTGCATCGGTACTCGCCGAGACGTCGAACAGCACAACGATCTCGAGCGGAACGGTATCCGCATTTCCGACATTTTCAATGGTCTGAGGACGTCCCTCCTCGGCGATACGAAAATCCCGCGCGGTAAGGCCCATGACCGCCTGTCCGCTCGCATCCGTTACAGAAACAGGCACAACTACTAACCGGGACGACACCTTAATTATCTCGTCGTCGACCTTTGGTTTTGGGGTAGGTGTTTGACCGATCCCGCTGCTGACGCAGGCAATGACAAATGCGACGACCAGGACTACGTTCGAATTTCTGATTCTAAATTTCATGATCGTGTCCATCCGAGCTGACAATCAAGAAAGGATATCCGTGCTGAGACAGATCCCAGCACCGGATATCCTGCAAGTAAACCAAATTATTGACCGGTGTTGTCGGCAGCCTGTGATTTGACCTCGACATTCTGGTTGATGCCGCGGCTGACCAACAGTTTGATCTCGACACGCCGATTCTGCTCACGGCCTTCGCGGGTGGTGTTATCCGCTACTGCCTGCAGTTCGCCAAAACCATACGACGGCGTAAATCTGCGAAGCGATATATTGTGATTGTCGATCAAATACTCGCGAACGGCTTTTTCACGACGTTCACTAAGGGCTTTGTTTGCCTTGGCACTGCCGTCGGATGACGCAAAGCCAGTGATCTCGATCATATAGCCTTTCAGTGTCGCTGCTGTGGTCGCGACCTCATCAAGCTGCGTTTTTGCCTCAGGAGTAAGAACCGAGCTTCCAACTTTGAAGTTCACTGTCGCTGTGGTCTGTATGACATAGTCATCCAGATCGGAGATGCGTTTGTTGGTAGCATTTACGCCTGCAACTGCGGCGTCTGCAGTGTCCTGAGCAGCTTTGGCACCGCCCTTCGCTGCATTAGAGATCGCCATCAATTCGTCGATCTGTCCCGAAATGCGCTGTGCGTTCTGTTCGGCGGCGGTTAGGCGTTCTTCCGCGGGGGCAACTCTTGAATTGATCGCAGTCGCCACTTTGAGATCGTCCTTGCTTGAACGCACTTTGCTGACCGCAACTGCTCCGGTGCTGTCACCAATACCTTCGACTTCGACGTTCAGGCCTCTGACGATCGAATTAGCCGGAAACTTGTCGCCGCCGCCAAAAAAGCCGCCTTTAGTTTTAATGCTGGCATTTGGGGTAACGACGATCTTTGTGTCCACTCCGACCCCGTCGCGAACGACAAATGTGTTCGCGTCATCCTGGGCGACAACAACGCCTTTGATCTTATATTTCTGTCCCGCAACCGCAGAACGAAGCTGTGCATCCTGGGCGAAAGCGCTGACCGCTCCGATAGTGACGGATAAAATTAATACTGAAATTTTCTTGAACATTCCTACTCCTCCTGAAAAATGAATAACAAAACAAGTCTGATCGTCCTGGGGACTACGAAATTCTATGACGCCAAAGAAAGCTGCCGGGTTGTAGTTAAAATGAGCTATCTAATATCTGAACACTTATAAATAATGTCAGGATCTGTCGAAGAACGTGATAAAAGGAAGTCCAAAGAACTCTAATTATGAAGTAATGCCGAAAGGCCTAATACACACTAGGATACACAAAATATGTACAAATGCAAACATATTTTAACGCTCCGAACGAGATCAGATACTAAACGGAGCGTTTTCAAGGTAGCCTTTCAGATAAGCCAAAAATTTCTCGGCGTCGGCTCCGTCCACGATCCGGTGATCGTAGGTTAAAGCAAAATAGGCCATCTGTCTGATAGCGATGTAATCGTCGCCATCCTGTGAAGTTAAGACCTTTGGACGTTTTTCGATCGTGCCGACGCAAAGGATAGCAACCTGCGGCTGATTGATGATCGGCGTGCCGAAAAGGCCGCCAAAAACTCCTGGATTTGTGATAGTAAACGTGCCGCCTTGCACTTCGTCGGGCTTGAGGCGTTTTGTCCGGGCACGATCTGCAAGGTCATTTGCTGCTGTGGCTAACTGTGAGAGCGAAAGCGTATCAGCATTCTTAATTACCGGCACGATCAGGCCCCAATCGAGCGCGACTGCCATGCCGAGATTAATATCGCCTTTGTAAATTATCTGGTCGCCATCAACTTGTGAATTGACGATGCGAAATTCACGTATCGCCGCTGTTACAGCCTGAAAAATAAATGGCATGAACGTCAATTTCGTGCCAAAACGTGCCTGAAAATCTGCCTGATGCTTTGCACGGAACTTTGCGACGTTCGTCATGTCGATCTCGTAGACGCTCGTGACGTGTGCGGACGTCTGTTTGGAAAATGTCATGTGCTCGGCGATCTTCTTTCGCATCACAGACATTTTCTCGACGCGGTCTTCCATTGTTGCGACAGATTGAGGGACCGTATATTCGACCTTTGGTTTAGAAGAAGATGCGGCTGGCATCGCCGGTGCTCCCTTGACCAGCAGATCCTGCGGGCGAAGGGCCGCTCCGGTTTCGATGAACGAAAGAATGTCGTTCTTGGTAACGCGGCCGCTGATGCCGCTGCCCGGAATTCGCGTGATGTCGATGCCGTGTTCTTTAGCAATGTTGCGAACCAGCGGGCTTGATCTTTGCCGACGCAACTCGTCGATAGATGTGCTGCCGTTCGATCCGCCGTTTGTCGCAACAGCAGCAACGGCTTGCACGGGAGGCTCGGGTTTCGGAACTTCAACTTTTGGAGTCTCGGTGACCGACGGACTGGCTGCTGATGGCTGACTGCTGACAACTCCTTCAGCACCTACCAAAGCCAACACTGAGCCGACTTCGACAGTTTCACCCTCTTTAACGTTAATAGAAAGTAATGTTCCACCGGCAGGCGATGGCACCTCGGCATCGACCTTGTCAGTTGATATCTCAAGCAGCGGTTCGTCTTTCGCGATCTTATCACCGACGGCTTTGAGCCATTTTGAAACGGTGCCTTCTGTTATCGACTCGCCCATTTGCGGCATCACAACTGCGACTCCGTCGCCAGACTTCGGATTTGGGACCGCGGACGGCTGATCTTCAGAAACCGTGGCCGCTTTTGCGAGTACAGGCTCAGCTTCCGCCACTGTCGACTGGCTGCCGGCCGCTGGCTGCTGACTGCCGACTTCTCCTTCTTCACCGACCACGGCGACGACGGTGCCGACCTCAACGGTCTCGCCTTCCTGCGTGTTTATCGCGAGCAGAATGCCTCCGCCGGGACTCGGAACCTCGGCATCTACCTTGTCGGTCGAAATTTCGAGTATCGGCTCGTCTTTTTCGACGCGCTCGCCTATCTTTTTCAACCATTTGGAAACGGTGCCTTCGGTTATCGATTCGCCCATCTGGGGCATTACGACTTCAACGCTCATAGAATCTCCGTGCAATTATCAGACCAGCATCAACTAAATAGAATACAAAAAAACGGTGGATAAGAAAACACGTGCGCGACTGACTTACCCTCCGATCAGGCGGGCAATGAAGAATGCGACAGCAGCGGCTATGCTGCCGATGAGACAGGTCTGGATGGCGCTTTTGAGGGGTTTTGAGCCGGTAAATTGACCTTTTATGTAGCCGAAGATGAATAATGCAATAACTGTGATACCGACGGACCATTTCAAGGCCTCATGAGCCTCGGCCACCAAAATATAAGGCATCAGCGGTATCATGCCGCCGAAAATATACGCTCCGCCAATGGTCGCTCCGCTGGTCAGAGCGCGTTTGGGATCAGGTTTTTCGAGTCCTAGTTCGAATCGCATCATAAAATCGGCGAAATCAGTTGGACGCGTTGCCAGAGATTCGACGATCGGCGTGCCTTCTTCGCGGGTGAGGCCATAAGTTTCAAGTATCTCCAAAACCTCGTCTTTTTCGTGGTCGAGGAGTTTTTCGATCTCGTAGAGCTCGCGTTTATATTCGCTGTCGTAATGTTCGGCGTCGGATTTTCCTGCTAAGTAACCGCCGAGACCCATTGCTATCGAACCCGCAACGATCTCTGCCAATCCCGCTGTCACAATGATGCCGGTCGAAACGACCGCGCCCGACAACCCGGCGGCCAAAGCGAACGGAACAGTCAGTCCGTCTGCCATTCCGATCACGGTGTCACGGACGACCTCGCCGGAGGTAAAGTGTTTTTCGATGTGCGGTGTTTGCGGCATTAGTCAGAATTGCCTGCCTTGCGGCGCAGGCGGACGAACGAGATCATCGTAACGAAATAGACGATCAGAAAAGCCGTTGCAAGCAGGAAATACAGCAGCGATTGCCTAACGTAGTAGGCGAACATCATGGCCAGAAAGAACAGGAACGAAAGCACGGCAATAAACACTGCACGCTGAACCTGTGCCGGAGGCATCGGTGCGTCAATTGCAGGTTTATTCTGTTGGTCGGCCACTATCCTTCTGCTGTTGTCGGGTCGATCACGTTTTTGACCTCTGCGATGCTGTTTGCCGGAAATCCGCCGCGAGTTGCGTGTTCGCGGACCATTTCTTCGTTTGGAGCTATGTAAATACAATATATTTTATCGCCGGTAACGAAACTCTGCACCCATTGGATCTGCGGGCCAAGCTCGTTCAGGACTCCGCACGAAGTCTGTGAGATTCCGTGAAGCTGTTCGCTAGTCAGATCGCCGGCTCCGGGAATCTCTCTTTCGATGACATATTTAGGCATATGATATTCTCCTTTTTTTCATACAAATGATAACAAATCAACGTCCATATGTGACAAATCACTGTCATGCGTTAAAATGTCGAATCGGTGCACAAGCCCGCACGTAAGTAAGGGCGGAACACACAACGCTGAATTTACTGCCCTTACTTACGTGCGGGCTTGTGAATAAATTTATAACTTTCACGATTTTGATCTCGTATAACTACCGCCATGAAAACAACTTCAATCGCTAAACTTGCACTCGCCCTCTTTGTCTTTTCGGCCTTTTCGCTTGCTCAGCAGCCGGCACTTACGGCTGAAGACTATGCCCGAGCCGAAAAAATGCTCAGCTTTAA
Source organism: uncultured Chloracidobacterium sp. (assembly GCA_964528325.1). Classification (GTDB taxonomy): domain Bacteria; phylum Acidobacteriota; class Blastocatellia; order Pyrinomonadales; family Pyrinomonadaceae; genus OLB17. The sequence goes on along the minus strand of CAZGSC010000099.1, from coordinate 6,216 downwards.
TACGTCGCCATTTGTTGACCGCGGCGGCGTGAATCCGCGCTTTTTGCCGGATGGACGTTTTTGGTATCGCGTGCTGACGCCAACCGGAAGCGAATATGTGTTGATCGATCCAAAAGACGGGTCACGCAAGACCGCCGCAAAACCGGCTGAGTTTGGATTGCCTGAATCAAACCAGGGATCGGGACGAGTTGCGAATGGTGTAACATCACCGGACGGCAAGCGAAGCGCTTATATAAAGAATTTCAATCTTTGGGTCAAGGAGTTTGATACTGGCAAGGAAACCCAGCTCACGACTGATGGCGTTAAAGATTTCGGCTACGCGACGGACAACGCCGGTTGGAAGCACACTGATCAGGCAGTGTTGGTTTGGTCGCCGGACTCGAAACGAATCGCGACATTTCAGCAGGACGAGCGCAATGTAAGCAACAGCTATCTCGTTTCAGTCAAAGTCGGTGCACCTGAGCTGAGCCAATGGAAATCTGCTCTGCCCGGCGATGCCAATGTGCCGATGCTGCATAGAGTCATCATTGACGTTGACTCTGCAAAGGTCACGCGTTTGCAGATGCAGCCCGATCCGCATCGTTCGACCGTTTGTGACGATATCTCGTGTGACGGAGGCGGAGCTTGGAACGATGTCTTTTGGAGCGATGATTCAAAAAGCCTCGCTTTTGTTTCGACCACGAGAGATCACAAAAAGGCGAATCTTCGTGTCGCTGATCCCGCGACAGGCTCCGTTCGTGATGTTTACGAAGAAGTTTCGCCTACGCAGTTTGAATCGACGCCGATGGGCTCAGGCGGCAACTGGCGTTATCTGCCGGCGACAAATGAATTTATCTGGTATAGCGAAGCTGAAGGCTGGGGACATCTTTATCTTTACGACCTGACGACCGGTAAGCTAAAGAACAAGATCACGACCGGCGAATTTGCCGTGTGGAACGTGACCAGCGTCGACGAGAAAGCTCGCACAATTTACTTTGAGGCCGGCGGCCGTGAAAAGGGACACGATCCATACTTCAGCCATTCTTACAGCGTAGGTTTTGACGGCAAAAATCTGAATCTGCTGACGCCGGAGAATGCCGATCACAACGTACGATGGTCGCCCGATGGCAGTTACTTTGTTGATAATTATTCAACACCGGATGCACCGACAACAGCGGTCGCGCGTGATGCGAGAGGCAAACTTATTGCCAATCTCGAAAAGGCCGACGTTTCGCGTCTTGCGGCGGCAGGCTGGAAGCCGCCGACGCCGATAGTTGTGAAAGCTCGCGACGGTGTGACTGATCTTTACGGTCTGATGTTCTCTCCGACAAAGCTGGTTCCGGGTAAAAAATATCCGATCATCAATAACATCTATCCCGGCCCTCAAGGCGGCAGCGTTGGATCGCGTTCGTTCACGTCTGCACGCGGCGACGGCCAGGCGCTTGCGGAACTCGGTTTTGTTGTGGTGCAGATCGACGGTACGTGCAATCCGCTGCGTTCTAAGAAGTTTCACGATGCCTGCTATGGCAATATGGCGGACAACACGCTCGAAGATCAGATAGCGGGGATGAAGCAGCTTGCGGCAAAATATCCTTATATTGATCTCGACCGCGTCGGCGTGTGGGGACATTCGGGCGGCGGTTTTGCTACCGCGGCGGCAATGTTTCGTTATCCGGATTTCTTTAAGGTTGGCATTAGCGAGTCGGGCAATCACGACAACCGCAACTACGAAGACGATTGGGGCGAACGCTATATCGGCTTGCTCTCAGGCGACAATTATGAGAAGCAGGCAAATCAGATCTATGCCAAGAATCTAAAAGGGAAACTGCTGCTCGCACACGGCACTATGGACGATAATGTTCCGCCGGTCAACACGATGCTCGTTGTCGATGCTCTCATCAAGGCGAACAAGGATTTTGATCTCATCATGATCCCGAATGTTCATCACGGCTACGCACAGGCGAGCCTTTATATGATGCGCCGGCGTTGGGATTATTTTGTGCGGCACTTGCTCGGAGCTGAGCCTCCAAAAGAGTATGCGTTCTCACCAAAGCCTGATCCGCGGATGGCGAAGTAGAAATTAATGTTGATGGACCTTATCGGCTTGCGTCCGAATTATCGGTAAGAGTCCTCTGAGAGTTTCGTTTACTGATTCAGAAGTGTCGAATACTTCAGCAACGTCAGGTTCAAGCAAAATCATTTGCCCGTTTTTCTTAAGGCGTTCTACATATTTGCCACGAACGCCGCCTGAAAAATCGTAATGATTTCGCATTTCTGTTTCGCTATCTTTTTTCTTGCTCATACTTTGCTCGTTCACGCCTGTTGGCCGGTCGTGCGCTAATAATCCTAATTCTACCATCTCGATCTGTATGGACAACAACTAAATTTCGCTGCCTGACGGAAAACCCGTTAATGATAAAACGCGCTTCGTCTATCGAATGATCGGGATCAGGGATTGTAATCGACGATGGGTCAAAAAACACAGTTTGAGCTTCTTCAAATGAAACATCGTGTTTGAGAAGATTGCTCCTGGCTTTCTCGGGATCCCATTCAAACAAATCATCCATGGTTTAGTTTTTTGGTTTCATCTTCACTCTCATCAAATAAGACGCTGACGGGCGTGTGTGCTGGAGGCAGTGAAGACGTATACGCGGAAATATCCTTTTGGAGTTTGGCGACGGCGTCCTGGCCGCGTTCGAAATCTTCGGCTTTTATTTTTAGGATGAGCTTGCCGTTGTCATTTGGCAGCCCGGCCATTGCGGCGAGTGATTTTGTACGGATCTCGATCTTGGCACCGCGCTTGAATACGCCTTTTTTGAATTTTATGTCCAGAATATTGCCGATGGCAATGCGGCCTTCTTCAACACCGGTCGAGACGAGGCCGAGCATCTTTGATTCAAATTCAAGGACGATACCCGCGCTCGAAAACTTTGCAAAGCCATTGACCTCGGCCAGTCCGTGGTATTTCTCGGTCTTAAATGGAATGCTCGTAAAATTCTGCATTGATTTACTTTCTAACCAGATATTTCCCGATACCAAACAAACTGATAATAAGCCAGAAAAATTCTACTACAAACGAAGGAAAGTTAAAGCTGTAATAAAGCGAGATCAGTATAAGCGTTGCTCCGACTGCGTTCATCAGCGAATACGCCAATTGATCGCTCCGCAATCGCCCTACTTGCAGCAGAATGTAAGCGAGAATAATGACGCCAACACCTAGCGTTCCGAGTATGTCGTAGGCAGCCATTAGAACGCGATCTTCGGTATTCTGATGAGGTCTTCGTTATAAGTGAAGTTTGCGACTTTTCCGTCAGGCCCAACCGCCCAGATAGACCGCGGTGTGTTTGCACGGACGGCATTGTAGTTACCTTTATCGAGCATCTTCCATGTGATGCCGCCGTCTGTCGAGATATCGACGCCGTTAGTCCCTACAGCAAGGATCGTCTTCGATTCAATGTATGTGACGCCTGAGCGGTAGCCGTTGAGTCCCTTTCCGGGTTTCCATGTGAGGCCGCCGTCGGTTGTGAACGCAAGACCCGCCTTTGTGTCATCGGGCTGCTCATAATTGCCGCCGACGATGACGCCATTGTTCTGGTCGCGCATCGCTATAGAGAATATCCCGGTGGCTGACGTACCGCTCGGCATCGTTGTCTGAGCGGCCGTCCAAGATCGGCCTCGATCTGTCGAACGAAATACACGCGCGGCCTTACCGCCCGAAACAATGAACGCATTAGAAGTTCCCTGCGTGATAAGGCATGTGCCGCTTGCGGCAAACGCGGACTCGCCGTCTATCGCGGCAGGCATCGTTACGTTTGAGATCTTTTCCCATTTGCTGCCGCCGTTTGCCGTTGAGATCAAAAGAAACTTTCCGCCGACGGGATCAGACATCGCGATGCAGTTCGTTGGATCCCAGCAGGCAATTGCGTCAAAGAAAGCATCAGGGTTAGTGTTCTTGAACTGCTGCTTCCACGTCGCGCCGCCGTCGATCGTCTTGTATATTCGCGACGATTCGCCGTTGCCGATGCTCAAAATGAAAGCGGTGTTGGCGTCAAAAGCCTCGATATCGCGAAAGTCAAGGCTGTGAGCACCCGGCACGATCATCACTTTCCACGTCTTGCCGCCATCGGTCGTTTTGATAACGGTTCCGCCGGCACCGCTTGCCCAGACGATCTTTTCATTAACGACCGAGAGGCCTCGTAATGACACTCCGGTATTAACAGAGTGTTCCATCCATTGAGCCGATACAAATGGAGTGATAACCAGCAAGGTGAAGATGCAAAGTAGTAATCTCACAAAGACAATTTAACCACAGATGGACGCAGATGAACACAGATTTAAGACGTTTTTATCCGTGTTTATCTGTGTCCATCCGTGGTTGAGAATTCTTAGTAAACCATCCGAGCTTTGATCGTTCCTTTTACGCCTTTGACGATCTCGAACGCCTCTTTTGAAATGCGCGAATCGACATCGAGAATTACATAGCCGATCTCGGGATTGGTGTTGAGGAATTGGCCGGTGATGTTGAGGCCGCGTTTTGAGAGGCGCGAGTTGATCTGGCCCAAGATGCCCGGCACGTTGCGGTGAATGTGCAGGATGCGATGCGTTCCGCTCTGCGGCGGCAAGGACACGGGCGGAACGGTGTGCGAGCCTTCGGAAGTGCCGAGTTCGAGATATTTTACGAGCTTTGAGGTAACGTCGAGGCCGATGTTAGCCTGAGCTTCTTCGGTCGAGCCGCCGATGTGCGGTGTGAGAATTACGTTCGGCGTGTTTTGCAGGATCGAAGTAAATTTGTCACCCGATCTTTCGGGCTCATTCGGGAAAACATCGATCGCTGCCCCGGCAAGATGGCCTTTGTCGAGCGCGTTTTTTAGAGCTTTCAGATCGACAACATCTCCGCGGCTGTAATTGAGCAAAATGCCGCCTTTTTTCATCGCCTTGAGAGCGTCGGCGTTGATCATGTTCCGCGTGGTCGCATCTGACGGGACGTGAAGCGTTACGATGTCAGAATGTTTAAGCAATCCCACCAGGTCGCGATTCTGTTTTGCGTTGCCGAGAGGCAGCTTTGTCGCGATGTCGTAATAAATGACCTGCATCCCCAACGACTCCGCCATCGCCGAAACCTGCGAGCCAATATTGCCGTAACCGACAATGCCGAGCGTCTTGCCGCGAAGCTCAAAACTGCCTTTTGCTTCCTTGAGCCATTCGCCGCGATGTGCCGCTGCGTTCTTGTCCGGAATTTTGCGTATCAACATCACGCACAATCCAATGATCAACTCCGCCACCGAACGCGTATTCGCATGCGGCGCATTAAACACCGCAACCCCCTTCTCCGTCGCCGCTTTGAGATCGACCTGATTGACGCCAATGCAAAAACACCCAACCGCAAGCAGTTTGTCTGCCGCATCAATAACCTTTTTGGTGATGTGCGTTTTCGATCGTATCCCGACGAGATGGACACCTTTGACCGCCTTGATCAACTCGGCCTCGCTCAACGCTCCGTTGATCCTTTTGACATCGGCATAACCACTGCCACGCAGTTCATCAACCGCCGCGTCGGAGATATTCTCGAGCAGAAGGATGTTGATCTTGTTTTTTGGATATGAGGTTTGGTTAAGTTGCATTTCGGTCGATGCCAAGCATGTTGCAATTGAAGATGTGCAACACCTTTAGGGGGCGTTGTTGATCCACATTTATCCGTTCAAGCAAACGTTCGACAAAATCTATTGCAGTAGCAGTTTCGCCTACGAGTTCATTCAAATAAGTCGAGTAATCGCCTTCTCCTGATTCCAACAGCTTAAATCTGCCAACAATTTGGTTGCCGAACCCTTTAGCTTGTTCTTGCTTCAGTTGAAGTCGTAGCCCTTTATTCACGGGTTCTAAACCGACGACAATGTCGTTGACATCGGCTCCGCTGTACAATATCGACTCAGGGTGGGCTTCCATTCGATTCCTCTTACATATGTATTGTCAGATTATGCACGCCTTCAGCGGCTTCCATGACAGATTCGCTGACGGTCGGGTGGGCGTGGATTATGCGGCCGAGTTCGTCAGCGGTGCACTCGAGCGCCATAGCAACGCAGGCTTCGGCGAGAAGCTCGGTTGCGTGCGGGCCGATGATGTGGACGCCGAGGACCTCGTCGTACTTCTTTTCGGCGACGATCTTTACAAAGCCGTCGGTCTCGCCGAGGATACGCGCTTTGCCTGAAGCAGAGAACGGAAACTTGCCGACCTTTACGT
>CAZGSC010000098.1:0-12872 GCA_964528325.1 uncultured Chloracidobacterium sp. | reverse complement strand
ACTTTTCTGTCACATTCTTGCCGAAACGATCGTTGTCGATCGCTCCGTGATAAAGCAATGTATTTTTGGAATCGACATAATAAACTTCCGGCGTTCGCGTAGCTCCCAATTTGTCGGCAAGCACACTGTTTTTGTCGATCAGTACCGGAAAATTAAACGTTAATGCAGCATGCGATTTGATCTGTTCGCCGTTCTCGGTAACGTTCGAGTTGATGCCAATAACATTGATTCCCTTCGCTTGGTAATCCGAAGCAATTTGATTCATTCTTTCGTTATACATACGAACTACCGGACATTGGGCCGAGACAAAAATGATAACCGAACCCTTTGTGCCCTTCATTTCGTTAAGCGATTGCATTTTGCCGCTCGTATCTGCCAAAGAGAAATTTTCCATAGTGGCTCCGATCGCTAAACCTTGCGCATTTGCAGTCAGCACGAATGCAAAAAATAAACTAAATAGAAATGCTGTTTTTTTCATAAATTCCCCCTAATGAAGTATCGTCTTCAAGTTTATCAATACGCAGAAATATCAAACAAGTTTTCGAGACTCAATACGTCTCACCACAAAGTTATTTTGTTAGGCAAAAAATCAGTATTCATTTTGATGCAAAAATAGCCGCTAAAGACTATGATCTTTTTATTAACCGTAACAATTTCTCAATATACGATACGAATCCGCCAGGATGGATTTGTCGAATCAAATAAAGCGAAAAATCTTATGCCAACAATTAGAAACAAAACTGTAAGATCAAAATTGATAGAGCGACTAAAGAAGCTTTCTACCGATAAAAAGCCGACATGGGGTAAGATGAATGTCCATCAAATGGTGTCCCATTTGGTTCAGGCAGGCGATCTGCCGTTTTCAGACAGTCTTCCGGATAAGAGCAACTTTTTTTCAAGAACATTTATCAAGCCTTTGATATTGTACGTTCTGCCGATGCCGAAAGATGTAAAAACTTCTCCTGAAATGGACCAGCAAGAAAAAGGCCGTGAGCCGCAGGAGTTTAATGCAGATATTGATCGCGTTATCCATTCGATAAATAGACTAGGCGACCTGCCTGTTGATCAGGATTGTAAACACCACCCTTTTTTTGGAAAAATGAGCGCAAAGGAATGGGCGGTCATTGCCCATAAACATATTGACCATCATCTAAAACAATTTGGTGCTTGAGCAGGAACTAACCAAACAGTCGCGGCAGTCGTCGCTGAAGGTTTTTTGGAAGGAGTATCTCCATTGCATCGTCTACAGTAACGATACCGGCAATGTCTCCGTCATCATCGATGACTGGCAAGGCGAGAAGATTATATTCGGAGATGGTCTGGGCTACCTCTTCAGCCGATTCCGATGGATGGACATAACGGAATTCGGATCGCATCACCTCATCGAGCCTTTTTGTCGGATCAGATAAGATCAATGAACGCAATGAGATAAGGCCGCATATCTTCCACGAATCTTTTTCTTCGACAACATAAAGGTAGTAGATCATGTTCGGCGTTTCAGCCATTTCGCGCAACGAACGGATCGTCTCGCCAACCGTCAACTCCTTTGGAAATACGACAAACTCAGTTGTCATCAAGCCGCCCGCTGTGTCATGTTCAAAAGCCATCAGCTCTGCAACATCTGCCTTTTCTTCGTCTTCCATTAAGGCAAAAAGCAGCTCCGACTTTTGATCGTCCATCTGATCTAAAACGTCTACGGCGTCATCTGGTGACATCTCCTCGAGAATGTCTGCAGCCCGTTCCTCATCCATATCTTCCAAAATTTGGGCCTGTGCCTCAGTGGACATTTCCTCAAGCGTGTCAGCTGCGATCTCGTCATCGAGGCTTTCGACGACTTCGGTGCGATGGATTGGCGAAAGTGATTCGGCGAGTTGGGCGATCTCGACCGGATGGAGACGAGAAAGCTTGTCTTTTGCCGATTTTAGCTGGACTGTTACCGTGGCCGTATCAGTTGCGAGGTAGCCGACATCGGCCCAATCTATTACTTCGACAGGACGGTCGCTGCCGTAGAAGCCCTTTGGCATAAGGCGCCGGACGAAGCCCTGCAGGCTGACATCAGCTCCGGAAACTCGCCAAATGTCGCCGGCATCGATGAGCTGGACGTCATTGACGCGGACGACGCGTTTACCGTCAACGTCGATCAATTGATTGTCGAGCACATCTTTGCCAAGCAAAACCTCGCCTTCGCGGCGTATGAACGGCGTCAGGTCAAGGATCGCCGAGGTCATTTTGGCTCCGTGCAGGCCAAGATCCGTAAAATCGCGGCTCGGCATAAAGAAATTGCGGCGACGGTAGCGTGCAACGAGGCCGATCACGGGCGGATGCTCTTCTTCGCCGTATCTGACGAGCACGTCTTTGATGACCGCGATCTTTTCATTGCGGGCGTCAAAAACGGGGCGATTCAGTATTTGCGAGACGTAGAGCATTGTCGTTTACCAGAATAAAAGTAGATTCTATCACTGAAATTCGCTGAGAACACGATAAATACAGGCAAATATATATTTGATAAATTTTGTTAAAAATGTTTATATTTTGTGGAAACCGCTTCTATTTATGAATTTCTAATAAATAGACGAAGTCAGACGGTCATTATCGGCCCGAAGATGAGTTAATCCCCTTCCGCCTACACCTTACAAATGAAACCATCACTCACCAAAGCCCTTTTTATCTCTTTAATTGCAGTAATTCCCGCCTTTTCACAGAACGGCCCACGCGTTTTGGACAATTTCGCGATCGCAAACGGCGTTCAGGTTCGCCGAACGGAATTTATTCCCGTTGTCGCAAAGACAAGATCAAAAATGGGCTCAAAGGCCGCAAACAGCAAGAGTCTGGTGCAAAAGACGGCTCAGGTGCGGCCCGTCGCTCCGACGCGTATGAGCGTCACAGAAGGCCTTGCGGACCGAGAGATGGTGCAGCCGCAATACAATCGTCTATCGCTCGGTTCAAACACTCAGATGAAAGGCTTTACGACCGGCGATGCGATGATCGATTCGTTTATCGTTGATTCCAGCCGCCGATACGGCATCGATCCGCTGTTGATCTATGCTCAGATGCACCAGGAATCGTCATTCAAGCTTAAAGCCACGTCTTATAAGGGTGCGAGCGGCCTAATGCAGCTTATGCCGGCTACCGCACGACGCCTTGGCGTGACGAATATCTACGACCCGCGACAGAATATTGAGGGCGGCGTCAAATATATGCGAATGCTGCTGGATATGTTCGGCCAGGACGTAAACCTCGCATTAGCAGGCTACAACGCCGGCGAAGGGGCCGTGATGAAATACGGCAACCAGATACCGCCGTACAATGAAACCCGCGAATACGTCCGCCGAATTTCGGCCCGTTACAGCTCGATCTCGGACGGCAGCTATGCCCGAACGGTGCGAAGAGTGAACGCTCCGACCGCAGCAAAGCTTGAACAAAAGGAATCGCGTCCGCTAAGCATCTACGAACCCAACGCAGTCGCCATCCGCCTGGCCGATGGCCGAATGCGATTGGTAAATCAGTGACCCGCTTCTCCAACTAGTCGAAAAGACTTGCGGCCGATACGATTATCGGCCGCGTTTTTTTTGTTTTGGGACGCGAGATCTGCCGCTTTTTGTATGATTTTCCACTTTCCACTGTCCATTTTCCACTTATTAAGTCGTATCATTTTGAAACGCCGCAACGTGTGCGCTATGCGCATTCCCGATTCACGCCTCGCAAAAATAAGGCTCTCAAAATGAGAGGCCAAAACGGCGCACCGCTTCACTCTCCTCGACAACCGCCCAAAAACCGTCCGCCGCGTCCGCGTGGTCAGCGTTATCGCGTCATGCGCGTTGTCAGCGAATTTGTTGACTGATTTCCTGCCTTTGGAAAGCTGTTGTAGAATTAACCGCGTCGCGTCAGCGATGATCGAATCACATATTTTAAGGTTGAAATAAGTGAGGCGAAACTGTTCATCGATTCCGTTGCCAGCATTTTTGTTATGAGTAAAACTCCATCTAATACAATTGCAAAAACCGGCGCCCGCTCCGGCGATATTGTTCTCGGCTTCCACGCAAAAGGAAATTTGGGTTTATTGATTCAAGTGTTCGAGGAACAGCCAAAGAACCATGGCGGTCGGATCCGCGGCCCGTTTCGTATTCTTCATGAAGGCAGCGGAAAATACGCGGCGGGCATACGAGCGGTAATGGACACTAGTTCTTTCTTTGGTCAGGCTGACGAATTTATTCGGCGTGTCGCGAGCGAAGACGGATGCAGCGACTGCACTCATGTTCTAAATGCGAACGCCCTGTGGCGATTGGACCCGGTTTTAATATACGACCGGATCGTAAACGTTGAAGCTAAACCAGGCAAAGAGGAACGTGTTAGGCGCTGTGTTTCATGCGGCCAGACTTACGATGATCTTACTTTGAATTTCTGTCTCCAGGACGGGACGCCGCTGTCGGACGAATTTGGCGAGGTTGAAACTGTTGTTATGGATCGAAAAAATGCGCCCGATCTTCGTCAGAAGGCAGACAAGTCCGGAATTGAGTATATCCAAGCCGCAGTCGCCAGCCATCCGAACCTCGGCCTCAAGATCCATCCCGGTTCCAATCACAGAATCACCAAAAGTGGCCATACGGGAAGTGTTTGGATCATTCCTCGGCACGACGGTGTTTCTATCACTGCTAACGGGCAGGCAGCTCCGCAGCTATACCGCGAAATGGAGCGACTCTTTGGCCAACATCACCGCGAAGATGTTAAAGGATACAGATACTTTCAAGCCAACAAACCGCAAGATGTGGAGTGGATAATCGAGAAGTGGTCTAAGATTTAAAGGTGAGCAGACCTATTTGCTCCAAAACACCCGCTACACGGTTAGTAGATTTCTATTGACTTTTTCTCTGATCTGTGATACCTTGCTTTTAACTTCGGTGAAGAAGTTGCTGTTCGGATGAATAGCGTATTGCGTCTGGAAAGATGCGCGGCATTATGATTGCGAAGTCATTTGGTAAATGGGTACACCTCTTGTCCTTCCTTTCTTAAATTGCTCCAATCCAACAAAGCTACCCCACACAGGAGTAACCATGTTAAATGGGACAATTATCAAACTGCAAACAGCAGTTGAACCTCATTCGTCTAAAGAAAACGTAAGAATTAAGAAGCTCGTATCGAGTATCGGGCCACTGGACTTTATTAAGCTCCTACGCCGAGCTGACAACAAGGTCAATCCGAGAAGCGCGAAAAAGAATTCGATCACAGACGGAATTCAGGAGACTCTTCAATCGACACCTGAACTATTTTGGTTGAAGTCAAAAGGAATTCTTTTGGCCACTGAAAACTGTGAATTTTTCGAACGGAACCGCATTCGAATCTCATTAGAGAACACCGATCATGAAGGAATCATGGACGGGGGACACAACACTCTTGCAATCGCAATGTTCATTGCGAGTAAGCTCTTTGATAAGAAATTCTCGACTTGGGCAGAGTGCAAGCAGTTCTGGGATGCAAACTACGATGAAATTGTAGAGGCATTTGAAGGGAATTCTTCAGATTTCCCCTCTTTTTCAATCCCAATTGAAATATTGTTTCCCGGGGACGAGGATGGAGCATTGGATGAGTATTATGACTACATCGCTGAAATATGCTCTGCTCGAAACAATAACGTTCAGCTTAACGAAACGGCAAAAGGGAACAAAGTGGGTCTGTACGATGATCTGAAACAGGCTCTTAACGGCCAATTCGAAGTGATCTGGAAGAGCGGCGAAGCGGGTAAAATCAAATCTGAAGAAGTAATCAGTATGGCGTCGATCCCTCTTTCATTTTTACAGGAGAGAGGCTGTCTTCCTGATGATGTTAATCAGTTCAACATCGTGAATGTCTATTCTCAGAAAAGCAAATGTGTCGATTTTTTTAATTCGGTCTTGGGCAACACGTCGATAAGTTCGAAAAATCAAGGGAAGCACATTCTAGAAGATTCCTATGTCAGCTCTGGACTGAAGATGGTAAGTGACATAATGCTTTTCTTCGACAAGCTTTTCGCAGAATTTCCATATATGTACAACTCCGTTTCTCCTGGCTTTGGGCGAATCAAGTCAGTGGATGACAAAAAATCAAAGCTGTCGATATTTCGGACTCGAACAAGTGACTACACATATCCACCTGGATTTGTGTATCCACTTCTAACGGGGGTAATGGAGTTGATTCATATAGACGAACAGCAGGAAAGCCTGTCTTGGAAAGTGGAACCGTTGACGATCGACCTGAGCGAATTGGAAATGGAACAATACGTGAACGGAATAAAGATTGCCAACTACGATCCGCAAACCGTAGGAAAACAACAATTGTTTTATCAACAGGCTCGCTCAATTTTCGAGACGTACCTGCGCAATAAGATGAAATAACCGGGAGCGCCGAAAGGACACTTTTGGCGCAACCTTTTTACAAAACTAAATAAGAATAATAGGAGAATGGATGAAGCACGAAGTAAGGGTAAAAATTGATACAGCCGTAGTCGCCCATAAGGACTTTGAAATTGTGGTGAAATCGGATGAAGGAAAAATTGGAACGCTTTTGATTAGTAAGGGGAATATCGAATGGCTTCCAAAAGGCAATCACGTAAACAAGAAACGTCTTAGTTGGGCGAAATTTGCGGATTTTATGGCAGAGAATGGTAAATCAGTAAAAGCGCCTTAATCAAGAACGCTTACTGAGTTTTGACCCCACGAGCGTCCGATAGGACGCTCGTGGGGTTATTTGCGCTTGCCGATGCGGCGCAGCATCTTCCTTGAAATAATGTTGCATTTATGCTACATATATTCACCTACGCGAATTTACACGATAGGAGAAAATACACACATGAGAACAATATTTGGGACGTTTCCGGACAAGACGATCGAGGAGTTGACAGCCGAGGCGCCCAAGCCGGAGGAGGTCGAGTGGCTCGAGTTCAAGGGCAGACAGTATAGCCGTTTCTCGCGGCTCGAGCCGCGCATCACGATAAACAAGCACAGCGGATTTTATTTGAATAACGCCGCCTTTCGCCTGCTGGGCGAGCCCGGCTTTGTCGAGCTGAAGATAGACAAGATGCACCGCACGATCGGAATGCTCCCGGCGACGGCGGAAAACAAAAGCTCCTTTGTCGTAAAGCCGCACGGCTCGAACGGCAAAAACAAGGTCATCCAGGCAGGCGCGTTCTGCCAGCAATTTGGCATCAGAACGCGCGGTACTCTGCTCTTTAACAATATTCAGTTTGACGACGACGGCGTTCTAAGGCTCGATCTCGTCAGCGCGACCAAGGTCGGCAGAGGCGCGAGATAAATGGAAAGTGGAAAATTGAAAATGGAAAGTTAAGAGAGAACCACCCCGTCAGCGGAAAACTCTTCACTGTTCGCTGTTCATTGTTCACTATTCGCTTTCTGTTGGGTTATCATTTTGCTAGATGTATTGCGAAAAGTGCGGAGCGGACAATTCGGAGACGGCGGCGTTTTGCAGGAAATGCGGCGTGGCAATAGCGGAGACGGAAACACGCGTAGCTTCGCGAAGCCCAATGTCCACTGTTCCTCAAAGTCCAACGTCCAATGTCCAAAGTCAAAGCCCTGCGAGTGTAAACGGCGCGGCGGAAAGAGAGATCTTTGCGATCGCTCCGACGATAAAGTTTGTTAAGGCGGGCTATATCGGTGTCGCGATCGTCGCAATTCTGTTTGTTGGCTTGATAAGCTCTCTTCTTTCGAGCTATGTGCCGATATGGGTCGCTGTCATTTTGGGACTCCTGCTGTTTTTGGTGCCGGCCTTTTATCATCTTAAGCAGAAATTTGTACGTTACACGCTGGCGGAATCTAAGTTGGAGATCGATTCGGGTTTTATTTCACGCAACACGCGCAACGTGCCGATCAGACGGATACAGGATGTGACCATATCGGCGACGCCGTGGCAGCGGCTTTTGGGTATTGGCGATCTGATCATCGACAACGCCAGCGAAGAAGGCGGCAAAGTTGTGCTTAAAAATATCGATTCGCCAAAGCGTTATGCGGACGAGATGCTCGAACAAATGCGGCGGCTGGAACGCTAAAGAAATTCACCACAGAGATCACAGAGGACACCGAGACAAGAAAGAGATAATTCTAACGATCCACTTTGCCTTATTTTTTCTCTGTAAACCCTGTGAACTCTGTGGCTAAATATTCCTATGAAGACGATTTTCGTCACAGGCGGCGCGGGGTTTATTGGGTCGGCGTTTGTGAGGATGGTTCTGGAGCGTACCGGTGACACACAGATCGTCAATTTTGACGCGCTGACCTATGCGGGAAATCTCGAAAATCTCAGTGGTGTAGACGACAGCCGGCATCAATTTATTAAAGGTGATATTTGCGACGCGCAAGCCGTCATAGGGGCGCTTCCGAAAAACTGTGATGCGATATTTAATTTTGCCGCCGAAACGCACGTTGACAGGAGCCTCATTTCGGCGGGCGAATTTTTGAGCACAAATATAATTGGCACGCAGGTCTTGCTCGACGCTGCTCGCGAGAAAGGTGTAAGGCGTTTTGTCCAAATTTCGACCGATGAGGTGATGGGCAGCCTCAAGGAAGGCACAAACGAATTTTTTACAGAGGCTTCGCCGCTTGCACCAAATTCACCTTATGCTGCCTCAAAGGCTTCGGCTGAGATGCTCGTGAGAGCCGCCCGCGAAACATTTGGCATCGACACCGTGATTACTCGGTGCGGCAACAATTACGGGCCGCGTCAATTTCCTGAAAAATTAATTCCGCTGATGATCGCAAACGCTATGAACGATGAGCCGCTGCCGGTTTATGGCGACGCGCGAAACGTGCGTGATTGGATATTTGTCGAGGACCATTGTGCGGCGGTCTGGCTCGCTTATGAAAAAGGAGTCTCCGGCGAGGCATACAACATCGGAGCGCGGAACGAACAAGAGAATATCGATGTCGTCACCGCCATTCTTGACGCTCTTGGCAAGCCGCACAGCCTTATCAAGTTTGTCACAGATCGCCTCGGCCATGACCGGCGATACGCGATCGACGCGACCAAAACTGAGTGCGAACTTGGGTGGAAACCTGAGGTCACGTGGAAAATCGGCCTGGCGCAAACTATCGACTGGTACAAGGCGAATCAGGATTGGGTCGATCACATTCGCAGCGGTGAGTATCGCGAATATTATCGCGAAATGTATGGCAAGCTTTTAGATACGAGCGTGTGACAGATCTTTCAGACTATTTCCCTGCCGCTTCGGCATTTGCCCTTTCTTGTTCTTCTAAATAGGGTGTTGATTCGTCGTCATCGCTTTGCGAATAGTATTTGTAATAGCCCGATCCGTAATAATCGTATTCCATCGAACCTGCTTTGATGCCGTTGAGGACAACGCCGTAGATGCGGGCACCGATAGCGTTGACACGTTGTTTGAATTGGCGCATCAGATGGATCGAACTCTTATTCGCCATCGCGACAAGGATAACGCCGTCGACGAGTGTCGACAGGATCGAAGCGTCGGTGAACGAGATCGCAGGAGGCGAATCGATGATGACATGCTTGAATCTGCCGCTGAGAAACTGCAGCAGATTGCGCATCTCGTTCGAGCTGAGCAGCTCGGCCGGATTTGGCGGTATTGGGCCGCTTGTGATGACCTTCAGCCGCGGCAGATCAGGATAAGTGCGGATCAGATTTTCGGTGTCTTTGTCGCCGGACAGATAGTTCGTCAGACCTTTCGTATTCTCAAATCCAAAATGGCTGTGAAGACGAGGGCGGCGAAGATCGCAGTCGATTATCACAACATCGGCGTCGGATTGAGCGAGTGTAATTGCCGTATTGATCGCAGTGGTTGTTTTTCCTTCTGACGGTTGTGACGACGTGACAAGTATCGTTTGCGGCGGCTTGCCGGCGGACGAGAACAGAAGTGACGTTCGCAAATGGCGATATGCCTCTGCCATTGGCGAATGACGGTCGTCCATCGTGATGAGAGCAGACGGTGCCGAGGCTCCGTTCCCGTTGATGCCCGTGAGCAGCTTTCGTTTGTCAGTGTTGAGGTAATGCGGAATCAGCGCCAGCGTCGGCAGGCCGAGGTGGCGGCTCACGTCGTCGGACGTTCGCACCGAATCATCAAGATAATCAAGCAAAAACGCGAGGCCTATGCCTGCCGCAAACGACAAAAGAAGTGCAACGAGAATATTTCGCCCGCGCTGCGGCCCGATCGGAGAGGACGGCGTCATTGCGTGATTCTGAACCGAGATATTGTCCGGCCGGCCGCTTGAAAGAGCCAATTCCTGTTCCTTCTGACGCTGTGTGTAGGTATTCAGCAGATCGCGGTTGTTTTTGAGGCCGTCTCTCAATGTCGTGAGTTTTGTTTCGACCTGGCCCTCGATATTTGCTTTTGCAGCAGCGGCATCGAAGGCACCGACTGCGCGTGAAAGTCGCTGCTGCGAAGCCGCCAATTGCGAACGCAGGCTGGCAAGCACCTCTTTCTCCGCAGCCTTCTCAAGAATAGTGCCTTCGGACGTGATCTTTTCCGACACTTCCTGATTAACGCGCTCCTTTTGGCTATTGAGAGTCACGATCTCGGCGTCGATCTGCTTTATGCTCTTATGTTCTGTGGTGTACTTTACCAACAGCTCTTCGCGCTTTTGCTGCCTTTCGTCAATGCGCCGGTCGAGGTCCTCGATACGTTTTTCGAGATCGACCTTTCTGGCGAGGTTCGCACTCCGGGCGGCCTGTATCGCTTTGTTATCGCCTACGATCGAAAGAATATCGCCCTTTTCGCTGGCCTCGACCGCAGCATTGTACATCGCATTAAGCCTTTCGACCTCAAGTTGGGCGTCATTTCTTTGCGACTGCAATATCTTAAGGTTATCTGCTCTAAGGCCGTTGCCCCCTTCGACGAGCGGCAGATTGCCCGATTTCATCTCTGCGATGAGGTCGTTTTCCTGCTGGGCAATAGTGCCTTTTAACTCTTCGATCGACGCTCCAAGATCTTCGTATGCCTTCTGCGCGCCAGACGTCTCGCGATCGGCGTCTTCTTTAATAAAAAGTTCGGCTACGCGGTCGGCTGCCTTGGCAGCAACGGACGGATTCGAACTCTGCAGGCTGATGTTTACGATATTAGTATTCATCATCGGTTCGACCCGCAGCCCGCTTACAAGGATCGTCGCATATAGCTCTGCCCGCGTACTTTCCTCGGGCGTTAGCTGGATCTGGCCATTTTTGGCTGTACCGGGCGAGGTGTCGCTGACGACCGGCAGCGAATTCTCAGGATTCTCCGTTTTTTGACCGCCTGAAAACAACGAACGAATGCCCGCCAAAATACCGCGATCCTGTTCGCCGAAAAGATTTGCGTCACGATGAAGGCCGAGCGAAATGACGACGCGCTTCATCAGGTCCGGATTCTTAAGAAGCTCAAGCTGGGTGTTGTAATATTGCTGATTATCACCAAAATTGATGTTGATCGCATCCTTTTGGGTTTGTGGGACCTTGCGCGGCTCAATGATCATAGAGGCATGTGCCTCATAGACAGAAGGCTGGCGGAACGAATAAAGGGCTGCAGCCGAGGTGGTCAATATCGTGATCGCCAAAATGATCGGCAGGCGTTTGTAGACGATATTGAAGTACTGTCTGATCGAACGCTTGCTGTCGAGCGCGTTATCGTAAGACGAATACGCTCCCGGATACTCAACGTGAGCCGGTTGTAGATCTTTTGTTATCGGTAACGGCGTCAACCGTTGGTCGTTTTCCATACTGCAAAAATCGCAAATCCTACATGGTCATTCGGCGCGAACTTGCTTTATACCATATTCAGCACCGTTTTTCACCAAAAATAGTCTCTGTAACATCGATTCTACCACGTTCGCACGCGAGTTGCGCCCATTTGTTGCATCGAGGCCGTCTTTGATAGTGGTGCTAACGCGGTGATATATTGTTCATTTGCCCTTTGTAACGAATATTGGGCAATAAGGCTTGTATGACGAAATTTGACGAAACCGGCGGGCAAAATGACTTTGAACTTGGTGTAGAGGGCTTTCGATTCTCCGATCTTTTTGACGCTGTAAAACTCAAGGAACTAGCTGAGCGGTTTTACGCCGGTATCGAAAAGGACGACGCTGTGCTGCATTCGGCACTGACGAAGTACATCGCTTCGCGAGGTGTTGGCTATGAACGAAAGGTCGAATCCAAAATATTAACCGACTCTGCTCCATATCTCTCCGAATTTATCGCTCGACTCTTCAGCATCAGCCGTGAGAGGACCGAGTTAGGGAGAGATGTCCTCGTTCAGAATCCTGTCTGGAAATTCAAATTCTTTGTCCAGCGGCGTGCGATCAAAAAATACAAGGCGGACCAACTTGCCGAACTCAACGAGGCTGAATTATGGCGTGCGTTGATAGAGTTGCGAAATACCGCTTTTGACGAAACGCTCGTCCGCGACGAGGAGCTCTCAATTGCCGAGATGGCGTGCCGACTGCTGGACGCGGAAGAAGTTCTTACCAAGGCCGCGAGCGATGGCGACAAGGCTGCGGAAATCGACCCGGGAGTTACTGGCACGATAACGAAAATAAATACCGCGTACGAAAAACTAAAAGACGATGCATTCGGCAAGCTTTTCACCAAATTTATTCTCGAACACAAAGAAACCGGCGATCTTTTGGTTGTCAAAGCCGCTCTCAGTCTCGTCGAAGCTTGGTCAGCCGTCGCATTCTTTAAAAAATCGAAAAAGTGGTACTGCTTTAAAACGCCGCACCCGCTTGATTATCAAAATCTCGTTCATCTGATCCATCCCGAACCGAAATTGCACAACATAATGCGCGGTGCCGACGAACATCTGCGTAAACGGGATGGTTTTAAGCTGACCGACGATCGCGGCACGATGCGCGACGCGCTTTATGAGATCGACTATTGCATGATCTGTC